>NZ_CP029562.1:6006175-6312694 GCF_004136315.1 Mesorhizobium sp. Pch-S
GGTACGCAGAAGCTCAACGCCGCGCTGGAAGCCCGTGCCCGCCAGATCAATGAAACGCTGGTCGATCGTGCCCGCGACATTGCCACCGCCTTCACGGAAGGCAAGGACACGCTGTCGGCCATCATCGATCAGGGCAAGGCACAGATCGGCGCCGACATGGCCGACATCGTCACCTCGACGTCGACGATGCTGGAGGCACGTGCAAGCGACTTCGCCGGCCGCATGGAGGCGGCACGCCACGCTGTGTCGCGTACATTCGATGCCGACATCGCCCGCCTCGCGGACGCTCGCGTGGGTATCGAGGAAGCGGTCGAGAACCACAGCCGCAAGCTGGAAGAGAGCCGCGAGCGCATGGCTGCCGCCATGCAGGCTGACCTGGAGAAGTTCTCCGAGGGCCGTGCCGCCATCGACGAGGCTGTCACCTCGCAGGTGCATATGCTGTCCGAAGGACGCAATCTCATCAGCCGTGCGCTGGAAGAGGATCTGCGCAAGGTCAATGAGTCCCGTGCGGCCATCGACGCTTCGCTCGGCAGCCATCTCGAGCGCCTGGAGGAAGGTCGATCGCGCCTGACCCACGCCCTTAACGAAGATGCCGACAAGCTGGTGCATGCCCGCACCATCATCGACGAAATGGTCTCCGGCCATGTCGGCAAGCTGGCCGAAGGTCGCTCCATCCTCGCCCGCGCTCTCGAGGCAGACCTCAACAAGCTGACCGAAAGCCGCACCGATATAGACAATCTGGTCGCAGGCCAGGTTGCCAAGATCTCCGAGGGCCGCGCCGTGCTGGCGCGTGCGCTGGAAGCCGACGTCGACAGCATCAAGGCGCTGATGGAAAGCCACTCGGTACAGCTCGCCGACGATCGCGACCAACTCGGTCGTGCGCTCGACGCCGACCTGTCCAGCATCCGCCGGCTGGTCACCGACCACTCCGGCCAGCTCGCCAACGAACGCAGCCTGCTGTCGCAGACCCTGGAATCGGATCTGGCCAAGCTCGCCGAAAGCCGTGCCTCGATCGACGGACTGGTTGCCGGTCAGGTCGAGAAGCTCGCTGAAGGCCGCGACATCCTCAAGCGCGCGCTCGAGGCCGATCTCGGCACGATCAGCTCGGTCATTTCCGACCAGTCGCAAAGGCTGACGGACGACCGTGCGCAGTTCGCCCGCCTGCTGGAGCAGGACCTGGCCAGCGTCAGCGAGCTCGTACGCGGGCATGCCGAACAGCTTGCATCCGACCGCTCGCAGCTTGCCCGGGCCCTGGAAGACGATCTTGCCAAACTGGCCGACAGCCGCTCGTCCATCGATGGACTGGTCACCGGTCAGGTCGAGAAGCTCGCCGAAGGCCGCGACATCCTCAAGCGTGCGCTGGAAGCCGACCTCAGCGCCATCACGGCAGCTATCGGCGACCAGTCGCAGAAGCTGGCAGACAACCGCGCCCTCTTCTCTTCGGCACTGGAAACCGATCTCGGCAACGTCAATCATCTGATCGCCGGCCACAGCGAACGCCTCGCTGCGGATCGTTCGCTGCTTGCAAGGGCTCTGGAGGATGATCTTGCCAAGCTCGCCGACAGCCGTTCGTCCATCGACGGGCTGGTCGCCGGCCAGGTCGAGAAGCTCGCCGAAGGCCGCGACATCCTCAAGCGTGCGCTGGAGGCCGATCTCAACACCATCACGGCAGCGATTGGCGACCAGTCGCAGAAGCTGGCAGACAGCCGTGCCCAGTTCGCGCAGGCTCTCGATGCCGATCTGGCCAGCGTCAATCATCTTGTCGCCGGTCACAGCGAACGTCTCGCCGCGGATCGCTCTCTCCTTTCCAAGACACTGGAGGACAATCTCTCCAGCGTCAGCAACCTTGTCGCCGGCCACAGCGGCAGGCTGGCGGCGGACCGCTCCCTTCTGTCCCAGGCCCTGGAAGAAGATCTCGCCAAGCTCGCCGACAGCCGCGCGTCCATCGACGGGCTGGTCGCCGGCCAGGTCGAGAAGCTCGCCGAAGGCCGCGATATCCTCAAGCGCGCTCTGGAAGCCGACCTCGCCAGGATCGGCGATAGCCGCAGCGGTATCGACGAAGCCATCGCCGGCCATGTCGGCAGGCTGGCCGAGGGCCGCAACATGCTTACCCGCGCCCTGGAGGAGGATCTTGCCAAGCTGGCCGAAAGCCGCGAATCCATCGACGGGCTGGTCGCCGGCCAGGTCGAGAAACTCGCCGAAGGCCGCGATATCCTCAAGCGTGCGCTGGAATCCGACCTCAACACCATCAGTGCGACGATTGCCGATCAATCGCAGAAGCTGGTCGACAACCGCGCCCAGTTCTCCGAGGCGCTGGATGCCGATCTCGCCCGCGTCAGCACTCTGGTTTCCGGCCATGGCGACAGACTGGCAGCCGACAGGGCCCTGCTTGCCAGGTCGCTGGAAGACGATCTTGCCAAGCTGGCCGAAAGCCGTGCCGCCATCGATGGGCTTGTTGCTGCACAGGTCGAGAAGCTGGCCGAAGGCCGCGATGTACTGAAGCGCGCACTGGAAGCCGACCTGTCGTCGATCGGCGGCGTGATGGCCGGTCAGTCGCAGAAGCTGGTCGATGCCCGCACCGATTTCCAGCAGGCGCTCGACGACGAGCTGCGACGCGTCAACGACATCGTCGCCGGCCACAGCCAGCGGCTTGCCGCTGATCGTTCGATGCTCACCTCGGCGCTGGAAGACGACCTCGCCAAGCTGGCTGAGAGCCGCTCGTCCATCGACGGGCTTGTCGCCGGTCAGGTCGAGAAGCTCGCTGAAGGCCGCGATATCCTTCGCCGTGCCCTGGACGCCGACCTTGCCAAGCTCAACGAAAGCCGCGGCGGCATTGACGCCGTGATCGCCGGCCATGTCGGCAAGCTGGCCGAAGGCCGCGATCTCTTGACGCGTGCACTGGAAACCGATCTTGCCGCAATCGACGGCGCACTTGGTGGCCACGCCCAGCGCCTGGCCGACAACCGCGCCGACTTTGCGCAGGCTCTGGAAGGCAGCCTGGAACACGTTCAGGGCCTGATTTCGGGCCACAACGACCGCCTGTCGGCCGACCGCTCGGCACTTACCCGGGCCCTGGAGGAAGATCTCGCCAAGCTGGTCGACGCCCGCCGCGACATCGACCGCGCACTGGCAGGACACATCGACCAGATCGCGACCTCCTCCTCGAGCATCTCGGATGCCATTGCAGCCGATATCGACAAGGTCGAGCAGGCCTTCGCGCGCCAGACCGGCGTCATCGAGGAGCGTTCCAGCACTATGGAACGCGCGCTCAACGCAGGTGTCGACAACATTCGCGGAGCGCTGGAAAAGAGCGCACTCTATGTTGCCGGCCAGTTGCGTGAAAAGGTCCTGGAAGTCACCAACACGCTGCACGAACAAGCCGGCATTGCCTTTACCGATGCCGACCGCAAGATCGCCGAGCGCGCTGAACAGACCTCGGCCGCCCTGCTCGCTCGTGCCGAAGACATCGCCCAGACCTTCGAGAGTGCGGACCAGAAACTGGTCGCTCGCGCCGTCGAGACGGCGCAGACCCTGGCTTCCCGTGCAGGCGATATCCTGCGCAACTTCGAAGATGCCGACCAGCGCATGGGTGCTCGCATCAGCGAATCCGCCGACGCGCTCGCAGCTCGTGCTACCGACCTCGGCCGGGTGTTCGAAACGGTCGAACAGCAGCTGGCCGTGCGCATCGCGGAGGGCTCGGACGCCCTGACGGCTCGTGCCGCAGAGATCAGCCGTGTCTTCGACGACGCCGACAGCCGCATGGTGTCGCGTATTTCAGACAGCGCTTCGGCAATCGGCAGCCATGCCGACCAGATCGTCGGGGCGTTCGAGGATACCGAGCGCCGTGTTGCTGACCGCGCCCGCATGACCGGTGAAGAACTCGCCGGCCATGCCGTCGAGATCGAACGTGCCTTGACCAGCGCCGACCAGCGGCTGGCATCCAGCGCAGCTGCCGCCGCGACACGCGTCGAAGGCCAGATCACCAGTGTCGAGAGCCGCTTTGCGGCTTCGGCGGACGCGATGGGCCAGAAGCTCGAACAGCAGATCACGCAGGCCGAAGGCCAGCTGGCTTCGCGCGCCAATGTCATCGCCGAAACCTTCGCCGCGGTTGGCCAGCATATCGGTCAAAGCACGAATGAAGCGGCCAAGACCATCGGCGCCAACACACGCGAACTCAACTCGATGCTGGCGGCTCGTTCTGCAGAGCTTTCCAAGATCCTCGACGAGACGGCCCGCCCGCTGGTCGACAAGTTCTCGGAAGGCGGCATCGAGTTGCAGAAGAGCATGGAGGAAGCTACAGAGCGGGCCACCGCAACGCTGCGCCGCGAAAACGCGGTGCTTGCCGACGCGCTGGCAAGCCGCACCGCCGAAACGCTTGCCGCTGTCGACGGCGCCCGTTCGTCGCTTGCGGACAATGTTTCCGATCTCATCGGCCGCATGACGAACTCGGCCGATCAGCTCAACACGCTGATCGCCAAGGCTTCGGAAAACCTCGGCGAGGTCGAAACCCGTCTCGCCGGCTCGACGCAGAGCTTCGCCGCGACCACCGAGAAGGCCTCGCAGACCTTCGCCAGCTCGGCTCGTCTGGTCGATTCCAACACGACCAGGCTGACCGAATTGTCCTCGGCGACGCTGCGCGAAGTGGCTTCCATCGCCACCCGCTTCGACGAGCACAGCCGCCTGCTTGCCAGTGCCTCGGATCTGCTTGGTTCCGCGCAGAGCAATCTGGAGCACACCCTGGCCCGCCAGTCGTCACTCGACGATCTCGCTGTCGGCCTGGTCAAGAAGTCGGAAGACCTCGAGAAGGTCATGCGTTCCTTCGAGACCCTGGTCAGCCAGACGCTGCAAAGCGCCGAAGGCAGGACCCTGGAATCGGCCGACAAGATCCGTGTCGCTATTTCGGAAGTGGTCGAGTCCGCCACCAAGCGGTTCTCCGACGCCACCGAAGAGATGCGCCGCACCGCCGGCTCGATCAAGAGCGAGCTGGACCTGACCCGCGCCGAACTGCGCAAGGGTGTCATCGAGATGCCTGAAGAAGCAAAGGAATCGACCACGGCTATCCGCCGTGCGGTTTCCGAGCAGATCAATGCGCTCAAGGAGCTGTCGGACATCGTCGCCAAGTCGGGCCGCACGGTCGACGTCGCTGAACCGCGCAACCTGCGCCCTGCTCCGACACCGGCTCCGCGTCCGACTGAACCGCAAGCTCGGCGTCCTGTGGAACCACAGCGTCGCGCGCCTGAAGCACCGGCTGCGCCGGCAGGCCTGCGCGGCACGCTGGACGCCGGCGAGACGGCGCTCAGGCCGCGTGGTGATGCCGGTGCCCGCACGCCGCAGGGCGGCTGGGTCCGCGACTTGCTGACCGGCGCATCGGAAGAAGATGGCGCGCGGCCTGCTCCATTGCAGCCACGTGCCACGCCGGTGCAGCGTTCTCCGCTCCACGTCGTGGAGTCGCTGAACTCCCTTTCGGTCGACATTGCCCGAGCCATCGACCACGATGCTTCGATCGAACTGTGGAACCGCTACCGGCGCGGCGAGCGCGACGTGTTCACCCGCCGCCTCTATACGTTGAAAGGCCAGCAGACCTTCGACGACATCCGCCGCAAGTACCAGTCGGAGGCCGAGTTCCGCGCCGCTGTCGACCGCTACTGCGACGACTTCGAGAAGTTGCTCAAGGACGTTTCGCGCAACGATCGCGACAACATGATCTCGCAGACCTACCTCACCTCGGACACCGGCAAGGTCTACACCATGCTGGCTCATGCCAGCGGTCGCCTGCGGTAGGGCATTTTGTAGCCAAGTGGAATCACTTGGCGTTGCTTAGAGCGTTTCCGCATTTCCGTGAAAAACAGAAACGCTCTAAGGTTGGGCACAACAGAAAAAGGCGGGAGTTCAACTCCCGCCTTTTTCGTTTGCGACCGATCAAAGAATGCTAGTTGGGCGTCAGCGCCTTGTCGAATGAGGCGACTGTCCCGTCGTAGGCCAGACGCTCGCCGTTCAAAAAGAATGTCGGCGTCCCTCTTATCTCCAACTGCTGCATCGCCTGATCTCGAAGATTTTCGAGCTTGCGAAGATGGGCTTCGTTCTTGAGAGCTTGCTCGAAATGCGGCTGATCGATGCCCTGGGAAGCCGCGATTTCGCTCATCACGCCCTTGCGTTCCGTCGCGGCAACGATTTCTTCGTAGCGATCGGTGAAAGCTGCAAGTGTCTTGCGGTAACGCTCCTGACCCGCCTGCTCGGCTATCAGGAAAATTGCAGCGTCGACCACGTTGCGAACAAAGGGGCGTATCGAAATCTTCAACTTGCCGGTCTGAACATAGTTCCGTTCGAGGTCGGGAAGCACTTTCTTCTCAAAATCCACACAGTGGCCGCAGGTCGGTGAGGAATAGACAATGAGGGTGGCGGGTGCCTGTTTGCTGCCAATGAAAGTGTCTTCGATACCTGCCGGCTGCATCAACACGCCGTTCAAGGTCGCAGTCGGTGCAGCAAAGGCCGCGCCGTCAGACAAGAGCAATGCCGAGA
This sequence comes from Mesorhizobium sp. Pch-S, assembly GCF_004136315.1. Classification (NCBI taxonomy): domain Bacteria; kingdom Pseudomonadati; phylum Pseudomonadota; class Alphaproteobacteria; order Hyphomicrobiales; family Phyllobacteriaceae; genus Mesorhizobium; species Mesorhizobium sp. Pch-S. The sequence continues at coordinate 6,012,695 of NZ_CP029562.1, forward strand.
TGACCACGGCGGTCGGTAGGAATTTCATGGTTCACCCTGAAATGCTGAAGCCCGCCCCGCCCGCGAGACTACAATGCAGCGCTGCCTGAAAGCAGGTGCCAAATTGCCGCAAAACAGCGGTGATGACCGGAACCTTGAGAACTCGAAGCCTAGATCGTCGAATCCGACCAGCGTACGATCTCGCTGACCGCCTGCCCGAAAGCGCGATCGAGTGCGGCTACATAGGCCGAGTTACCACCGCCGCCGGTGACTGGCGCACTGGCCTGGAAGCTGCGCGAGGCGCGCACTTCCCCGTTGCGGTCGTTCAAGATGCGCACATAGAGTTCGACATGTGCCTGCTCGCCTTTCTCGGCGCGCACTTCGAAGGCCCGGACTTCGGTAATGACCTGATAATCGATCGCCAGTCCTTCGCCCGGCCGGCCGACTCCCGCAAACCGACCGGTACGCTGGAATGCTTCAGCCAGCCTTGCCTGCACGATGACCGGCAGCCTGTCGGCCCACTGCGCGCCCTTGAGATACTGGATCGAGCGCTGGCCGGTCTTGATGACGATGTTCTGGCTGTCCAGTGCCTTCAGTGCCACCGGCTGCGTGACGAGGATCTGGCGCTTGCTTTGCCCTCCGGTCTGCACGCTCGGTGTCGACAGATCGAAAGTGTCCAGAGGCGCGGGACCACCGCCCGGCAGTGCCGCGCATCCCGCAAGGATAGTTGCGAGCAGCAACGCGCCCGCATGCACTCGGATCGACTTCACGCGACGTCCCCACTGAACACGGCCACTGGAGCATTTCCGTTTTTCACGGAAATGCGAAAACGCTCCCAACCTTTGTTCCTACGCAATTCAGGACGGAAAACCGCTATGCACTTTTCCTGAAATTGCTCGCGGTCCCTTTCCGGCCGGGATTTATCAATGCAACCGTACCGCGCCGTCAACGCCGTACCCTTCCATCATACTGACGCACCTCACCATCGCCACCCGAAAGGATACGTTGCGGATTGCGCTGGAAGTCGGAAACCGCCTCTTCGATGCGGTTGACCGAGCGCCTGGTGTCTCCAACCAGGGCTTCCACATTCTGCAGCCCCTGACCCGAGAAGCGCTGCAGGTTGTCGGAGATGACCCCAACATGCTTGTTCAGGGTGTCAGCCACCTGCTTGAACGACTTCAGCGTCTCGCTGGCCTGCGCCACCAGACCCTTGGTGTCGCCGGAACCGAGCATGCCATCGACCTTGGCCAGGATGCCATCGATGCGCACCGAGGCGTTGTTCAGGCGCTGTGCCAGCTGCTGCGCGTCCTTGATGGTCTGCTGAATGTCATCGGAGCGAGCGGAGACCTTCTCGGTCACCTTGGCAATGTCTGCCGAGGCCTTGCCTGCATTGACGCTGGCATCCTTGATGTTGGCCAGAGCGGTACGCACATCGGCCGGATCAACGCTGTCGAGAACGCCATTCACCTTGTCGAGCGTCACCTGCGTCTTCGCGGCGAAATCATTGATTGAACCCACCGCCTGCTTGACTTCGGCAATGGTGGAATCGAACTGGTCGCTGGTCTTGCTCAGATTGCGGGTGAATTCGTCGACATTGGCGACGATGTTCCTGACCTTGTCGCGGTCGACCGAGTTGAGCAGACCTTCCGCGGCCTTCAGCGCCCCATCGAGCTTGCCTGAAACGCCCTGCAGTTCCGTCGAAAGCGCGCTGACGCTGGACAGGAACTTGTCGATGCCATCGGAATTCTTTGCCAGGGCATCGGAGAATTTTGCGGCGTTCTGCGCCGTCTGCGTCAGCGGTCCACGCACGTCCTTGGCGAAACCTTCGAACTCGGACAGCACCTTGTCGGCGCGGGTAGCGATGTCCTGCGCGGTTTGCAAAAGATTGGTCACGGCAGAGGGCTTGGCGATGATCACCGCCACACGCCCGTCCTTTTCCGCTTCATCGAGAAGTTTCGGTTCCTTTGGATTGGCACCCGTCAGCTCGATATTCGCCTGCCCGGTCAGCCCGGCAAGGCCGATGTCTGCCTGTGTCGACTGCGTAATCGGTGTCATGCGGTCGATCTCGGTATCGGCCACCGCGATGGTTGGATCATCCACGTCGATATAGACGCGGCGCACGTCGCCAACCTTGACACCGTTGAACAGCACGAAACTGCCGCGGCCCAGGCCCGAGGCCGAACCAGGGATGCGCACGCGCAGGGTGGTCGTCTCGCCGCGGTCGCCTATGTTCGCGGTCCAATAGACGAATCCGAACGCTGCCAGGATCGCCACCAGCGTAAAAATGCCGACAATGACGTAGTTGGCTCTGGTTTCCATTGCTTCACTTATGGCTGCGCGCGCGTTGCAAGATCAAGCTGCCGTGCTCGTTTTCCGCGGAAATAGGACTTCACCCAGGGTTCTTCGCTCTTCAGCATGTCCTCGACGGTGCCTTGCACCAGCACTCGCTTCTTGCCGAGAACCGCGATGCGGTCGCAGGCAGTGAAAAGCGAATCAAGATCGTGCGTCACCATGTAGACCGTCAGATCCATCGTATCGCGCAGCTTGACCACCAGCTCGTCGAACTCGGCCGCGCTGATCGGGTCGAGACCGGAAGTCGGCTCGTCGAGGAACACGATCTCCGGATCCAGAGCCAGGGCGCGCGCAAGGGCGGCACGCTTGATCATGCCGCCGGAAAGTTCCGAAGGGTACTTGCGCGCGGCATCGGGCGGCAAGCCGACCAGCTCGATCTTGAGCATGGCCAGTTCGTCCATCAGCTTTCGCGGCAGATCCAGATATTCGCGCATCGGCACCTGGACATTCTCCATCACCGTAAGCGCCGAAAACAGCGCCCCCTGCTGGAACAGCACACCAAGCCTCATGTCGATGCGCAGCCGCTCTGCATCGCTGGCGTTATCGACATCGACGCCGAACAGCCTGATCGTGCCGGCCTGCTTCTTCACCAGGCCGAGCACGGTGCGCAGCAAAACGGACTTGCCGGCACCCGAAGCCCCGACGAAACCGAGGATCTCTCCGCGTCGGATATCCAGCGACAGATCGTCGAGGATGACTGTCTCGCCAAACGCCACCTTGATGCCGCTCGCCGACAGCACGACGTCGTCGTGCTCGTCGTTGGTATGTTCGGCGTGTTGTTCGACGATTGCCATGTCAGAAACTGATCGACGCATAGAAAAGGGCAAAGAGCCCATCCAGGATGATGACGACGAAGATGGATTTCACCACCGACTGGGTGACATGCAGTCCAAGCGATTCGGCGCTTCCGCCGACTTTCAGCCCTTCCACTGAGGCGATGGTGCCGATGATGATGGCCATGAACGGCGCCTTGATCAGGCCGGCGAAGATCGTGCTGAGATCGATGGCGACCTTGAGCCGGTCGATGAAGGCCGCCGGGGGAATGTCGGAATAGGCCCAGGCCGCGAAGATACCACCGCCAAGGGCCGCAAAATTGGCCAGCACGGTGAGACACGGCAGGCCTATGACCAGGGCGACGAGACGTGGAAATACCAGTACGCCGATCGGATTGAGGCCGATGACCTTCAGCGCGTCGACTTCCTCGCGCATCTTCATGGAACCGATCTCGGCGGTGATCGCGCTGCCAGAACGGCCGGCAATCATGATTGCCGTCATCAGCACGCCGAGCTCGCGCAGCACCAGAACGCCAACCAGATCGACCACGAAGATGTCGGCACCGAAGTAACGCAACTGATATGCGCCCTGCTGCGCCACGATGGCACCGACGATGGTCGACATCAAAAGCACGACGGGCACCGCGCCCACGCCCATGCGATCCAGCTGGTTGAAGATCGCCGCCGGATTGACCGCATGACCGCGCCCAAGCTTCATCTGAGCGCCCCGGATCGTGGCGCCCAAAATGTTCATTCCGGCCAGGAAGTCGTCTCCGGCCTCGCAGACACGACGCCCGATCAACTCCAGAGCACGAACAACGATGTTCGGCTGGGGAATCGCCTTGCCGAGTTCGGCCCTGCTGACAGCTTCGAAGACAGCGTCGATCAGCGTCTTGACCGTCTCATTCTGCCCGACCTGCTCGATCTGCGCGCCACGCTTCTCATAGGCATTGATCAGCCGCGCGATCAACCAGGCGCCGGCCGTATCCATGCGTGCTATACTTGAGAAATCAAGCGACACCGATTTGAAATCATTTCGTTTTTCCAGTTGACGCATATCGGCGTCAACTTGTGCGACGCGGCGTGTCGTCCAGTTGCCGTGAAAGGCGCAGCCAAGCGTTCCATCGCTCTCGCTGACGACGACGCGCGGCTCAAGGCTCGCCGTGGCGGCGTTGTCGCTTGCGTCGCGTTTGCGGATCGTCAACATGCCATCCTGTTTATCTCGACGGGACAGGCCTGTCGATTTACCGGCGGCATTACGCCAGTATTACCGGAGCAGAAAAAAATGGTGCGTGTCATTTCGGTCGATGCCGAACGTTTTCCGATCGCCGGCGTCTTCACCATCGCACGCGGTTCCAAGACGGAAGCCGAGGTCATTACCTGCACCATCCGCGACGGCAATCACACCGGACGCGGCGAATGCGTACCCTATAGGCGTTATGGCGAAACCAACGAAGGCGTCATGGCAGCGATCGAAGCGATGCGCGCCGCGCTGGAGTCCGGCCTGGACCGCACCCGGTTACAAACCGCGATGTCAGCCGGAGCGGCCCGCAATGCGGTCGACTGTGCCTTGTGGGATCTCGAAGCCAAGATCACAGGGACGACGGTTGCCCGGATGCTTCGAATCTCCCCCGTAGCACTCGAAACCGCATACACCCTGTCGCTTGCAGAGCCCGAGGCGATGGCTGCGCAAGCCCGCGCCAACGCGGCTCGGCCGCTGCTCAAGGTCAAGCTCGGCGGTGAGAATGATGCCACGCGTATTCGTGCCGTTCGAGACGCAGCCCCCGGGAGCAGGCTGATCCTGGATGCCAATGAAGGCTGGACCGATGACAATGTCGCGGAGAACATCGCTGCCGCGGCGGCTCTTGGTGTCGCGCTGATCGAACAGCCTTTGCCCGCCGGTCGTGACGGCAAGCTGAGGCACATTTCCCGTCCAATTCCGATCTGTGCCGACGAGAGCGTGCATGCTGCCGAGGACATCGAGGCGCTGGTCGGCCTCTATGACGCCGTGAACATCAAGCTCGACAAGGCCGGCGGCCTGACCGAGGCGATCAAGCTGCGCGACCGTGCCCGGGAGGCTGGTCTTGGTGTCATGGTCGGCTGCATGGTGGGCACGTCGCTTGCCATGGCGCCGGCGATACTCCTGGCGCAAGGCGCCGACTATGTCGACCTCGACGGCCCCCTGTTGCTGTCACGCGATCGGGAACCTGGCCTTGCCTATCAAGGGTCGCTGGTTTCACCGCCTGATGGTGCGTTGTGGGGCTGAGCGCGCCGCCAGCAGGATGAGCGCGAGGCCCAGCGCCGCCACCGGCACCATGGCATAGAACCCATCAACCCCGAAGCTCTGGTAAAGCGGGCCGGAAGCCAGCGTGACAGCGGCCATGGCGAAGCCGTTGGCAAAAAAAGCAATCCCCTGAGCAGCGCCGGTGCGTTCCTCAGCAACTGTTTCGCCGATCATCTTCTGCAGGCCGATCAACACCAGCGCGGTCGAAATGGCGTGCAGCGCCTGCAGGCCGAAGAAGCCAGCCACGCCGAGACCGAGAGGCCAGATCAGCGGAAATGCGATCCATCGCACGATGGCGCCGCCGGCGGCCAACATCATCACGCGAACGACCGGAACGTGGCTGAACAGCCGGTTGAAGGCCATGAACATGCCGACTTCGCAAACCACGCCGAAGGCCCACAGAAAACCCACGACGGAATCGCTTATTCCCAACGATTTCCAGTAGATGGAAGAAAATCCGTAGAGAAAGCCATGGCTGCCGACAAGGACACCGGCGCCGGTGGCAAAATAAAGGAAGTAGCGATTGCGCAAGCTGGGCACCGCCTGCTGAAGGTCGGTCGCAGAGAGCGGCGAGGCGCGTCTCGGCCTTCCCATGCGGGGAGCCATCAAGCCGATGGCGACGATCGCCAGGAACGACACGAACAACATGATCGGCACCGCGCCTGCCCCGGTCGAGGTCAGGATGAAACCGCCAACGAGATTGGCACAGAGATAGGAAATCGATCCCCAGATTCGCATGCGCGGATAATTGGCGCCGAAGCGGCGCACGCCCGATAGCGCCAGCGAATCGGCAATCGGCGAGTGCGGTGTCCAGACAACGGCCAGAACCAGTGAAACCGCCAGCACGGTAAGATAGCCCGGCGGCAGGAAGTAACCTGCAGAAACGATCACCGAGGCGACAGCGAGCGCCAGATAGACGTGTACACGGTCATTCGCCTTGTCGGCCAGGGAGGTGAACAGTGGGGTCGTCGCCACACGCAGGAACATGGGTGCGGACAGAATGACGGCAATCTTTTCCGGGCTGAAACCGTGTGCCTCCAGCCAGAGCGGGAAATAAGGCAGGTAGATGCCGCTCGGCACCAGAACGGTGAAGAAAACCAGCGCCATGCGCAGTTCATAGTTGCGCGGCTTGATCTGCTGTTCAGGCGAAAGCGGTGGCAGGGACATCAAAAAAGGCAATCGGCAACTGCTGCCGGCAAAATGGCCGGTCAACAGCCCTGCTCTATCATGCCTGCCAGTCGCCAGAAACTGGTTGGCCTAATCGATTTATGTCAAATATTACAGGGCACGGAGACTTGCGGGCCTCGGCAATCGTCAAGCCGCTTCCGCCGCCCGGACCTTGGTCGGCAAGACATCAAATGTCACCGGCACCAGTACCGGTTCCGCCGATGGCGCTTCGGGCATGACATGCGCCCAATGCAGGATCTCGAAACGGCCATCGAAATGCTCGACCACGGCCGTGCAGCTTTCCACCCAGTCGCCGGTGTTGATGTACTGGACGCTGTCGACGGTTTCGATTGCTGCGTGGTGGATGTGCCCGCAGATCACACCATCGACCTCCGACCGTCGCGCTTCTTCGGTAAGCACATTCTGAAAGGAGCCGATGAAGTTCACGGCTTTCTTCACCTTGACCTTGGCCCAGGACGAGAACGACCAATACGGCATGCCGAAGACCTTGCGGAAGCGGCTGACACCGCGATTGATCAGCATGGCCGCGTCATAGGCATAGTCACCGAAATAAGCGAGCCAGCGCGCATTGTGCACGACCGTATCGAACTGGTCGCCATGGATGACCAGCATGCGGCGGCCATCGGCCGTTTCATGGATGGCGCGGTCGGCCACCACGATGCCGCCAAAATGCACGCCCTGGAACTGGCGGGCGAACTCGTCGTGATTGCCGGCGATATAGGTGATTGAACTGCCTTTGCGTGCCTTGCGCAGCAGTTTCTGTACCACGTCGTTGTGGGCCTGGGGCCAATGCCAGCTGCGACGCAGCCGCCACCCGTCCACGATGTCGCCGACAAGGAAGATCGTATCGGCATCGTGATGACGCAGGAAGTCGATCAGAAACTCGGCCTTGGCCGCCTTCGATCCCAGATGCACATCCGAGATGAAGATGGAGCGGAACATGCGTGGTTTGGCGCTGGACATCGCGATCTCACCTTTCGCGCTGGCTATGCCTCGATTCATGCAACAACCGTATGACGGTTGCGATTAGGCCAGTCCTTTCGCTAGCCTTGCGCAACCAATCGGAGGTTTCGGACATGGATCTCGGCATTCGCGGCAAGAAGGCGATCGTTTGCGCATCGAGCAAGGGACTGGGGCGCGGGTGCGCGATGGCGCTGGCCGAAGCCGGGTGCGATCTCGTGGTCAATGGCCGCGATCCCGTGCTCCTGGCGAAAACCGCGGCGGAAATCCGCGAACGGTTCGGCGTTCGCGTCGTCGAAGTGGTCGGCGATGTGTCGAAACCCGAGATCCAGAAGGCCTTGATCGCTGCCTGTCCGGATCCGGACATCCTGGTCAACAACAATGGCGGGCCACCCTATCGCGACTTCCGCGAACTGGATCGCGAAAAGATCCTGGAAGGCGTCACCAACAACATGGTCACGCCAATCGAGCTGGTGAAGGCCGTCATTGACGGCATGGCGGCCCGCGGCTTCGGGCGCATCGTCAACATCACTTCGCTCTCGGTCTATGTCCCGATTCCCGGTCTCGATCTGTCTTCCGGCGCAAGGGCTGGACTGACGTCCTTTCTTGCCGGCGTTGCCCGCACGGTCATCGACCGCAATGTCACCATCAACAACATGCTGCCCGGCAAGCTGGATACCGACCGCCTGCGCGGGCCACACGAACCTGGCTCGATCGAGACGGCGGACGCCGCCAAGGAGCGCAGGGCGCGTCTTGCCGCCGACATCCCTGCCAAGCGACTGGGAACGCCGGACGAGTTCGGCCAGATTTGCGCTTTCCTGTGCTCGGTCCATGCGGGATATCTGACCGGGCAGAACATTCCGGTCGATGGCGGGCTTTACGTCAGCGCCTTCTAGCCAGGGAAAGTTGCGGGCCTGCTCGCAATTTCTGCCGACAATGCTTTGATATACTTTTGTTTTTCGTCGGCTTGAAAAACGCGGAGATGCGTTACATCGCGTCTCGAAAAAACATCGGCACATGCTAAAAGGGGTGACGCAACAGGAGGCTGGGAAGCATGGCAGGCGACAAGAGCAAGACGGCACGTTCGGATCTGGATGAGGCCGCGCTCTTCTTCCACAAACATCCCATCCCCGGAAAGCTTGAGATCCAGGCGACCAAGCCGCTTGGCAACCAGCGCGACCTTGCGCTCGCCTATTCTCCGGGTGTCGCTGCGCCATGCCTTGCCATCAAGGATGATCCGGCGACTGCCGCCGACTACACGGCGCGTGCCAATCTGGTCGCCGTGATCTCGAACGGCTCGGCCGTGCTCGGCCTTGGCAATATCGGCCCACTGGCCTCCAAGCCGGTCATGGAGGGCAAAGCGGTCCTATTCAAGAAATTCGCCGGCATCGACGTCTTCGACATCGAAATCGAGGCACCTGAGATCAACCGCATGGTCGAGACGGTCGCGGCACTGGAGCCGACCTTCGGTGGCATCAATCTGGAGGATATCAAGGCACCCGAATGCTTCGAAGTCGAGGAGCAGTTGAAGGCCCGCATGGGCATTCCGGTATTCCACGATGATCAGCACGGCACCGCCATTATCGTCGCAGCTGCCGTGCTTAACGGGCTGGAGCTGGCCGGGAAGAAGATCGAGGACGTCAAGATCGTGACGTCGGGAGCCGGCGCGGCGGCGCTTGCCTGCCTCAACCTGCTCGTTTCGCTCGGTGCCAGCATCGAGAATATCTGGGTCACCGACCGTTTTGGCGTTGCCTACAAAGGCCGCGCCGAGGAGATGGATCGCTGGAAGGATCCGTACGTCAAGGACACCGAAGCGCGGACGCTGGCCGATGTCATTCCGGGTGCCGATGTTTTCCTCGGCCTGTCTGCCGCCGGTGTGCTCAAGCCCGAACTGCTTCAGGGAATGGCCGAGAAACCGCTGATCCTGGCACTGGCCAATCCAACGCCCGAAATCATGCCGGAAGTCGCGCGGGCTGCCCGCCCAGACGCCATGATCTGTACCGGACGCTCGGATTTCCCGAACCAGGTCAACAACGTCATCTGTTTTCCCTACATCTTCCGCGGCGCGCTGGATTGCGGCGCAAGCGCCATCAATGAAGAAATGAAGATGGCTGCGGTGCGCGCGATCGCAGCACTTGCACGCGAGGAGCCTTCGGACGTCGCAGCGCGCGCCTATTCCGGCGAAACGCCGATCTTTGGGCCGGATTTCCTGATCCCATCACCATTCGATCCGCGTCTCATCCTGCGCATCGCGCCAGCGGTGGCAAAGGCAGCCTGCGATACTGGCGTCGCCACACGTCCGATCGCGGATATGGCCGTGTATCTCGACAAGCTGAACCGCTTCGTCTTCCGCTCCGGCCTTGTCATGAAGCCGGTGTTTTCGACCGCCCGAAGCTCAAGCGCCAAGCGTGTCATCTATGCCGATGGCGAGGACGAGCGGGTGCTGCGGGCAGCCCAGGTGGTACTCGAGGAAGGTATCGCCGAGCCGATCCTGATCGGCCGTCCGCATGTGATCGAGGTTCGTCTCAAACGCTATGGCCTGCGCATCAAGCCCGGCGTCGACTTCGGTCTGATCAATCCCGAGGAAGACCCGCGCTACCGCCATTATGTCGACCTCCTGATCGAGCTGGGCGGCCGACGCGGCGTCACCCCGGAGGCTGCCCGCACCATGGTGCGCACCGACAATACGGTGATTGCTGCCCTTGCGGTGAAACGCGGTGATGCGGATGCCATGATCTGCGGTCTCGAAGGTCGTTTCGCACGTCATCTGCGCAACGTCACGTTGATCATCGGACCACGCCCAGGCATCACCGATCATGACCTTTCAACGCTTTCGATGCTGATTTCGCAGCGCGGCGTCCTGTTCCTCACCGACACCTATGTCTCGATCGATCCAAGCGCCGAAGAGATTGCCGAGATGACCATCCTGGCCGCCGAGGAAATCCGCCGCTTCGGCATCGAGCCGAAGGCGGCACTGCTCTCGCTGTCGGATTTCGGCTCGCGCGATGCGCCAAGCGCTCTGAAGATGCGCAAGGCTGCCGAAATCCTGGCGCGTATCGCGCCGGAACTGGAATGCGACGGTGAAATGCATGCGGATTCGGCTTTGTCCGAGCACCTGCGTCAGCGCGTCTATCCACACTCGCGGCTGAAGGGCGAAGCCAACCTGCTGGTATTTCCCAGCCTCGATGCCGCCAACATCACATTGACGGCACTTCGGACAATGCTGGATGCGCTGCATGTCGGCCCGATCCTGCTCGGCACCGATATGCCGGCACACATCCTGACGCCTTCGGTGACCTCGCGCGGCGTCGTCAACATGACCGCATTGGCCGTCGTCGAGGCATCACACAAGGCACAGGCGGCGCTTCATGCGCCGCGTGGCTGACCGGCTCAAGAGAAGCTTAACCGGCCCGCCTTATTTTCATTGCCCGACACAGGCGGGCAATGCGGGTGATGACCGGGGCGAATCGAAGACAGGCGCTTGCATGGACGCTGCTTTGCGTCATCGCGCTGGTCTTTTGTTCCCAGACAAGCGCCGAGGCGGCCTCTCGTGTCTGCCGTCAGCTGCGAGCGGAGCTCGCTTCCGTGCAAAAAGGCGGAGGTGCCGGCCAGCAGCGCCGTTATGACGGTGCCATCGCCCGCCAGAACAATGAACTGGCCAAGGCACGCGCCCAGGCGCGCGACGCCGGCTGCGGTTTTTCGTTGTTCGGAGGCAGTGTCAGCCAATGCGCGGCGCTCAACACGGCTATCGACCGGATGAACGCCAATCTCGACAAGCTGCAGCGCAAGCGTGCGCAAATGGGAAATGGCTCACCGCGTCGCGATCGAAGCCGCCTGCTGGCGGCGCTTGAAAGCAACGACTGCGACGGCAAGGCGGTGGAACAAAAGCGCGTTCAGGCAGACGAACCGGACGGTGGGCAGGAAGCCGAACCAGAAGAGGCAGCGCTCGGTGCAGCCTTCGTCCCGTCGCCATCCGGCCAATTCCGCACCATGTGTGTGCGCACCTGCGATGGCTACTTCTTCCCGATGTCGAATGCCGCCACTGTCAGCGACTTCCAGCGCGACCAGAACCGTTGCAACGCGGGCTGCCCCGGCACGGAAATGCAGGTTTTCTATTCGCGTGGCATGACAGGCGACCCCGCGGCGATGACGTCGTCACGAACCGGACGCCCCTATTCTGAACTTCCGTCGGCTTTTCTCTACAAGCGTCCCGATCAACCGCTGCCGCAAGGTTGCGGCTGCAACGCAGCGCAGAATTTCAAGATCATCGCCGGCAACCCGCCGATCGCGCAGCCCGAAGCCAATGCCGGTTCCGGCAGCCGCTTCCTGCCGACACCGACAGACAAGCCAGATCCCGCCGATGATCCCGAGACGCTCGCCAATGCGGCGGGAGGGTTCGACACCGCGATCATGAAACAGATGGTGAAGAAACCCGACGTCTCTCCGGTTTCGGTTTTGCCACCGGAACAGCGCAAGATCAGGGTCGTCGGGCCAACGTTCCTTCCCGACCCAGAAGCGGCAATAGATCTGCAAGCTCCGGCCCTGAAACAAGTCCGGTAAGCGCCAGTCTGAGCGGCAGGAACAACGCCTTGCCCTTGCGTCCGCTTGCATCCTTGACCCGAGCGGTCCAGTCCTTCCACACCGTTGCCGTCCAGGGCTCTTCCGGCAAGAGATCGAACGCTTCGCGCACGAACTGCAGCTCTTCGGGTTCGAATTCAGGTTTGTCGAGCGGACCGTCCTGAACGATACGCCACCAGGAAACCGCATCACTCAAACGGTCGAGATTGCCGCGCACGATGTTCCAGAACTGTTCAGCCTGATCGCCGGATACGCCAAGCACCGCAAGGCGGTCACGCGCGTCTGCGAAGGAAAGCGTATGCATCAGACCACGGTTCAGCACGACCAACTCTTCCGGGTCGAACTTGGCGGCGGATTTGGATGTCGCGGCAGGGTCGAAATGGGCTGCCAGTTCGCTCATGTTCTGCATCGGCTGGACATTTTCCGAGGTGCCGATCAGGACGGCGAGGGAAGCGACCGCCATCGGCTCGATACCGTCTGAACGCAGCCCTTCGATCGAGAGCGAGCCGGTGCGTTTCGAAAGCCCCTCACCCGTTGTCGTGGTCAAGAGATTGTGGTGGCCAAATACCGGCACCTCAGCTCCCAATGCCTTGAACAAGGCAATCTGCACACCGGTATTGGTGACATGATCATCGCCACGGATGACATGGCTGACGCCCATCTCGATGTCGTCGACCACTGACGGCAGCGTGTAGAGATAAGTACCATCCTCGCGCACCAGAACCGGATCCGACACGGAGGCCAGATCGACGGTCTCCTCGCCACGAACGAGGTCGTTCCAATGGATATCCGTGCGCTCCGGCTCCTGTGGATCCCCCTTGAAGTTCGGCAACAGGAAACGCCAGTGCGGACGACGACCGTCGGCCTCGAGATCGGCGAGCTGCTTGGGGGTCAAGGTCAGTGCCTCCCGTCCATAGACGGGCGGCAAGCCACGTGTACGCCGGATCTTGCGCCGCAGGTCCAGTTCCTCGGGCGTTTCAAAGCAGGGATAAAGCACCCCGGCCTGCTTCAGTCGCTCAACAGCGGCATCATAGATGTGCACGCGCCGCGACTGATAGTCTGTGGCATCCGGGAAGATGCCCAGCCAATGCAGATCATAGAGGATGGAATCGGCGTATTCCTGTTTCGAGCGCACCGTATCGGTATCGTCAAAACGCTGAATGAAGCGGCCCTTGTGCTTTTGCGCAAACAGCCAGTTGAAAAGCGCGGTGCGCGCGTTGCCGATATGGATGCGGCCGGTGGGAGATGGGGCAAAACGGACGGTAACTGTCATGAACGGGGCGTAGCGGATGAGTTGGACCTTGGCAAGGCGGGCCTTAAAACCTCGATCCGTCGGAAATATGGTCAATTCCGATCAAGCAAAAAAAGCAACGGACCGCCTCTTTCGAAGCGGCCCGCTTTATTTGCAAAGGACTGCCGGATCAGACCAGGCCCTTGGTCAATTCAAGCGCCTGTCGCTCGAACAGCCGGCGGTAGATGCCACCGCTCAGCCGGATAAGCTCTTCATGCGAGCCTTCTTCGACGATCTTGCCCCGATCAAAGACCAGCAGGCGGTCCAGTGCCCTCACGGTGGAGAGCCGATGTGCGATGACCAGCGTGGTGCGCCCGACCATCAGCCTTTCCATTGCCTGCTGGATCAGGACCTCCGATTCCGAATCGAGACTTGAGGTCGCCTCGTCGAGGATCAGGATCGGTGCATCCGCCAGGAATGCACGGGCGATCGCCACACGCTGACGCTCACCACCTGAAAGCTTCACACCGCGTTCGCCGACCAGCGTGCCGTAGCCCTTCGGCAGCCGGGTGATGAAGTCATGCGCACTGGCAAGGCGTGCCGCTTCCTCAATCTCCGCCTGGGTGGCTTCGGGCCTGGCATAGGCGATGTTTTCAGCAAGCGAGCGATGGAACAGGATCGGTTCCTGCTGAACGATAGCGATCTGCTGGCGCAGCGACGATTGCGTGACCTGCGAGATGTCTTCGCCATCAATAACGATGCGGCCGCCGCTGATGTCGTAGAGCCTCTGGATCAGCTTGACGAAGGTCGTCTTGCCCGACCCCGAATGGCCGACGAGGCCAACACGCTCACCTGGCTCGATCGCCACCGAGAAGTCGCGGTAAAGCGGCTCGCGATGGTTGCCATAGTGGAAGGTGACGTGGTCGAACACGATGCCGCCGTCAGAGATATGGGCCGGCTCGGCTCCCGGCGCATCCTCTATACCGAGCGGCTGCGCCTGAAAGTCGACCAGTTCCTCCATGTCGTTGATCGAGCGCTGAAGGTTGCGAATATGCATGCCGATGTCGCGCAGATATCCCTGCAGCACGAAGAAGGATGTCAGCACAAAGGCGACATCGCCGGCGGTTGCCTGCCCTCGCAGCCACAACAACAGAACGACACCAATCACCGCAGCGCGCAGGATCAGCAACATCACGCCCTGCGTGGTGCCGTTGACCGTGCCCCGGTTCCAGGTGCGCCCCGTCCGGTGATGCCACTTGGTGACCACCTCGGCCAGCCGCTGCTCTTCGCGTGTCTCCGCGCCGAAGCCTTTCACAACCGCATTGCAGCTGACCGCATCCGCAAGCGAGCCGCCAAGCCGCGTGTCCCATGAATTGGCGAGCCTTGCAGCGGGTGCGACATAGGCGAGCGACAGGATTGCCGTGACGGCGATGAAAACAAGCGAGCCGATCGCAACGACAAGACCCATCATTGGCCAGTACCAGCCGAGCAGCACAGTCGAGCCTACAAGCATGACGACGGAGGGAAACAACGCGACAAGGATCGTGTCGTTCAACAGGTCGAGCGCCCACATGCCGCGGGTGACTTTGCGGACTGTTGAGCCGGCAAACGAATTGGGTGCCAGTCGGTCGAGAAGCGCTGGACGCGATGGAAAGCATCGGCGCAGATATCCGACATCATCTTCAGCGTCAGCTCCACGATGCCGTAGAAACCGAAATTGCGGAAAATAACCGAGGACAATGCCAGTCCGATCAATGCCGCGAATGCAGTGACGGCGGCATTCCATGCCTCGTCACTTGATGCGGCACCCGATGCCACGGCGTCGACGAGACGGCCGGAATAGAGCGGTGTGAGCACATCGGCCATCGTCGAAAGCAAAATCATCAGCATGATGAACAGCACCCTGAACGGCTGGCGCCGCCAGTGCGCCAGGGTGAAGCCAAGAACGCTGCCGAATGCGCCAGCGCGCAAATCGATCTTGAAACGAGTCATGATGTTTGCAGGCACAATCGTGCCTGATCCCAAAAAAAGCGAAGAAAACACCGCGTTGAGGGCCCGTGGCCGTCGTGTATGCGGATGCGAAAATGGATCTGACCGACCCGAAAGGGTGGCGGTCGAGGCATTCCAAAGCCTATTCTGCGATGGCATGTTCCCGCAGGAACAGCCTCGAAGACCTAGGCCTCGTTACCTCGTATCGATTTTTCAAATGCCATCATTCGTATCCTCCCGGTCAGGGAATCGCGGATGGAGACTTATAGGAGAGGCGTTTTACCGCGCCAACCCCGCGGCTGTCACAAAACTGCCTTGGCACAACCGGTGAGGCTATGCTGCAACACTCGCATCACGGGCGGCAGCAATCAGCGGCGCCTGAAATGCATCGTCTTGCCATCGCTGGCAACCTCGAAACCGAAACCGGTATAGAGCGAATGCGCGTCCGCGGTACGCAGGCTCCAGCCTCCCACGGCGGCAAGATCCGGATGGTCGAGCAGCGCCTGGATCAGCTTCTTGCCAATGCCGGCACCGCGGCGATCCGGCCATACGATGACATCGCACAGATAGGCGAAACAGGCATAGTCGGTGATCACGCGGGCAAATCCCACCTGCTCGCCGTCCATGAAAGCCGCAACACAGAGTGAGTTGTCGAAGGCGCGGCGGTGGATGTCGTCGCTGCGCTGCGCGCCCCAGTAGCTCTGCTTGATCGCCTCGGATGTCGCAGCGAAATCGATACGCCCAGGGTCGAAGGAAATCTCGACTTCCGCCACGATCAAGCCCGATCGCGAAAACGATTGGTGATCGGATAGCGGCGATCGCGGCCAAAGTTCTTCTTGGTGATCTTCACGCCTGGAGCGGCCTGACGACGCTTGTATTCGGCAATGTAGAGAAGGTGCTCGATGCGCTCGACGGTAGCGCGATCGTGACCGCGCTTGACGATATCATCGACCCCCATCTCATTCTCGACAAGGCACTCCAGGATGTCATCGAGAACCGGATAGGGCGGCAGCGAATCCTGGTCGGTCTGGTTCGGGCGCAGTTCAGCCGACGGTGCCTTGTCGATGATGTTCTTCGGAATGACCTCCCCTGAAGGGCCCAACGCGCCCGGCGGCACATGCGTGTTACGCCAGCGCGAGAGCGCGTAGACCTGCATCTTGTAGAGGTCCTTGATCGGGTTGAAGCCACCGTTCATGTCACCGTAAAGCGTGGCATAGCCAACCGACATTTCCGACTTGTTGCCGGTGGTGACGACCATCGAGCCGAACTTGTTGGAGATCGCCATCAGTATGGTGCCGCGGGCACGGCTCTGCAGGTTCTCTTCGGTGATACCTTCCTTCGTGCCCTCGAAGAGTTGCGTCAACGCATGCGAGAATCCTTCGACCGGCTCGAAGATCGGCACGATGTCATAGCGGCAGCCAAGCGCACGCGCACAGTCCTCGGCGTCCTTCAGGGAATCCTTGGAAGTGTAGCGGTAGGGCATCATCACCGCACGCAGCCTTTCCTCGCCCAAAGCATCGACGGCAAGGGCGGCGCAGATCGCCGAATCAATGCCGCCGGAAAGGCCCAGAACCACATTCTTGAAGCCGTTCTTGTTGACGTAGTCGCGCAGCCCCAGCATGCAGGCGCGATAGTCGGCCTCTTCCTTTTCGGGAATTTTCGACATCGGCCCTTCGGCACACACCCAGCCGTCGGCGGTACGCTTCCATTCAGTAACGGCAAGTGTCTCTTCGAACTGGCTCATCTGGAAGGCGAGCGTCTTGTCCGCGTTGAAGGCAAAGCTCGCGCCATCGAAGACGAGCTCATCCTGCCCGCCGACCTGGTTGGCGAACAGAAGCGGAAGACCACTCTCGATGATCTGTCGCAACGCCACCTGGTGGCGCACGTCGAGCTTGCCGCGATAGTAAGGCGAGCCGTTCGGTACAAGGAGCAGCTCCGCTCCGCTCTCGGCCAGCGTTTCGCATACGCCGAGGTCATTCCAGATCTCCTCACAGATCGGGATGCCGATCCTAATTCCACGGAAGTTGGTTGGACCGGAAATCGACCCCTCCGAGAAAACACGCTTCTCGTCAAACTCGCCATAGTTAGGCAGGTCAACCTTGTCGCGGGTAGAGAGAATCTTGCCGCCGTCGAGTACGGCCACTGAATTGTGCTTGCCCTTCTCGCCCTGCCGCGGAAATCCGATGATGATGCCAGGGCCACCATCTGCGGTGTCGCGCGCCAAGCCTTCAATGGCCTTCAGACAGGCTTCGAGAAAGGCCGGTTTCAGCACCAGATCCTCCGGCGGGTAGCCGGAAATGAAGAGCTCCGTGAACAGGACAAGGTCTGCGCCCTGGCGGGCAGCATCCGCCCTCGCCTCGCGCGCCTTGGCGAGATTGCCGGCGATGTCACCGACGGTCGGATTCAACTGGGCAACGGCAATGCGAAGCGTGTCGGGAGCGGTCTTGGTCATGAAAAGGGTTTAGCGTGGCAACCTTGCGCCTGCAACGGACAAGGCTGGAGACTGCTTGTACCAATGCTCAATGTGAGCATAATTCCATTTCACCATGTTCCTGTGCGGACGCTGCCGGCTTCGCATGTCATTCACCGGTGTATTCGCGAATGGTCTCCGGAGCGTGGTTCTCGCCGATCGACATCGACAGGATGCGCGAAATGTGTTTGCGCGGCAGGCTGGTTTCAGTCGCCCAGACGTTGATCTGCGCCTGGATCTTGTCGAGATCGCGTTTGGAGGTGGGGCTTTCGGCGATATCAAGGCCGGCATCGCGCAGTGCCGCCGACATATCCCTCGAGATGATGAAACTATCCCACTCCAGCCAGCGCAACAGATATTGGCCGGTGTTGCCACCGAGCCGGCTGCCGTGCCTGGCGAAATAGGCGGTCAACCCGACCTGGTCATCCGCCGGCCAGGCCGCCAGGAATTTGCCGAAAGAACCGTTTTCCCCGGAAACTCGCTCGACGAAGGCAGCGTTGTCCCGCACAGAGCGGATTTTCTGTGGATTGCGCACGATACGTTTGTCGGAAGCGAGCTCGTGCCAGAAATCATCGGGCTGGAAGAGCAGCCGTTTCGGTTCGAAGCCGAGAAAGGCTTCCTCGAAACCCGGCCATTTCTGCTCGATGACGCTCCAGACGAAGCCGGCAGCAAAAACGCGCTCGGCCATCGTCGAAAGCACACGATCGTCAGGCACCTTTGCAAGTGCGGCATTGTCGGGCGCCGCCCCCAGCAGCGACACGAGAACCGCATCGCCACCCTTGCGCTTTGCGGCGCGGGCGCGAATCTGCTGAAAATCGAGCATGTCTCGCCCTTCCCGGGTTGCGGCTTGGGCCGCGATGAAATGTTCGCGCTATCTTCTATAGATCGCCGGTCCGCGCAAGCACCGGCAAGGAGGAGCAGATGCAACACAGAACCATGGCGGAACTGGCCAGCCGCTGGTTGTCGCGCAACGCCGATGCCCTGACCGACAGCGAACGTCGCGTGCTGCAGAGCGCAATCGATCGCAAGGCGGTGTCCTTCCACTCCGGGGATTCCGACCAACAGGGCGCCACGACCGGCGCACGCGTTGCCGATGCGGTGGCCAGGATCGGCGGCTCATGGGGCTTCATCATCTCCTTCATGGTGTTTCTGGTCGCCTGGACATTGCTCAACAGCGTCGTTCTGGTCAGCGGAGCGTTTGATCCCTACCCCTACATCTTCCTCAACCTGGTGCTGTCGATGCTGGCTGCCATCCAGGCGCCGGTCATCATGATGTCGCAGAACCGGCAAGCCGAACGCGATCGTACCGCTGCCGCGCACGACTATGAGGTTAACCTCAAGGCCGAAATCGAAATCATGGCGTTGCACGAAAAGCTGGACGAGTTACGGCACAGCCAGATCATGGCAATGCGCGAAGACATCAAGCACCTCGCCGATCACATGCTGCAACTCGAACAAAGGCTGGCGGCGCGTGCCCGCCCGACGCGTTCGCGCAAATGACGGAAACCCTTCATCGATTCATCGAACAGTATGGATTGCTGGCCGTTTTCCTGGGTTGCATGGCGGAGGGCGAAACCGTTGCCATGCTCGGGGGCTTCTTTGCCCATCAGCACGTCTTCGCAGTCTGGCAGATGCTGCTGGCCGTCTTTGCCGGCGCGTTTGCCGGTGACGCAGCCTTCTTCGCGCTTGGGAGAAGTTTCGCCCAGACTAGACTTGTGCAGCGTGTCAGCCGCAAGCCCGGTTTCGATCGCGCCCGTCAGCTCGTCACCGACCACCCGAACATCTACGTGCTGTCAAACCGTTATGTCTACGGCATGCGCATCCTGGGTGGTGTGGTTGCCGGTCTTTCCGGAATCACGACGGCGCGGTTCCTTGTCTTGAACGCCATTTCAGCCGCGGTCTGGGCGACGCTGTTCTGCGGTTTCGGCTATCTCTTCGGTGTTGGCGCGGAACAAATCGTCGGCCGCGCCCTGCTCCACCACGAACGCCTGCTGGTCGCGTTCGCGATCGGCGTCATCGTCATGACGGCTGCAATCACTGTTGCCCGCCACCTGCTTCGTCGTGAAAAAGCCCGTGAAAACCGGACCGGCCAAGCAAATCAGATCGGCGCGCCGTAAAGGCGCTCGACAATGGCGAACAGCCAGATGCCCGCAGCAAGGACAATGGAGATCAGCACGGCAAGAGAGCCGCAGTCCTTGGCGAGCTGGATATCGATGTTGAATTCGCGGCTGATGGCATCACAGGTCGCCTCGATACCGGTGTTCAGGACCTCCACCATGATGAGGACGAGAACCGCACCGATCAACAGCGCATAGCCGCTCCAGCTTGTCGCGACGAACCAGCCGAGCGGAATGGCCAGCACAAGCAGCATCAATTCCTGCTGGAAGGCCGCTTCGCTTTGCGCGAGCCGGCGGAATGCGCGAACGGAGTTGTGGAAGGCGTCGATCAGCCGCTTCATGAAATCTGTCCCTTTCCGACGATCGGCCTGTTCGATTGCGCCTTACGATGGAGTGGCGTGCTTATCCGATATCCTCCGTTCATCCGCAACCAAGATTGCCGAATCCGGTTCTTCTACGCCCCGAATGAAAGCCGACAAAAATATCTTTGCCTGCTCTTGCACAACAAGCACAGCCTCAAGTAGAAAAATGCGCCGGAAAATCGGCAGGTTAAGAAAACTTTAGCGCTAGCACATCTAAGGTCTTGCGAGCGAAAGTCGTTGGCGGAACGTCTTTCGTGTGGATTCGACTTCGAAATGAGTTCTGCAACCGGCAGCTTAGAGACCTTTGTCTCGCGTCGGTTCCGATGGGGGAATTGGGTCCAAATGCAGCCGGCAGCCGTCACGCCTGAGCGGAGTTCCGATATTGCGACCACTGTCGTGGCGACGATGCGGCAACTCGGCGTCATTGCGATGCCTCGCAATTACGAGATTTTCTATGAAGCGCTGGCTGGAACAAATCCGGAGCTCAGCCTCGCCGTGCTCGACCTCAGCAAGCGGCCAACACAGGATGATCTGGACCGGATCGGGCGCAGGTTCTTCGCTCAAAACCACAAGCACGGCATCGTCGACCATGTGCGTGATGTTCTGGCACGTGAACTGGAAGATATTGCCTCGCTACTGCGCAACGAGCGCAGCCATATCGAGAAATATGGCAAGATACTCGACGAGACTTCCGATGGACTTGCCAACCGCAGCGTGATTTCCAAGGAACTGCTGGAAAAGATCGTCGGCGCGGTTTCGACGGCAACCGCCTCGACCATCGATCACGGCAAGCAGGTTGCGAGCACGTTGGGCGACAAGACGGCCGAGCTTGAAAGCGTCAAGTCGAAGCTTGAGGAATACAAGCGCCTTGCCGACACCGATCCCTTGACCCAGGTTTGGAACCGCCGTGCTTTCGATGCCGAGATCGCGCGTATCTACAACAGCAACAAGGGCATCCTGTTCAATGCACTGATCCTGGCCGACATCGACCGCTTCAAGGAAATCAACGACCGCTACGGCCACCCGGTGGGCGACAAGATCCTCAAGGACATCGCCGACGTGTTCCAGACCAGTGTCTCCACCGGCATGTTCGTTGCCCGAACAGGAGGTGAGGAATTCGCCCTCATCATCGAAGGCGCCAGCGAGGAAGCAACTTTCGACATTGCCGAACGCATCCGCATCCTGATCGAGCAGACACCCTTCGTCAGCAGTCAGAGTGGCGCCAGCTACGGTACGGTGACGATCTCGATGGGCATCTGCATGGCTTCAGAGGCCATCGGACCTGAAGATCTCTATTCCAAGGCCGACCGTGCTCTTTACCGCTCCAAGGTCGAGGGCCGCAATCGCGTCACGCGCCATTCAGTCATGGGCGGACGTGCAAGCAAGAACTGGCTGATCTACAAGAAAGACTAGATTTCTGGTTGGTGGCGGAACTGCGTTGCGTAGCCACAGCAAAACGTCACCATTTTTGTTCTTGTTTTGTTCTTGTTTTGTTCTGTTTTTCATCAAAAACCTTTCATGATGAACTTTTCTGCCTTATATTTGCAGCAGAAAGGAAGAATCATGTCTACCAGGACTGCAGCAGCCCCCCGCGCGGAAGAAAGCGCCGTCATCACCAAGGCAACGCTACGGGCCGCGGAACGGCTGGACGTTACCGCGCGAGCCTTGTCCATGATCATCGGCGTTTCCGAGGCGACGGTTTCGCGCATGCGCAAGAGCGAGTTCCTGCTCGACAGAGGTTCAAAGCCATTCGAACTGGCAGTCCTGTTCATACGCCTGTTTCGATCGCTCGACGCCATCACCGGCGGTGACGAGACCGTGGCGCGCGCATGGCTGCGCAACGCCAACACGGCGCTGGATGGCAAGCCGCTGGAGAAAATCCTGACCGTTACCGGACTCGTCGATGTCATTGGCTATCTGGACGCCCGCCGCGCTCTCGTCTGAGGCAATCGGCCTCGACGGGACGTGCTGGCGCATGGTGGAGGCGCAACACCATGTCTCCACGCTGAAACTCGTCGATACGCTGGATGAACAGACGCTGCTGGAACAACTGATAGAAGACACCAAGCCGCATATTCCGCTCGAATGCCGGCATCTGCACTATCTGCTCGCCACCCCGTTCCGCTACGGCTCCGTCTATCCTTACGGCTCGCGGTTCCGTCGCGCCGGACGGACGCTCGGCGTCTACTATGCGGCTGCAACCATCGCCACCGCAGTCGCGGAAATGTCGTTCTACCGGCTGCTGTTCTTTGCGGAGTCACCCGACACGCCATGGCCACGGGACGCCGCCGAGTACACTGCGTTTTCAGCCGCATACCGCACCGACAGGGCGCTTGATCTCACCAGGCCGCCACTGGACAGCAACAAAGGCGCATGGACGCACCCAACCGACTACGTGGCCACTCAAGCTCTTGCGGATACCGCGCGCGAAACAGGTCTGAAAGCCATCCGCTATCAGTCCGTACGGGATCCGGACGGCAAGAATCTCGCTTTGTTGACCTGTACGATCTTCAACAACCCGCAACCGATGGAATGGCAGACTTGGCGTGTGCGCCTCAGTGCGTCCGGCGTGCAGGCTTTGTGTGAATTTCCGCCGCGCCGCATCGGTTTCGAGCGTACCGCCTTTGCCGGCGATCCGCGGCTTGCAGCATTAAACTGGGATCGTGGCAAAGGCTGAGCGCGTCGCCTCTGCTTCGGCGATGACCCATTCGCGGAAAAGCCTGATCTTTCGCGACTGCCGGCGCGACTTTGGATAGACCAGACTGTAGCTGCGGTCGTCACGCCCGATATGCTGGAAGGGCCGTATCAGCCGGCCGCTGCTCAATTCGTCGGCGAAAAAAATCGGCATCACCATGGCGACACCCTGCCCCCGCAAGGTCAATCCGACGTCAATGCTCTGAACGCCGATCACCAGATCCATGCGGCTGTCGTCGCTGCCGTTCTCGACACCGGCGCCGGTGAGCCAATGCGCCCACCAGCTAAGCGCTCCAAACCTGCGAACTTTCAGAAGATCAGCGGGTTGCGTGATGGCATGCCGCTCGCGATAGTCAGCCGTGCAGACCGGCGCATACTCCATCGGAAACAGCGAGAAGACCTCATGTTCCGGCAGCACGCTGTCGCTGCCCCGGATCATCACATCGATGTCTTCCCTGGCAAAATCCATGCTGTCATTCGACGTATGCAACTTGATCCGGACCTCCGGATTTGCAGCCTGGAAAGACGACAGACGCGGTACGAGCCAGGTCGAGGCGACTGTCGGCAATGTCGATATGATCAGATGCAGATCAGGCTTCCTCGCCACTTCGACAAAGGCGGAGCCCAGCAAATCCAACGCCTCGGTGACCTTTGGCGACAGCTTCCGGCCTGCCGCCGTCAAGGTCACCTGCCTTGGCTCACGCACAAAAAGCGGAACGCCAATGCGGTCTTCCAACAGCTTTATCTGATAGCTGACTGCCGCCTGCGTCATGCCGAGCTCCTCAGCGGCGCGCGTGAAGCTTTGATATCTTGCGGCGGCCTCAAAGGCCCGAATGGCGGCAATAGGCGGCAGCTTCATGCGCATACATAAGCATTCTTTATGGCAGATAGCGATATTTCGCTTTGTCAGGCTGACCGTTACCCACCATCTTGCTCTCACACGAATTGCCGAATCCTGAGGCGAAGATGAAAGCGCTGTTGAGAAGACTTACCGCTGTGCTGGGCCTTTCTCGCTTCCGTGTCGTTGGCGTGCGCCGCTTCGACAACTCCGGTTCGTTCGACGGAATGAATGACGCTCAGCTGCGCGACATCGGACTGTGGCGCACCGACGAGCATAGCTATCTGCGACTGCGTGAGCCCGCGGCCCTCGAGATCCTGTTTCCAGGTACAGGTGGAACTCCGGTTGGCGAGGACGGCAATACCCGTTCCGGCCCAACGAAACCGCGCCCGGGGATCAAAACGCGAACATTGACGGATTGATCGCAACAAAAAGGCGCCGAAACCGGCGCCTTTTTCTTCCAAAACAGTCTGGTTTACTCGGCGGCCTGCGTATGCGGCTGGCGGACGTGGCTCTTCTTGAGCAATTCCGATACGAGGAAAGCCAATTCGATCGACTGGTCGGCATTGAGGCGCGGATCGCAATGGGTGTGATAGCGATCCTGCAGATCCTCCGCCGTGATGGCCCGGGCGCCGCCGGTGCATTCGGTGACGTTCTTGCCCGTCATCTCGATGTGGATGCCGCCCGCGTGCGTGCCTTCCGCCTGATGGACTTCGAAGAAGGTCTGCACCTCTTTCAAAATGCGTTCGAACGGCCGCGTCTTGTAGCCGGCGGCGGTCACGGTGTTGCCGTGCATCGGGTCGCACGACCACACCACGCTGCGGCCGGCATTCTTCACCGCGCGCACCAGCTTCGGAAGATGGTCGGCAGCCTTGTCGGCACCGAAGCGCGCGATCAGCGTAAGCCGGCCAGGCTCGTTTTCGGGGTTCAGCAGGTCGATCAACTCCAGGAGACCATCCGGCGTCAGCGACGGACCGCATTTCAGGCCGAGCGGATTCTTGATGCCGCGGCAATATTCAATATGCGCATGATCCGGCTGACGGGTACGATCGCCGATCCAGATCATATGCCCCGAGGTGGCGTACCAGTCGCCTGAGGTGGAGTCGACGCGGGTCAGCGCCTCCTCGTAACCGAGCAGCAGCGCCTCATGGCTGGTGTAGAAATCCGTCTCGCGCAGCGCGAAATTGGTTTCGGAAGTAATGCCCACCGCCCGCATGAAATCCATGGTTTCGGTGATACGGTTGGCGAGCGCCTCGTATTTCTCAGCTTGCGGACTGTCGGCGACGAAACCGAGCATCCAGCGATGAACGTTTTCCAGGCTGGCGTAGCCACCCTGGGCGAAGGCACGCAGAAGGTTGAGCGTCGCCGCCGATTGGCGATAAGCCATTTCCTGGCGGGCAGGATCAGGCACGCGCGACTTTTCGTCGAATTCAATGCCGTTGATGATGTCGCCGCGATAGCTCGGCAGCGTGATCTCACCCTTGGTTTCATTGTCAGACGAACGCGGCTTGGCGAATTGACCGGCGACACGGCCGATCTTCACCACGGGTTGCGATCCTGCAAAGGTAAGCACAACCGCCATCTGCAGGAACACGCGGAAGAAGTCGCGGATGTTGTCCGCGCCATGTTCCGCAAAGCTCTCGGCGCAGTCACCACCCTGCAGCAGGAAAGCCTCGCCATTGGCTACGGCCGCCAGCTGCTTCTTCAGCTTGCGGGCTTCACCGGCGAAAACCAGTGGCGGGAAGCTGGCAAGACGCGCCTCGGTCTCCTTCAGCGCTAGAAGGTCCGGATAGGCAGGGACCTGCTGGATTGGCTTCGCTCTCCAGGAATTCGGGGACCACTTCGTCATTTGTCGCACCCAACGCGCTTTTCGCGGCTCGGCACTATCGCCCAAGCCCTACGCTCCCCAACAGGGAGATGCGGCTCCATACAGGAAGCCGGTTTCCTATTCTAGCCCGGATTTGGCAGGGACGCGAACGACTTATGCGTGCCTCTGGAGGCCTACGCCGTTTGTGCTGAAGACGCAAAACTTGCTGGCCCGACAAGACCTTACCCTTGCGTCACTGTGGCGGATCAGCCACGCGGGTGAAGCCAGTCACAGACCGTTGCTAACCATTTAGTGAGAATGTTAACGGAAAATGATCAATTGGTGTTACTCTGTGTAACAAAACTAGAGAGGTTTGGGCGGGAAGTGATTCGGGTCGATAGACCGAGCCATTCAATGCTGGAACGGCGGCGCCACGATACGGCTACACCGCCAACCCGGACGCCGGTTTCTTCGATGCGCGGTTTCTGGGGCCTTATGCGGGCATACTGGTTCTCGGACCGGTGGCGAGAAGCGTGGGCACTGGCTGCCATCATCGCTCTGCTGACGGCACTTTCCAGCAAGACCGGCGTCTGGTTCGCGATTGCCTCCGGCGAGTTGGTCAACTCCATCGCCTTTTTCCACGATGCTGCAAACACAACACCCCTCACCTCGCTGCTGAGCAATGCCGGCTGGCTCGTTCTGCTTGTCATCATCAAGGATGTCGGCATCACCGGCACCCGCACATTGGTTTCGGCAACACTGCATCGCAAATGGCGCGGCTGGCTCAACGGCCGCTTCAATGATGCGCTGCTGGATTCCAACCACACGCATTTCCATGCCCAGAACGGGGGCAACGGCACCGCGCCCGACAACATCGACCAGCGCGTCCAGGAATCGATCAAGGACATGACCGGCGGCGCCATCGGGCTCGCCATGGGCGTGCTGGCGGTAGCCACCTCACTGTTCTTTGTCGGACAAAAGCTGATTGCAGACTCCACCGAAGTCGCGGGATTGGAATTCCTCGGCGACTATGGCAGCGCCGTGCTGGCGCTGGCGGCGGTCGCAGCCTACGTCCCGATCAATACCTGGATCGCCATGAAGCTCGGCGGCATGCTCGAACGGCTGTCCGTCAGGATGCAACAAGCCGAGGGCAGCTATCGCGGTGAATTGACGACTTTGTTGCGTCGCTCCTTCCATGTCGCAGCCGCGCGGGGCGAGGAAGTTCAGAAGGCCATGCACGGTCGCCTCTATGAAGATATAGACAAGACATGGGGCCGCCTGAACCGGGTCAATGCCGGCTATTCATCCTTCGAACTGGTCTACAATTTCATTGGCGCTCGTATCGTCGCCTACGGGCCAGGTCTCATCCCGTTCATCCACAACAAGATCGACCTCAAGGGCTACATAACCGGTGCCGAGCTGGTCAATTCACTGATCAGCCAGTGTTCGTGGTTCATCCACGTGATGCCGGCGATCGCAGCGCTCAGAGCCAACAGCCGTCGCGTCATCGAACTGGCCGACGCCATCGAAAACGTCCAGCAACCGGCCGACTTCTATCGCCAGTCAGGTCATTCGGACTTCCGCTACACCTATCAAAATCCGGTATTCGGCCTGACCATTCAGCATCTCGAATTGATGCAGAAAGGCGCCGATTCAACTCCGTTCGTGACAACCGAACGGCTTCGCTTCCGGCGCGGTGAATGGACTTTCCTCAAAGGTGAATCCGGTAGCGGCAAAACCTCTCTGATCAAGGCTATCAATGGGTTGTGGCCTTATGGGCGCGGCACGGTCGTCTTCCCGGAAGGCGTGAAAACATTCTACGCAGCGCAGGAAGTGAAACTGCCGCCAGTATCGCTGAAGGAGCTGGTCTGCCTGCCGGATTCACCCGATGATCATTCCGATACCAAAGCGGCGGCCGCGCTGCATCGTGCCGGCCTCGGAGAATTCATCGAATATCTGTCCGAAGCGACACGCGACAATCATAGCTGGGACCAGGTCCTTTCCGGGGGCCAGAAGCAGAAGTTGATCGTTGCGCGAATTCTCCTGCAGCAACCGGGGCTCCTTTTCCTGGATGAGGCGACTGCAGCACTCGATCCCCAGGGCAAGGTGGCGTTCCATCAGGTGATCAAGGACAATTGCCCCGATGTCATCGTCATCAGCGTGATGCACGAGGCGATCCCGCCACGTTCGGCAAGTGGCGAGGAGTTCTACAACAGCGTGCTCAGTATCGCCGATGGTGTCGCCACGAAGAAACCGTTGGTGCCGACATTGCCGCGCGAGATCACCACCATCCTGGCCAATCCACCTGCACGGCCGAGCGCCAAGGCACCGCGGCTGGAGGATGGCTGGGCACGCATCACACGCATGCGGCTCAGGCAAAAGTAACGGATTCGTCGCTCTCATTCGCCTGGAGCCCCCCGCCACATGCCGCTCGATGAGTTGGCGTCGGCGCAATCTGGTCGTGCCATCCAATGCGATGTGCGAAGACAACTCGCCCATCTCCACCTTGACTTTGACGTTTACGTCAATGGTAGGCTTCGGTCTGATCATGGGAGGCAGGATTGATGACATCTCCCCAAGCGCAGTCCATCCCACCCGGCCCCCTTCAACGGGACAAGGAACCAATCGGCCGGGAAGTGCGTCGACGCGATATCCGCTTTGACGCCGACGATGGCTTTCCTCTTACCGGCACGCTGTTCGAAGGCGACGGACAGCAGCCGCTCGTGTTGATCTCTTCGGCGACCGCAGTGCCACGCGGCTTCTATGCGGCCTTTGCGACCGCGGCCGTGAAGGCCGGCGCGCGCGGCGCGCTCATTTATGATTATCGCGGCACTGGCGATTCAATAACTCCCAGAGCCTGGTCGAAACGCATCGGCATGGCAGACTGGGGACTGCTTGACATGCCGGCGGCAACCAGGGCGCTCAATGCGATTGCCCCGGAACATCCCATGGTCGGCGTGGGCCAATCCTATGGCGGCCAGGCGCTGGGTTTGAGTGGCATTTCGAACCGCTTCACCCGCTACGGCATGATCGCCGTCATGTCAGGCTATCACCGCGGTCTAGACGACAAATGGGCAGGACCACGCATGTTCCTGCTTGGCGTGCCGCTCTCCTATCTCTTCCGTAGCATGCCGAAATGGATGCGCCTCGGCGAACCAATCCCGGCAACGGTTTTCCGCGACTGGGCTCGATGGTGCTCGATGCCTGATTATTTCTTCGACGATCCCGATCTCAAGGAGACATCGCGTTTCGCCGACGTGCACACGCCTATCCTGTCGCTGCGCATGACCGACGATCGGAGGGGGAACGGAACGCGCCGTGGTCTCGCTGATGAAGCACTACAATCGAGCTTCGGTCGAAAGACGCTGGATTTCGCCGAAAGACGCTGGTGGTCCGATCGGTCATCTCGGCTTTTTCCGATCACGCTTCGCAGTCACTTTATGGCCGCCATTTCTGGCCTGGCTGCTCGACGGTGAGGCCTTCACCGCCGGCAACCTGCCGCCGCAAGTGGCGTAGAAACCGGCCAGCTCATCCGCATACCCTTTGACCGTGCGGACAAAAATGCTAGGAGCCCCGCAACGAAGGCGCGGGGAAGCGAATTCCGACCATGGATGCCAGGCAACTAAAGATCGAATCCGCTCGGGCAGCCCTCGCCCATGTCACGGATGGCATGAGGCTCGGCATCGGCACCGGCTCGACGGCAGAGGAATTCGTTCGGCTGCTGGCTGAAAAGGTCGGCACCGGTCTTTCGGTCATCGGCGTGCCGACTTCGGAACGCACGGCTGCATTGTGCACGGAACTCGGCGTGCCACTGACGACCCTCGAAGAGACGCCTGAACTCGACCTCACCATTGATGGCGCCGACGAAATCGATCCGGAGCTCACACTGGTCAAGGGTGGCGGGGGTGCCCTGCTCCGCGAAAAGATCGTGGCCGCGGCTTCGCAACGCATGATCGTCATTGCCGACCGCTCCAAGCTCGTGGACACGCTCGGTCGTTTTCCATTGCCCATCGAGGTCAACCGCTTCGGCCTGCGCGCGACCGAGATCGCCGTTGCCTCGGCTGCGCGCGAACTCGGCCTTTCCGGGCCGATCACATTGAGGATGACGGCGGGCCAGCCTTTTGTTACAGACGGCGGTCATTTCATCCTCGATGCATCTTTTGGCCGCATTCCGAATACAAGAGCGCTATCGAATGCCCTCCATGCCATCCCCGGTGTGGTCGAGCACGGTCTTTTCATCGGGCTGGCGTCCGCGGCAGTCGTTGCAGGTGCCAATGGCATCGAAACTGTCCACGCACCCCGATAAACCAGGGAGTCTTTTCGATCATGATGTTGAATAACCGCGTCCGTCGCCTTTCCGTGATGCTGGCAACTGCCGCAGTCGTGGCCTTCGCTGCTCCCGTTTCCGCCCAGGAAATCTCCGAATCGCACCTCAAGGCGGCCCGCGCGGCGGTCTCGGCAATCCACGCGACAGACGCATTCGACAACATCCTGCCGCAGGCGGCTGCAGCGCTCGAAGCCCAGCTGATCCAGAAGAACCCCGACCTGCAGGAGCTGATCAGCCAGACGATCAACGCCAAGGCGCTTGCGCTGGCGTCGCGCCGCTCCGATCTGGAGAAGGAAGCAGCGACCGCTTATGCCAAGGTGTTCTCCGAACAGGACCTCAACAACATCGCGACATTCTACCAGTCCGAGACCGGCAAGAAGCTGCTCGACAGCGGCCCGATCGTGACCCGCGAACTCGTGAAAGCCGCTGAAATCTGGCAGAATGGGGTCGCTCGGGACCTCGCCCAGCAGGTCGGCGAAGCACTGCAGTCCGCCGCAGGCGCGAAGGTTCCTGCCCCGACCGAAGGCGCCGCTCCGGCTGAGGGCGCTGCGCCCGCCGACGGCGCAGCTCCAGCCGAGGGTGCCGCACCTGCAGATGGCAGCGCCAACTGACCACCGCATCTCGGTGTTACTGGATCAAAAGCCCGGCCATGGCCGGGCTTTTCTTTTGACGATTCGACGCCTACCTCTCACCTGCGTTGCACAAAGGAACAGGATTTCGTCATGAGCGCTTACGACTACGACCTTTTCGTTATCGGCGGCGGCTCAGGTGGCGTGCGGGCAGCACGCGTGTCGGCAGCACTCGGCAAGAGGGTCGGCGTCGCCGAGGAATATCGCTTCGGCGGCACCTGTGTGATCCGCGGCTGCGTGCCGAAGAAGCTCTTCGTCTATGCGTCGCAATTTCCAGAGCATTTCGAGGATGCTGCCGGGTATGGCTGGACCGTGCCGCAGGCAAGTTTCGACTGGCAGACGTTGATTGCCAACAAGGACCGCGAGATCGCGCGGCTGGAGGGGCTTTATGCCAAGGGCGTGCAGGGTGCCGGCGGAGAGACCTTTCAGAGCCGCGCCGTTCTCATCGACCGTCACACCATCCGCCTGGCGGCGGAAGACAGGACCGTCACCGCCGACCAGATCCTGATCGCCACGGGTGGCCGCCCCGCTGCGCATCCGGCCTTGCCAGGCCATGAACACTGCATCACCTCCAACGAGGCGTTTCATCTGGCCGAACTGCCGAAGGCGATCGCCATCGAGGGTGGCGGCTACATCGCCGTCGAATTCGCCAATATCTTCCACGGACTCGGCGTGGAAACGACGCTCATCTACCGCGGCACCGAAATCCTCAGCCGCTTCGACATGGATCTGCGCCGCGCCTTGCATGAAACCATGGAGAAGAAAGGTATCCGCATCCTCTGCCGCACGGTCTCGGAAGAAGTGACGCGCCGCCCGAACGGAAGACTCGACGTGAGAGTGACGGGAGGTGACATCCTGACGGTTGATCAGATGATGCTTGCCATCGGCCGCCAGCCCAACACGGAAAAGCTCGGCCTCGAAGCCGCAGGTGTGGAGCTGTCAGCGGCAGGCGCCGTCATTGTCGACCAGTATTCCCGCACAAATGTCGACAACATCTGGGCGGTGGGCGATGTCACCAACCGTGTACAGCTGACGCCGGTCGCCATCCATGAGGCCATGTGTTTCGTGGAGACGGCATTCAAGAACAACCCGACCTCCCCGGATCACGACACCATTGCCACTGCAGTGTTCTCGCAGCCGGAAATCGGTACCGTCGGCCTTTCGGAGGATGATGCTGCCAAGCGTTTCGCGGAGCTTGAGGTTTATCGCGCCGCCTTCCGGCCGATGCGCCACACGCTTTCCGGACGCGACGAGAAGATGCTGATGAAACTCGTGGTCGATGCGGCGAGCCGCAAGGTGGTTGGCGCGCATATACTCGGACCCGATGCCGGCGAGATGGCTCAGCTTCTGGGCATCCCGATCAAGGCGGGCCTCACCAAGGATGATTTCGACCGCACCATGGCCGTGCATCCGACAGCCGCGGAAGAGCTGGTCACCATGTACAAACCAACCTACCGCGTCAAAAACGGCGAACGGATCGATTAGTGCCCGCCATCGAACCCGACGAGGCAGAAAAACCAGGCTCCTGCTCTTGACTGCCGAGCAGCACCGGATAGTTTAAGGACAAAATACCGGCCTCGTGAGCCGGACGGCAAGCGTGCCTCGTATGCCTCGCCCGACGGCGATGGCTGCGGGGCATTTTGTTTTGGGGGACATTGCTGGTGAAGCGCCGCATCGAGATCGGCATCCTGTATTCCCGATCCGGGAACTACCGCCTTGTCTCGGAGTCCTGTCATCGCGGTGCCATGCAGGCTATCGCAGCAGTCAACGCCGATCCCTTTTCCCCGATCGAATTCGTCCCCGTCGAGCGCGACCCGCAAGGCAATGCCGACCGCTATGCGACACTGGCCGAGGACATTCTGCGCAACTCAAGCGCCCGCCACATCATCGGCGGCGTCACGTCCTGGAGTCGCAAGGAGATCATTCCGGCGCTCGAGAAAGCTGGCGGGATGCTCTGGTATGCCTGCCCGTATGAGGGGTTCGAGGCCAACGAGCACGTCGTCTACATGCATGCATGCCCCAACCAGCATCTGGTACCGCTGCTTGGACACGTCGTCCCCATTTACGGTGCCAATGGCTTCCTGACCGGCTCCAACTACATCTGGGGCTGGGAAACCAATCGCGTCGCCCGCGACCTGATTGCCGATGCCGGTGGCCGCGTGCTTGGCGAACGCTATCTGCCGCTTGGGGAAACCGACGTCTCACGGGTGATCGACGAGATCCGCGCGACCCGTCCGAACTTCATCCTGAACAACCTGATCGGCCCCTCTTCCTACGCTTTCTTCAAGGCCTATGCGGAGCTGGCCCAGCAGGACGATCACTTCACGCCACCGCACTGCCCGATCGTCTCCTGCAATCTGACCGAATGCGAGCTGCCGGCCATCGGCGCCGCCGGCGACGGTCACCTTTCTGCCGGACCGTATTTCCACGACACTTCCGTCAAGGAAGTCTGGCTGGTTGGCCAAGCTGAAAAGGATGAGCCGCGCCCTTCATCTTTCCAGGCTTCCGCCTTCGCTTCCGTGAAAATTCTCGCTTCCATTCTCGCTGCCGAGAGCGACGCCAGCCCGAGCGAACTGTCCGCTGCCTTTGCAAGCAACAGCTTCAACACACCGTTCGGAACGATCCGCATCGATCCGCAGACACAGCACGCGACACTGCCCGTCGAGATCGGCCGTATCGCAGGTGACGGTTTTGAAAAAGTTAGCGTTACCAAGGCGGTAGATCCTGATCCTTACCTGTCGCGCTATGACCGCACCAAGGTATTCGGCCGTCGCAAGCTGAAGGTGGTGTCATGAAGCGCGCCGCCCGCATCCCCATCCTCGGCGGCGCGAAGGCTTTCGTGCTGCATCGTCAGCATGCCAACCTCACGGCCATTATGCGCCAGCTTTCGGCAATCGGCCTTTCAGTGACAGGCTGCTGGCCGGAACTACCGCCTGAGGCACTTGGTGCGGACTTCGTCTTCTTCGACGTGGACCTCGGCTTCGACGAGCAGTTTCCCTGGCCGCCAGGCGAAGCGCCGATGCCGATCATCGCACTGATCGGTTCGGAAGCACCTGGCCGGATCGAATGGGCGCTGTCGCACAATGCCGACGCCCAGCTCCTGAAACCGGTCGGCAACTCCGGCGTCTATTCCGCGCTGTTGATCGCCCGCCAGAGCTTCGCCGCACGTCGGCAGCTGGCCGACGAGATCGCAACGCTGCAGGCGCGCGTTGCCGAACGCCAGACCATCGTGCGCGCGGTGGCGGCCCTGTCCAGCCAGGGCATCGATGACGAGCGCGCCTATGCACAGCTGCGCTCGCTGGCCATGAGCTGGCAGGTGAACCTCGAAGAAGCTGCCCGCCGGGTTGTCGCCATGACCAAAAAGGAGGGCGACATTGACCAATCCCATCGTGCCTGACGCCCCAATCGCTGGGCGCCTGCCGGCACGACGCCGGCCAGGCGTGTTCGGCCGCCTGCTGAAACGCCCCCTCGCCGTCATCGGGCTCGCCATCATCGCCTTGACTGTTCTCGGCGCAATCTTTGCGCCCTGGCTCACGGCTTATGATCCCAACGAACAGCTGTTTGACGGATTGACGCTTGAGGGCGCGCCGCTGCCGCCCAATGCCGCCTTCTGGCTCGGGACGGATCTGCTCGGGCGTGATCTTTTGACCCGGATCCTGTACGGCGCGCGTACCTCGCTCATCATCGGTGTCGTCGCCAATGGTGCGGCCCTGCTCATCGGCACACTGGTTGGCGTCACTGCCGGCTATTTCCGTGGCTGGATCGGTGGCGCGCTGATGCGGTTCACCGACCTGATGATGGCCTTTCCGGCATTGCTGCTGGCCATCTGCCTGGCAGCTGTCTTCCAGCCAAGCCTGTGGATCGTCGCCATGGTCATCGCGCTGGTGAACTGGGTGCAGACTGCTCGCGTCGTATTCACGGAGACCAGTTCACTGGCCGAGCGCGAGTTCATCGACGCCGAGCGCACCATCGGCGCGAGCACGCCTCGCATTCTGTTTCGCCATATTCTGCCGCATCTTCTCCCCACCATCATCGTATGGGGGACACTCGGCATTTCGACCACTGTGTTGCTGGAAGCCACCCTTTCCTATCTGGGCATCGGCGTGCAGCCTCCGACGGCCTCCTGGGGCAACATTATCTTCGAGAACCAGACCTATTTCCAGGCAGCACCCTGGCTGGTCTTTTTCCCTGGTTCGGCCATCCTTGCCCTGGCGCTTGCCTTCAATCTGGTCGGCGATGCGCTGCGCGACATTCTCGACCCGACGCAGAGAGGCCGAGCATGATCGCCTATCTTACACGCCGCCTGATCCAGGCAGCGCTGATCCTTCTCGGCGTGTCTATCATCACCTTCGCCCTGCTCTACCTGTTGCCGGCTGATCCGGTGCGCCAGATTGCCGGCCGCAGCGCGACGCCGCAGACAGTCGAAAGCATTCGCCAGCAACTCGGTCTCGATCAACCCTTTGTCGTGCAGTACTGGCGTTATCTCACCAATCTGCTCTCGGGTGACCTTGGCCGCTCCTACATCCAGCGATCCGAAGTCACCGAGCTGATCGTCTCGCGCCTGCCAGCAAGCCTCATCCTGATGGTGGGGGCGATCCTGTGCGAGCTGGCGATCGGGCTGACCATGGGATTGATCGCAGCCGCAAAACGCGGCAGTGCCACCGACCAGACCCTGATGGTCGGCTCCTTCATCGGTGTCTCGGCGCCGCAATTCGTTGTCGGCTTGCTGCTGCTCTATGTCTTTGCCGTTCAGCTCGGCTGGTTCCCGATCGGCGGCTACGGCACATGGCGACATGCGGTCCTGCCCTCGCTGACGCTCGGCATCCTCGGCGCTGGCTGGTATTCACGCATGATGCGCTCATCGATGATCGACGTGCTGCGCCAGGACTATATCCGTACCGCCCGTGCGAAGGGGCTCGCGCGCCGCGCCCTCCTGTTTCGCCATGCCCTGCCCAACGCCATCCTGCCGGTCATTGCCATGATCGGCATCGATATCGGCCTGTTCATGAGCGGCATCGTGGTGGTGGAAAGCGTGTTCGGGTGGCCCGGCATCGGCCAGCTCGCCTGGCAGGCGATCCAGCGTGTCGACATCCCGATCATCATGGGTGTGACGCTGGTGTCAGCCTGCGCCATCGTGCTCGGCAACCTGCTCGCCGACATCGTCGCCCCGTTCATCGATCCGCGCATCAAGCTGCGCTGACCAAGGCAACCACAACAAAGGGAAGGGAACAGAACATGAAGAAACTTCTGGCTTCAACCGTAGCGGCATCGGCGCTGGCGCTGATGCTTGGCCTTGCCCCTGCATCGGCTGAAGAAAAGCTCGATCCGAATGCAAAGCAAGGCGGCGCCATCACCATCACCTACAAGGATGACGTCGCAACACTCGATCCGGCAATCGGTTATGACTGGCAGAACTGGTCGATGATCAAGAGTCTGTTCGACGGGTTGATGGATTATGAACCCGGCACCACCAACTTGCGGCCTGAGCTCGCCGAAAGCTACGAGATCTCTCCGGACGGCACGACGTTCACGTTCAAGCTGCGCAAGGGCGTGAAATTCCACAATGGCCGCGAGATGACGGCCGATGACGTCAAATACTCGCTCGACCGCGTCACCAATCCGAAGACCCAGAGCCCCGGCGCCGGCTTCTTCGCCTCGATCAAAGGATACGAGGATGTCGCCGGTGGCAAGGCACAGAGCCTTGCCGGTGTGACCGTTGTCGATCCTGCGACCGTCAAGATCGAACTGTCGCGGCCCGACGCCACCTTCCTGCACGTGATGGCGATCAATTTCAGCCACGTCGTGCCGAAAGAAGAGGTCGAGAAATACGGCGCCGATTTCGGCAAGCACCCGGTTGGCACCGGTGCCTACAAGCTCGCCGAATGGACGCTCGGCCAGCGTCTGGTGTTCGAGCGCAATGCCGACTACTGGCACAAGGGTCTGCCCTATCTCGACAAGATCACCTTCGAGATCGGCCAGGAGCCGATCGTCGCGCTGCTGCGCCTGCAGAAAGGCGAAGTCGATGTGCCGGGTGACGGCATTCCACCGGCCAAATTCCAGGAAGTGATGGCCGATCCGGCACAAAAGGCGCGTGTCGTCGAGGGTGGCCAGCTCCAGACCGGCTATGTCACCATGAACACCACCATGGCGCCGTTCGACAATGTAAAGGTTCGCCAGGCCGTCAACATGGCCATCAACAAGGAACGCATCGTCAAGATCATCAACAATCGTGCGGTACCGGCCAACCAGCCGCTGCCGCCGTCGATGCCCGGCTACGACAAGAATTTTGCCGGCTATAAATATGATGTCGAGAAAGCAAAGGCGCTGCTTGGCGAGTCCGGTCATCCGGACGGTTTCGAAACGCAGCTCTTCGTCATGAATACGGACCCCAACCCGCGCATTGCCCAGGCGATCCAGCAGGACCTGGCTGCTATCGGCATAAAGGCCTCGATCCAGTCGCTGGCGCAGGCGAATGTAATCGCCGCCGGCGGTGACAAGGCAGGCGCACCGATGATCTGGTCCGGCGGCATGGCCTGGATCGCGGATTTTCCGGATCCGTCCAACTTCTACGGCCCGATCCTCGGCTGCGGTGGAGCGGTTCAGGGTGGCTGGAACTGGGCCTGGTACTGCAACAAGGACCTCGACGCCAAGGCCGCGAAAGCAGACTCCATCGTTGATCCGGCCAAGGCCGATGAACGCTACAAGCTGTGGGGCGAAATCTACGCCAAGGTCATGGAAGACGCGCCCTGGGCACCAGTCTTCAACGAGCAGCGCTTCACCATGCGTTCCCCGCGCATGGCAGGCGACGACAAGCTCTACGTCGACCCCGTCCATATCCCGATCAACTACGACTATGTGTATGTGAACGATGTGCAATAACTGCAACTACACGATCCACGGGCGCCATCATCATTTCGGCTGGGACAATTCTTTCGTCCCGGCCGAACGGGTGAAACCCGGCTCGACCATCGAGTTCAACTGCCTGGATTCGTCTGGCGGCCAATTGCAGCCCGACAGCACGGTCGCGGACATCACCAAGCTGGATTTTGGCAAGATCAACCCCGTCACAGGACCGATCTATGTCGAAGGGGCCGAGCCGGGCGACGCGCTCAAGATCACCATCGAGCAGTTCAAACCATCCGGCTTCGGCTGGACGGCCAACATTCCGGGCTTCGGCCTGCTCGCCGACGACTTCAAGGAGCCGGCGCTGGCCATCTGGAAATACGACGCCAGCTCGCTGGAACCGGCGCTGTTCGGCAAGCATGGCCGCGTGCCGCTAAAACCCTTCGCCGGGACCATCGGCAATGCACCGGCAGAAAAAGGGTTGCATTCGGTGGTGCCGCCGCGTCGCGTCGGCGGCAATCTCGACATCCGCGATCTTGCTGCCGGCACCACACTCTATCTTCCGGTGGAAGTGGCGGGCGCGCTGTTCTCGGTGGGAGACACGCATGCCGCGCAGGGCGATGGCGAAGTCTGCGGTACCGCGATCGAGAGCCCGATGGATGTCGTGCTCACACTCGACCTGGTCAAGGATGCGCGGCTGAAGACACCACGCTTCACCACGCCAGGGCCTGTGGCGCGCCATCTCGACGCCAAGGGCTATGAAGTGACGACCGGCATCGGACCCGATCTGATGACAGGCGCCAGGGAAGCCGTTGCCCAGATGGTCGATCTGCTCGCATCCCGCTATCAGATCGATCCAGTCGACGCCTACATGCTGGTTTCAGTCTGTGGCGATCTCAGGATCAGCGAGATCGTCGACATGCCGAACTGGGTGGTGTCGTTCTACTTCCCACGCTGCGTGTTCGAATGATCGCAACAAGCGGCATGAAATCAGGCGCGGTGGCCGCCGCGCCTGAAACAGGAACAAGACCGGTGCTCAAGGTTTCCGGCCTCACGGTTTCCGTGCGCGGCGATGAAGGCGAACGGGAGGTCGTGTCCGGTCTCTCCTTCACGCTCGCTCGCGGCGAAACGCTGTGCATTGCTGGCGAATCCGGTTCAGGCAAGTCGATGACCTCGCTCGCCGTCATGGGCCTGTTGCCGCAGCCGCAAGCGCGTGTTTCGGCCGGTTCGATCGAGCTCGGTGAACTCGATCTCACCACCCTGGGCGAGAAGCGCATGCAGACCATTCGCGGCAATCGCGTCGCGATGATTTTCCAGGAGCCGATGACATCGCTCAATCCCGTGCTGTCGATCGGACGTCAGCTCGTCGAAGCGATCGAAGCCCACACCAGCCTGAGCGGCAACGCCGCGCGCGCGCGCGCCATCGAAGCACTGAAGGCGGTCCGTATTCCGGAAGCAGAGAGCCGCCTGAAACAATTTCCGCACGAGCTTTCCGGCGGCATGCGCCAGCGTGTCATGATCGCCATGGCGCTGGCCTTGAAGCCAGACGTGCTGATCGCAGACGAACCGACCACGGCTCTCGATGTCACCGTGCAGGGCGAAGTACTGGAACTGCTGCGTGACCTCCAGCGTGAGCAAGGCACCGCCGTCATCCTGATTACCCATGACATGGGTGTCGTTGCCGAAATGGCGGATCGGGTAATCATCATGCGCAATGGCCGCATGGTCGAACAGGGAACCATCGTCGATATCTTCGAACGCCCTCAGGTCGACTACACGCGCGAATTGCTCGCCGCCGTGCCCAGGATGGGCGCCGGACGCGCTGCAGCGCTGGACAAACCCGAGAAACCGGCAAAACCAGCCGTCGTCGCCGAAGTTCGTGATCTCCATGTGCGGTTCGACCTGCATGGCGGTTTCTTCGGCCGGGTCACACGGCGCGTTCACGCCGTCGAAGGGGTCAATTTTTCGATCGCGCCGAACGAAACGCTGTCGCTGGTCGGTGAATCCGGCTGCGGCAAA
The DNA here is from genome assembly GCF_004136315.1 of Mesorhizobium sp. Pch-S. Classification (NCBI taxonomy): domain Bacteria; kingdom Pseudomonadati; phylum Pseudomonadota; class Alphaproteobacteria; order Hyphomicrobiales; family Phyllobacteriaceae; genus Mesorhizobium; species Mesorhizobium sp. Pch-S. Next base: position 6,052,135 of record NZ_CP029562.1, read on the forward strand.
TCCACCACCGCGAAAGCACTGGCTGGCCTGTTGCCATACAGCGGCAACATTACCGTTGGCGGACGTAATCTTGCCGGCTTGTCGCGCGACGAACGCAAGGCGGTACGCCGCGACATCCAGATGATCTTCCAGGATCCGTATGCCTCGCTCGACCCACGCATGCGTGTCGGCGACCTGGTCGCGGAACCACTGCTCATCCATGGCATCGGCACCCAGAAGGAGCGGATCGACCGCGTTGCGGCCCTGTTCGAGCGCGTCGGGCTGACCGCCGACCAGATGGAACGTTATCCGCACGAATTCTCGGGCGGCCAGCGGCAGCGCATCTGCATCGCGCGCGCGTTGGCGCTGCGGCCCAAGCTGATCATCGCCGACGAGAGCGTTTCGGCGCTCGACGTCTCGGTCCAGGCGCGCGTCCTGAAGCTTCTCAAGGATCTGCAGAGCGAGTTTGGGGTCGCCTACCTTTTCATTTCGCACGACATGGCTGTCGTCGAGAACATCTCCGACAAAGTGGCGGTGATGTATCTCGGCCAGATCGTGGAGATGGGTACACGAGACCAGATTTTCGCCAATCCGCGCCATCCTTACACGAAGCGGCTGATCGAAGCGGTCCCGGTGCCGGATCCCGCCCGTCGGCGGACGCGTTTCGCCAGATTGGACAGCGAGATCGCAAGCCCGGTCCGTCGGGTCGGCGACCCTCCGTCGAAACTTTCGCTCCAGGACGTCGGTGACGGCCATTTCGTTGCGACGCACTAGATAGCGATCACACGGCTTGTATCGGAGCAAGCGAGCAGTTATCGCCTGCTGCGACCCGCAATCACGGACTGGATCATGACGCGCCCCATTATCGTATTCGACCTTGACGGAACGCTCGTCGACACCGCGCCGGACCTGCTCGACAGCCTCAACCACAGCCTGGTCGACGGTGCCCTGGAGAGCGTCGACTACATCGGTTTCAAGCGCTTCGTCGGCCAGGGCGGGCGCGTCATGATCGAACGGGCCTATGCGGCGCAGCGCAAGGCTCTGACGACCGAAGAACTGGACCGCCTGCTCGGTCTGTTCATGACCCACTACACGAAGAACATTCCCGGAAAGTCACTGCCCTATCCAGGCGTCGTCGATGCAATCGACCGGCTGCAAGAAGCAGGCTATGTGCTTGCCGTCTGCACCAACAAATATGAAGCGAACTCAAAGGCCCTGATCGAAGCGCTCGGTTTGGACAAGCACTTCGCCGCGATTGCCGGCCAGGATACGTTCGCGTTCCGCAAGCCAGATCCGCGCCACCTGCTCGAAACCATCGCTCTGGCGGGTGGAGATCCGGAGCGCGCAGTCATGGTCGGCGATTCACAGACCGATATCGACACGGCCAAGGCGGCCGGCATTCCGGTGGTGGCGGTGGATTTTGGTTACACTGACCGCCATGTCAGCGAATTCGAGCCTTCCGTGGTCATCTCGCACTTCGACGAACTGACCCCTGCCCTTGTCGAAAAACTGATCGTGGCGGCACGCTGAAAAATCTTTTGCCGTATCCGCACTTTCCCACCATGGAAGCGTGGAACGGACTGTTGACTTCCAGCTATCACCCACCTTATATCGCGGCGCGCTTGGCCTTCGGGCACGGAGCGGGCGATTAGCTCAGCGGGAGAGCACACCCTTCACACGGGTGGGGTCGTAGGTTCAATCCCTACATCGCCCACCATTCTCTGCACCTTTTCGTATCCTTTGCAGCTTTGGGTGCCGGTATATGGCATAAATCTGGCACAGCCAGCGGGCTTGGGCAGACTAGCCCATTCCTGTGCCAAGTTGCGGATCAGGGTATCGAGCGAAAGCCGGCCGGCGAGCCACTTGTCGATGGCCCGCTGGCCGAGCAGATAGCAGGCCAGACGATCCTGCATGTCCGCGTCGAACTTCTCGCGTCCAGTGAGCCCGAGTTGCTGCCGCATCGTGGGAGCGTCGTGCGGATGATCTGGTACCGGCCAACTGCCGACGACTTCAGCTTGTTCTTCCTGTTGGCGAGCATCTTGGACTGCAGCGCTTCGATCTGGTCGAGCGTCATGCTGATGAGATCCACGTCACCGCAGGTGTATGCGCCGTAGCCAAGCGCCTCGTTGTAGCCCCTGCCCTTGTCGGTGCCTTCAGACTTTCCCATGAGGTCGAGCATCGGGCGGTAGACGGCATAAGCGTCCACGGCCCGCACACTATTGCGTTCCATAGTTGGATTCCTTTCTGTGGAGAGACTTGTTCTGTCAGAAATAATGAACCCGCCGGACGATCCAACGCAGGCGGGTTCACCAATCGGCTAATATGCTGGTGTAGATAGTCAGACCGAAGTGATCGTTACCCCGGCCGCACCATTGAGTGCGCCATTTTGACTGAAGTCATGGGATATGGCGCGGTACACCCGGCCCTTTGCAGCGGCGCCAGTTGGAAAGTCATAGCTGGAGGAACAATTCCCGTTGAAGCGGTCGGGGCCAACATCGATTGTGATGTTTGCGGAAAGCGATCCCAGTGTGAAACCCTTTCTGCTTGGACCGGCTGTCAGGATGTACTCGTTGCCTTTGCCCGCCACGATACTCTCGCCGAAAATGTTCACGCCCAAAGTACCGTTGAAAACATTCCCCGTGATGTTCAGAAAACCAGATGCCTGGATGCCAACTGCGCCGTCACCAAAGACACATGAGGTGATCGTTCCGGTACAGTTCTCGATGTAAAGCCAGCCGTTTGTGGGGGCGAACCCGACAGATCCAACGTGGTCGTTGTTGTCCAGGGCCAGGCCATCGATGTTTCGTAAATCCCATCCGTTCTGCCCACCCAAGTTAATGGGGTTCATGATGCTGTCTTTGATGCTCTGGCGGGTTCTACGCCGTGCACCTCGAAACTCGACAGCTTTGGTCGTCAAATCGTAGAACACGCAATCGCCGATGTGCGAGTTGGAGCCGCCCCAACTGAGATCCCCAGCGAGGGTTCTTGAAGACAAGCTCGCTGCAGCACCATCCAGGACGTATGTGCCGATACCGCCTGTCCCAGTGCCAAGGGATACAATGCTGCGACCTATGAGGCTGCCGGTTGTGGTATCCCAAATGCGGAGGTCGGTTCCAATCTCACCAGAAAGCATCGCTGTAACAGTGAGGGTGTTCCCGGAGATTGATCCCGTAAACACAGCGAGGCGATTGTCATCCTCGATCCTGATGCCGCGCTCCGCACCTGTAAACACGCACTCCTTCGGATTGAAGAACTCATCATAGGCGATCGAAATGCAGGAGCGCGGCGTATACAGATATTGCGAGCCTCTGATGCCGAAAGTGCCGAATTTGCAGCGTTCCGGGTATGAGCCTGGCGATCCGATCAGCGACAGGATGTTGCCGGTAAATCCGGACGTGGCGTAGCAAATATCGATATCGATCTGGCGGAATCCCCGAGATCCATTTCCGTACGCCTCGATCCCAAAACCGGACGATGTGCCGGTTATAAGAATTGTCGTTGCTGCTCTCGCATAGATAGTTTTGCCACCACACCCCTGCCCCCGCCAGGTGAGATTGATGTCTTGAGTGATGCGGATCGCGCCGGCTGTAATGTTGAAGATGCCACGTCCAAAATGCAGTGTGCCCGACGTGTAGGCAGTGATGATTTTGTTCGTTAGACCGTCGTTCAGCGTGTCTCCATTACTGCGGAGAAACTCGATTGCGTTGAGGATGGCAGTCGTACTGTTGGCAGCCCCACCTGCAAGGGCCGCGGCATCCGTCTTATGCCCAATGGCACCAAACATTTCGACGGAGATGGGCTGCCCGATTGACAACTCGTACCACGTCGTTCCGCCGCCGCTGAGGGTGATCGAGAACTTGCCCGCGTGTGTCGGCTGCGCTGAGACCTTCTTGTACTGCGCTCCACCGCCGTCGCCTGCCGAGAAATAGCCGGCTGTAACCATGAAATTCGGCGCGACAGCCGGACTGTAGGCTTTCGCCTCATCTAGGGTGGCGAAGATATCAGGCATGATCTTTCCTTTCGAATAACCAACTCCTGAAGCGCCAGGCTGGCGAGCCAAGGTTGATGCCAACGAATGATGATCTAGCCACAGAGCAAGACAATCGATTGAGGCTTGCCCGTTCACAGGCTTTGATCGCGGTACACAACATCCCCAGAGAGCTGAGTTGAACGATGCCGGTGGCTGTCGGGGGTAGTTTCGCTGGCTTCTACCGGGCAAACCTGGATCAGTTATCAGTTGCGTCGGGTTGAACGGCGATGCGCTTGTTATTCCTTTCGGGATTACCCCATTTGGGGGAAGAAAGGCGCACACCGACGATGTAGGCGCGGGTTGGCCGTCACGGAATCGTCGAACATTTGAGACAATCAATGCCTGGCCCGCGGAAGGGATCCAACGCGATGACCAGTGCGGACAAAGTAAAGAAGGCAGTCATTGATGCCGTGATTTTCACGGTTTGGGGAATCATGGCTTACTACGCCACGGTAGAAGCGGCCAAGTATCTGGTTGGATAGTCGACGCAACCCAGAATCCAATAAAATATTTGCTAAGTTTCCTGACTAGGTGCGATTGCGCGAAACTCGCCTTGCGAGTATGCGAGCGCAATGGAAAAACGTACTGATATTGAAGGGCTGCGAGCCATTGCAGTATCGTCTGTCTTATTGTTTCACTACGACAGATCTTGGCTCCCCGGCGGGTTCGTCGGGGTCGATGTTTTTTTCGTTATTTCCGGATACCTGATCACAAAGCGACTCGAAGAGAGTATAGCCCGGAATAATGGTCGGCTCCTTCCCGTCTTGTTCGATTTCTATGGCAGGCGCATTCGCCGTATCTACCCAGCATTGCTTGCTGTGCTAGCAACAACACTCGCAGTCGGTTGGTTTTTCCTCATTCCAGACGACTACGCGCTGACTGGCGAGAGCGCAGCCTATGCAGCAGTTGGCGCTGGGAACCTCTTTTACTATTGGAATACGGGATACTTCGACAGGAGCGCTGAACTCCAATTGCTCCTCCATACGTGGAGCTTAGGCGCTGAGGAGCAATTTTATTTGGTGTGGCCATTCTTGCTTTTCACGCTTCTCACCGGAGTGAAAAGTAGGGGGTGGGTAGCAGTTGCTATTTCTGCGCTGATCGTGGTCGGCTTGCTCTACAGTGCTCGCACAGTGACCGTGGCGCCCAAGTCGGCATTCTATCTTCCGTTCGCGCGAGCTTGGGAACTCGGTGCTGGTGCGCTAATCGCGTTCCTGCCGACAATTTCGAACAGATGGCTCTCTGAAGTCTTCGGCCTGGCCGGGGCAGTGCTGATCGGGATATCGCTCTATTTGCTACACGGGACAGAAACGTCACTCGGTTTCTGGATGGTACCCGTAGTGCTGGGTTCCGTCTTAATCATAGCGCCGAAGACGAAAACTCGAGTCGCCGAAGCACTATCCAGGCGCCCATTTGTTGCTGTCGGGCAGATCTCCTACAGCCTCTATCTCTGGCACTGGCCGATCATCACCTTCTATCGGATAGCCAACATGGAACAGCAACCATCAGGCTTGGCCGTGTTGGTGCTACTTTTTCTCACGTTCGTCGTATCGATTGCCAGCTACCGTTATATTGAGCAGCCGTTCCGCAAACTACCGATAGGACGCGCCCTAGCCACAATTCCTGTTGCAGCGGCGGTGGTCGCTGCCGGTCTCGTGATTGATAGTCAATCTGGCGTGCCTTGGCGCTTATCGCCAGAAGCGACCGCCATGATCGCAAGCGCAAAAGATTACAGCGGCTCACGGCCGAAGTGCCACAGAGACGATGACCGAAACCCTCCCCCGGAGCAAAGCTGCGTGTTCGGATCGCCCAACGTACTGCCGGCCATTGCCGTTTGGAGCGATAGTCACGGCGTTGAATTGGCAGATGCGCTTGGACAATTGGGAGAGGCCAAAAACCGCAGCATACTCAGCTTAACTTATAGTTCCTGTCCTCCCGCGCTTGGTTATGTTTCCCCAGACCAAAAGAAGTGTCGCGAGTTCAATCAGAGTGCGGTTCAATTCCTGGTGCAAAATGCCAACATCAAGACGGTAGTGCTAACTGCATTCTACGAATATTACCTATCCACTCCTGACCGAGCCACCTTCCGAACCGGGCTTGAAGACAGCATTTCACGGCTACAGGCCAGCGGAAAAAAAATCGTTGTGGTGGCCTCAAATCCAACGCCCGGCTACTCCCTGCCCCATGCGGCATCCAGATTGGCAATGGTAAAGCCCAATGCCGTCATCAACCTTTCCGTGTCAGATCATCGGAAAACATCTGGTGAGGCTCGTGCGATGCTCGACTCGATTGCTGCGCGGTACAAAAACGTATCCATCATCGACCCTGCGGACATGCTGTGTGGAGGCAGTATCTGTCAAATGATCAGAGACAAGAGGCCGATCTTGTTTGACGATAATCACTTGACACTTAGTGGTGCGAAGCTGGTCGCAGGGATGATTGATTTGGACAAAGTCGATGCGAGCCAGAATCAATCGGGGCGATAGCGGATCATTCTAAGCGCCATAGCCAGACCCGCCAGGCGATCGCCGTGGCAATGGCCGGGGCCCGGCGTTGGAATGCAGTGCGCCGCAGCTGCGCAGTTGGCTCGGCCAACCTATTGCACTTACACTCCTTCCAGCACTTGGGTTGGTGGAACCGTCAGTCAGGTAACAAGAAACTGCTACCAGTTCTGGTTACAATCACGCACGGCAGTTGGAGGTGTCGTGATCGCAAGCCGACCAGTGAACCGAAGAACCGCCGTTTGATGCGACTGGGGGACAACGAGTTAGGTAATAGTAGACAGGCCGACCAGCGACCTCAGACACCAATGCACCCTTTGCACGCCTTGATGCCTCCAAAACGTCGCGATCTATGCGCATCTCGATATGGCTGCATCGCTTTGAGCCATAGGTAGCCCAAGCTCTGTCGACTGATATCCCCTAAGATAGCTCGTTTCTCGCCACCCGCTGAATATGATGCACCGCATAGAGGCACAACGCCGTCAAAATGGACGATCATGTGCTTAAGAGGCAGAGAACACTTCGGGTAAAGGTCTTCGCGTTGCTGTGGCGAATGAAACACATTTGCGACGAGAGGAATTTCGGGCAACTGCATCAAGCGCTGAATCATCACAGTGTCAGCAAACTGTCGCCAAAACGAAACTTCGCGATTTATTGAAGGGGTATCGTCGGCGGGACCAACCATCAAACGTATGTTGATCTTTGAAGGTGATCCGAGTTCTTGCCGTAGTTCTTTTAACCGGCTCAGATTTGACACGAGACGATCAAAGCTACCGCGAACCCTGAGACGTTCATAGCCTTGTTTTCCTCCCACGTCGACTGACACTTCAATCAAATTCAACGGTGCTGATAGTAGCGCGCGAGGGATTTCCTCCGATCGCCATTGCCCATTGCTCACTATCGAAACCCAAGGGCTCGCTCGTGCCAGTTGGCTCGCAAAATCAGCAAATTGGGGATGAAGGGTCGGCTCCCCCCCTCCAATGCGCACGCGTTTTATCTTGAACTGTTGAATGTCATCGCGCACGCGGTTGAAGGTTTCTATCGTCATAGTGCCGCGAGGCCGACTATCAGCTTCGACATTGCAGTAGACGCACCGCAAATTGCATGAGTTGAGAAATTCGACGGAAAGAATCGGCGGGGTGTCTGCGTCGCGCAGCCAAAATGGCACCGCGGTGCGCGCCAAGTTTGTTGCAGGTACCCCCTCACGGAGCGCAGCCAACACTATCGTCGTATAAGGTCGCAGCCTTGAAACAATGCGTTTGAAGCGACTACTGTTGTCATAGGTCGCAACCATACCGTCACTCCGTAATGGGCTTGGAGAGCCGCATTCACGCTATCCAAAGTAAGTCGTGCGCCGCATGTCCGCAAGCGCTCCGTCACCCAAAGAGAATAGAGTTGGAAGGCCACATAGATCGCAGGCAGTGCGAACACCATCGCGACACTGGCTATCGCAGTTGCGATGACGTTATTCACGATCTGATCTGGTCATGTCGCTCACCGGATGCCCCTATTTCCAGCGGCCGCGCCAACCTGATTGTAGTTGGCGACTTGCTCAGCGAATGGTCGATCCTTGGAGATGATCCCGTGCCGGGTATACGCATTCGGCTTCAACCGAGCCCGGCCGTCGCATTCACTCGCGGGAGCCTGCGTCTGACATGCGGCCACCGAGAGCAGCAACACAGGCCAGAGTCGTCCATCGCAGAACTGCGGCATCGGCTTTTGCTCCTTTCGCTGGGAATGATCACGGAACGATTGAGCATAGCCGAGCGCTCATGAGCCTTTGCTTTGCCCCCAACGCCAGTTGACGCGCCAGCGGCGCAGTGTGCTCACTTCTGGGCGTCAACCGGACGCTTCGAGGCCCCCGGTGCGGCGTGTTTCAGTCGACGGCCCCTACGGTTGGCAACCTAAGCCAGCTTAGATTGAGCGCAAAAGTCTTGTTAGACGCCGCCAAACGAACTACAGGCCCCTCAGCTAACGAATTCTGGGGATAGTAGTGACGCAAAAAATCGTTCGAAAGGGAGGGTTCAAAAGCCATCACGATCACGGCCAATTAGAGCCGGACTTGCTGAAGCTGAAAGATGACCTGACGTTCGCCGTAGTCGTTCCATGCTACAATGAAGCTGGCAAGATTGCGGCAACGCTCGAAACGATCCCACCATATATCGACACGGTCTACGTCGTTGACGACCAGAGCAAAGACGACACACTTAGCGTGATCGAGCAGGTTGCACGGAACGACTCCCGCGTGAACATCATCCGACACGAGGTCAATCGTGGCGTCGGCGCGGCGATTAGTACCGGATACATCCAGTGCGCGAAAGACGGTATCGATATTGCCGTTGTGATGGCCGGTGACGGCCAGATGGACCCCGACGACCTACCGGCCCTCCTCATCCCCGTAATCAAGGATCAGGCTGACTACGTCAAAGGGAATCGCTTCTTCCACCACACAGGTACGGCCGAGATGCCGCGCCATCGCCTTTTCGGGAACCTTGCACTTTCTGTTATGACCAAAATCGTGTCGGGTTACTGGCACGTCTCTGATACCCAGTGTGGGTACACGGCCATCAATCGAGAGGCCTTAGAGGCGGTCGACTGGACTGCAGTGTATCCACGTTACGGTTGTCCGAACGACATCTTGACAAGGCTCAACGTCGCGGACATGCGAGTGGCAGAAGTCCCCGTCAAAGCACGCTACGGCGAGAACTGGTCTTCGGGGATGAAAGTTGGCCGGATCCTGGGCCCGATGTTGCGGCTTCTGTCGCGCCTGTTCTTCTATCGAATGTACTACAAGTACGTTTTTTTGAACGGCCACCCGATTATCATCTATTATGCAGCTGCTGCAGCCTTTGGCGCCTTTGGCGGCGGCCTCTTCATCTATATGCTTATCAAGCTGCTCGCCACGAGTGTAATCCCCAAAGCAGCCTTGATCATGTTCGGGTTCTCTTTCGTGGTGATGATCCAGCTTTTGCTAGCTGCGTTCAGTCTCGACTACCAGGCCAACCAGTCCATTTCAGTCATCGTTCGAGATCCCCGTGGCCGTAGATAAATGCCCAATCTGTGGCGGTTCCGGCTCTCTCCAGATGTCGGTCTCCACTCCATATCTCGACAAACAGCAGCGCTACGACGTGTTGCAATGCAGCGTCTGTCGTCATCGCTGGTGCGCCGGGGACACCAGCGATGCGCTACTCACTGAGATCTATTCAAAGAGCTTCCATCAGACGACGCAACAACTCGCTGAAAACCAATCCAGAAATAGCTCGTCACCAATCATCCTCAATTCCAAGGCGCGCGCGGAGTGGCTTTGCCAGCAAGGTCATTCCGGAACCTTGTTAGATGTCGGCGCCGGCAACGGATACTTCGTCCGGGAGGCAAATGAGGTAGGCTTCAAAGCGGAGGGCCTAGATATCGCCGAGGAAGCGGCTGTTCGAGCGGCTTCCCTTGGAGTGACAGTTCGTATCGGCAACTTTCTCGCGGACGACGTAAAAGTCGGAAAATACGATGTCATCACAATGTGGGATGTCCTTTGCGGATTTCCCGATGTGAACGCCGCAATTGCCAAGGTAGCGCGACATCTTGAGCCAGGCGGAGCGCTCGTGTTGACGATCGCCGATGGTCAGTCCAGCACCTCCAAACTAGCCGGACGCTATTGGCCGCTTCTCATCCCACCGGTGAATCTGCACTATTTCTCCGAGGCCAGTACCAAGCGTTTGCTTGAGTCTTACGGAATGGAGATCTTAAGCTATAAGGCTCAAGGGAAATGGCTGAGTGTGCGTTTCCTATGGCAAAAGCTGCTGCGGACGCTCCGCATAACTCCGCTTGAGACCGTAGTCTCCGGCTTCATATCGCCTCACTGGAAGGTCAAACTTAACTTGGGCGATATCGTTACGGTCGTCGCCCGCCTGAGGCCGACATCAGGATAACAGCCATGCGCTTTGCCATCACTGGCGTCACCATTTCGGGAAACATGGGTGGCGCGGCAATGCTTGCCGCCGCTACCGATACTCTGAATGAGTTCGCCCCAGGCTCCCAACTGTCTCTGCTGTCCATTACGCCGGACAAGGACCGCGAACTTCCGCTGGCCAAAGAAATCGAAATCGTTAACACGCGTCCGAAAGCGCTGTTGCTGGTGTATCTGCCCCTGAGCATCTTGCTTTGGCCATTCGCGAAGTTCGGCTTCGTGAGGCGATTGCTCTCCTGCATTCCCTATTTTCAAAGCTTGATTTCTGCCGATGCAGTGGTGGATTTGTGTGGCATCGCCTTCGTTGACAAGCGAGGGTCGCCATTGTTGGCGTACAACGCTGCCTGTTGTTTGCCGGCAATTGTAGTCGGCACGCCGGTCGCAAAGCTCGCTCAGGCTCTCGGCCCGTTCGAAACGCAGCCCAATCGGATGGTCGCCAAATTCGTCCTGAAGCTATGCAAAGTGGTGGTGGCCCGCGGCGAAAAATCGCTGAAATTCCTGCACGATCTTGGCATTCAAGAGGCGATCAGCCTGCCGGATACCAGCTTCGCCATGGAGGTGAATGAAAACCACCGCAAGATGGCGCGGGAGATGGTCCCGGAGTTGGCCGGCAATCAACTGCTTGTCGTATCGCCTAGTGAAGTAGTGAAACGACTGTCGGCCGCTCAAGGGATCGACCTGGAGACTGAGCTAACGACCTTCCTGCTGGCTCGAATATCTCAGGGCTGGAAGGTGCTGATCGTTCCGCACAGCTTCGGGGTAGGCAAGAACAACGATCTCGACCTTTGCCGATCGATCATCAAGAAGCTTCCTGCAGACAGTTCCGCTCTGGTAAACCCTCCCCAGGATCCTCGAACTCTACGAGCCTTGATTGGAAAAGCCGATGCGTTCGTTGGATGCCGCTTCCACTCGGTAGTAGCTGCGTTGTCCCAAGGTGTGCCATCACTAGTGATCGGCTGGAGCCACAAATACCAGGAAATGATGGCGATGCTTCAGCCTGGTGAGTGGTTTATCGACGCCAGTCGAGTTTCCGCGTCTGATCTTGAAGTGCTATTCCGGAGGTTTGACGAAGCCCGACCGCAACTCGTGGCGGCAATAGCGGAGCAGCTTCCAACGATCAGCATTCGCGCGAAGAAGAATTTTGCTCTGGCGGTTGAGGTTGGCAAGCTGTGAAAAGGCTACATCCTCTCGAACAAGTCGTTGCTAAGAGACAGTGCATGGGTTGCAGCCTCTGCACGCTAATTCAACCGTCGTCCCAAAATGAAGCCGCGCCTTTGGTCACGATGCGGTTCGATGAGAAGCAAGACTTGTTTGTTCCACGGGTCGAGAACTGGAAGGAAGGCGATCCAGAAGGCGAATACGCTTGTCCCGGCGAAAAAATGGACATGGTTTCACTAGCTGAGCAACGATTCGGTCGTCTGCCGACCGACCCCATCCTGGGCGAGGTGGTTGCGCTCAGAGCGGCCTATTCTTCGGATGAGGTTGAGCGGCAACGATCGGCCTCAGGTGGCGTAGTGCCGGCTATTCTCGACCACCTGCTTTCTACACGGGCCATTGACGCAGCGTACTCTCTTCGGTCGGACACTACGCCCGACGCGACACAAGGGACGGTGGTCCGGCAATCGAGCGATCTGATTTCCCTGCACGGCTCGGTCTATCATCCCGCTCGGCTAGGTACATCGCTAGACGCACTGCTGAAGAGTGATGCGCGCTTCGCGTTTGTCGGGCTGCCATGTGAGATCGCAGGACTCGAGATGCTTAAATCCAAGCACCAAGTCCTCCGTGAACGCCATATCGTTTCAATCGGACTGTTCTGCGGCGGAATCAATACCTTCAAGGGTATCGACTACTACCTTGAGAAATTCGGGTTCCAGCTGAAAGACGTCGAGAAGATCGACTATCGCTATGGAAGCTGGCCTGGCCGGATCAGAGCCAAGCTCAAAGATGGCTCCGAGCGCGAGGTTGCACGTATCACGGGAAACTCCCGCTGGAACATTCTACGTTATGTCATCGCTTTCCAGGGGTATTGGATGCTGCCCCGGTGCCGCATCTGCCCGGATCAAATTTCCGATTTTGCCGATATCGCTGTTGGCGACCCCCACCTGCCCCGCTTCAGGGCGAAGGGAGGCAAGGGCTTCTCGGCAGTAATAACGCGAACCAAACGCGGCGAAGAGTTAGTGGCTCAGGCTGTCGCCGCCGGCCGGATGTGTGAGGAACTGATCTCACGAGACGAGGTCATACATTCACAAGGCTATACGCTCGACAATCGACGCCACGCCAAGGTGTATGCGAAGGTCGGGAAGTTCTTCGGTTTCCAACCGCCAGAAATGACCACCTATCCCGATCTTGAGGCAACCGAGGCTTCGCGCCACTATCGATATGCGATTGTCGACATGGCTAAGTTGCGGTTGCCGAAGAACCGGTTTGTTCGAGCGTTCTATCTGCCTTGGCAGGTATTCGAATATCTCTTCATCACCTTTGCCCCGTCGCTGATTGGAAAGCGCTTAGCAAAGCTCTTGCGCAATGATACCGGCTGATGACCTTCTCGCTGTCCTACTATCACAAGCTGATCGTCAATCTCCGGAGTGCCGGAAGAACGTTCTCGACTGTGGTTGCGGCCACTGAGAAGTCGGGGGCTGAAGTCGGTCGGCTTTGCATTTTGCGCCATGACGTGGATCGCATTCCGCGACGATCATTGGCGATGTCAAAGATCGAAAACCAACTCGGTGTTAAAGCCACCTACTATTTCCGTTGTTCGAAAGATGGCCGATTTCCCACGGACTATGTCGAGCAGATAGCGGCGCTTGGGCATGAAGTCGGTTATCACTTCGAGACCCTTTCCCAATTTCAGGGAAACTCCACAAAAGCAGTTGAAGCGTTCGAACGGAACTTGGCCCATTTCCGATCCATCGCTCCTTGCAAAAGCGTAAGCATGCACGGGGCACCACTGACACGGCACAATAATCAGGATCTGGCTAAGTTCGTGAACTTCGCAGGTCTTGGGTTGATAGACGCTGTATACGATCTGGCGAGCCTCTATCCGCTATACTTTACCGACACCGGAGGCGCTTGGAACGTCTCTGGGCACAGAAACCGTCGCGACATCGTCGGTGAACTAGCTAGGTCTGTGCCCGACTTCCTCAGGGCTTCGGAACTTGCCGCATACAGCACGGACTTCCCTCGCCCGCTGTACTTCAACACTCATCCGGAACGATGGCCTCAGTCCGGCGCGGGAAGCATCCAAGTCGGCGTAACAGACACTCTTACGAACATCGCCAAACTGGTCGTCAGGTCCGTAATGTGAGTGGGATGGGCAAATCCATCGACGATTCGCATCGATCCGTGGTGTCCCGTGCGCTGGAGTGGCTGACCCCTGTTTGGATTGTTGCGTCCATTGTTGCCATTGCGTGGCAGGTTTCGAAGCATTGGGGCGAGATCATCTCGCAACCGCTGCGCCTGGACCTCTTGTCTATTTCGCTGATCGCGACACTCGGTGCGAAGTTCTTTTCCGCTTTGCAGGTTAGACGATCCCTCCGGCAATCCGGTGCCGAGGTTCCGGAAAAGGCCTCTTTCTATGCATACAGCATGGCCGATTTGGCCAAGTACCTGCCGGGAGGCATTTGGGGATTTGTGGGCAGAATTGCCCTCTATCGAAAGCTCCGCCTCGATCGAGCCTGCATAACACGATCGCTCATCATCGAGCAGGTTTGGCTGATAGGCGGATCAATCGCGATTGGTTGCCTCCTGTTGGCGGTTACAGACGTGGCATGGCAGTTCCGCGCCGCTGCCATCGCCCCCGCGATTGCATGGATTGTCGCCCTGGTCGTCACTCGTCGCTTCGCTACTGCTGCAACAGGCTCGTCAGTGAAGCTGATCGAATTACTGTTCCTGCAGGCGGGGCTTTGGGGACTGGCGGCCGTTGGCTTCGGAGTGCTTCTTCCATATGATGTGCTCAAATCGGGAGCTGCATTCTCCCTCGCTTTTGCCGCCGGCCTGATGGTGCCTTTTGCTCCAAGCGGTATTGGTGTACGCGAACTTGTGGTTGGAACTTTGCTGACCCCCAGCATACCGTTAGGGGATGTCGTACGAGCACTTATTCTGAGCCGGGCAGTGTGGATCGTCGCAGACTTACTGTTCGCGCTAGTTGTGCTGCTGTCTTGCCAGAAATCATGGGCGGAACAGGTTGAGGTGACAACGCCGCGATGATGGCTGTTCTCTATGTCGTCCAGTTTCTCTTGGTTTGTCTTGCACTCGCAGCATCGGCTCGACAATTCAGCAGATGCGTTGGAGTGCGATCCGCACCTTGGGCCATGTTTAGCATCGCCCTGACACCACATATCCTTGCACTGCTCACTCTAGCACTTGCAGCCGCATGGCCTGGTGCACCGCGAATAGCGTTCCTGTTGGTGCCTGCAGCTCTCGGAACTATTATCCTCGTCATCGTCCGTTCTGGCTTAGATGACCTCCATAGCGCAGCGGTCTCGATGGCACGCAACACGAAACCTTTCCCGCTTCTATTATCCATCGCAGCCGCATGCGTGTCGTTGCTTCTTATCGTCTCAATTTTCAACGCAATCAAAGCGCCGATCATTGGGCACGACGCCTTGATCTATTTGAATGAAGCAAAAGCATTTGCAGAGAACAGAGATCTGAAAGGAATTCCTGGGTTCGAGGAAGGTATTGGAGAGGTCGTAAAAGCGCATCCCCATCAATTTCTGTGGCAAGCCTTCATATCTCAGGCCCTGATGGCAACCGATGGTTCCCTTGGCTACCCGAACGACGTCGTAGCACGTGGCGCGATTCTGATCACGCTTCCGTTGATGGTTATAGCAGTTACCGCACTTGCCTGCTCGGTAACATCGGGGTGGCCAGCCCTTCTAGCAATACCACTAGTCTTGCTCACCCAGCAGATCAGATACATTCCCGCCGCCGGCAGTATCGACGCATTTCGGATCATCCCATTTATCGGGGTGATGTGTCTCGCACTGGGGGTAGTCGGGCGGAAAGAACGCCTGACCCCCGCCTTTTTCGTGAGTTTGGTAGTGCTATCCACCCTCACCTCAGTCTCTCACACGATAAACGTCGTCTTCCTAGCACTCTTGTTTGCCAGTCTTGTTCCCCTCGCACCGTTCACTCGAATTACCTGGCCCAACATCGTTCTTGTGGAAATTGCTGCAGTGATCTCCGCGCTTCCCAGCTTGGCATATTTCGCGGAAAATTGGTTCAGATACGGCAGCCCGTTTGGGCTCGGCTTCGACTACTATTTCTACCGCAATTCGCCGCTCTGGGCCGTATTCTCCGAACAAGATGCCTGGACAATCCATCGAAACCCAATCCAGGCACTCGTGGCCTTCGCAACTCTGCAAGGTCAGATCCTCACCTACGTCGCCATTTCGGCAGCGGCCATAATACTTGCGTTTTGCAGGAAGCATGCACCCGAACTGGCGCTGATTGCCGGCGTATTCCTATTACTTGTTTTCATCCCGCTTATCTCATTGGGAGAAGAAGTAACTCTGCAAGGAGCACTGCTCAGCAATCCGCGGTATGGCCTGTTGGTGTTTTCTTTGGCGCCCGCCCTGCTGACTGGAACTATCGGGATATTGCTGCACAAGTTCGCCGAAGCATTCCCTGAGGCTACGCCAATTCAAAAAGCGGGCTCCTTCGGCATTGCGGTTGTCATTTCACTATATGCCGCCAAAGTCGTTTTGTACTGGGCATTAAACACGCCGGAAAGCGCGATGGCCTACCTGAACGAAAGCGAACTCAAAGTTGCGTCTATTTCCGATCAGCTACCTGCCGGTGCCAACTGGCTCACTGACCGATACTCCGTCGCATACTACTCGGATCGCATCCCTATTAAGATCACTAGCAAATTGGGGGAACCATTTATCCGTGCAAAATCAACGGAGGAAATAGACCGTCTCCTTGAAGATATGAAGATCGAAATGGTTGCGCTCTACACGCCAGAATGGTGGGACGGTACACCGCTCTACCAAAACCTGACACATCGTGACGGTGTAGAAATCATCCAGACCAAATACTGGCGGATTTTCATCATTCGAAAGAAACAAAAAGGCTGACGCGAAAACGCTCAGAGCAACATAGGCTCGCCCCCTCAAAACGCGTTTCGTCTTGCTACGAGGACAGGGCCACTTGACTAACTTGCAGCGCTGATCCCAGTGGCGCCCGATTCGCTCCTTCGCGGGAAACTCCACACGGTCCACATTCCCCAGTACAAAAGGCCCAAAGAGGATAAATCGCCGGCCTTCATATGGTGAAGCAGAATCATGCAAAGCACAGAACCCAGACCGAGAGCAACCTGTGCTCGTCGAAGGTTTCGAAACTGCGCTGCATAATAAGCTGACCCCACCATCATAAACATGAACAGAAGGGTGGCAATCACACCTACCTCGGCCCAAATCTCGAGCGCCACATTGTGAGGATAAAGCAGTTTCGGGTTTCTCAGCGCGACGGCACCAAGGCCCGACGCGCGCGGATCCCCATTTTCGGTGCTCAATCTGGCTGCGTCCTTTGAATCCGCTTCCTGCCCCCCGTCTAAAGCGTCAGATGCTGCAGCAATTCGCGACTCGACAGCTTGGGAACCTATTCCGCCCATGAGTTCCGACCAATAGATCGTGTGAGCTGGGTTCAGTACGCCAAAGATAAAGATCCCCGCCGCGATGGCGAATGTCGGCAGAATCCTAATTTTCGCGGTACGCCGAATATTGAAAATGATCGCCCAAACGCAGGCAGCAATGAGAATCGTTGCGGTAAACACAACGTCAGCTCGCTGATTGACTACAAAAATGCACGTGAAGAAGAAGGCGCAAATCACCGCAATAAGGGAATTTCGGCGCCAATCGTCGGTTACAAATCCGAGGGGCGCCAAAGCCGCAACAGCGTAGATTATCCCGTGCCCCACCACTGAATAACCGCGGTTGCGGTCAGCGAGATAACTCCATGCCAAATCGAGATCGTCGGTAAAAATGTATTTGCTGTCCGAAATCAGACGCGCCGCGGCAATCGCACCAATAACGACAAATCCGACAAGAGCCCCACGACTATAATTCAAGGTCAGGTTTCGACTGAACAGCGCAGCCGCGAAAACAACAGCAAGCGCCGGAATTGCGTTCACCAGGATGACAACCAACTTTGCGCGATAGTACGTTACCGGTGCAGAAATCCAGTTATGAATGTTCGTTGCATATTCCCATTGGGGAGGGCTCGCTGCTAGTATAATAAACACCAGCAAAAGCACCGCGCATGCAGAAAACAATGTCGCACGCTTCGTCGGGCGTGCCCAACGCTTCATTTCACAAAGCGCCAAAACCAGCGTTATGAGCAAGCAAACTATGGCAATGTAGCGTCCTGAGGTACCGCCAACGCGGCCAAGAAATGGAGCCAAGACAGTCGCACTCGAAGCGACGCCAACGACAAACTGAAGCAACGTGCTTCTCCCTAGTTGAATCCCCTCATGCCCCCAAATGCAACCCCGTGCCGCAAAAACATCACATAAGACACGCGCGGCTGCATTGTTCAGAGCCGTGCCATTGTCGTTGTGACTTTTGTGTTCCTCTCAAAGCAAAAACAGAAGCAACGCCAGCTGGATTTATCAAAAAAACTATTGGCGTAGGGAAAGCACCTTATTTGCGATATCGCATCGCCATCTTGCTAGATGGCCCCAAGCGAGCGCATAACAGCACTATGTGTCGAGAACAAGCAACTAGTACCTCACAACGAACAGTGCTCGGCCAGATCCAACAAATGCCTTGTGATTGAAATCGACCACGGTCGACCGTCGCACTGAAGACGAACGGTCGCTTTTTTGCGACGGCTTGGTGTACTATGGCTGTCGCCGCTTGCCATCTACGACTAGCAGGACACTAGCGTCGAGTGCAGCGACCGCATTGCTCAATCCCACCTGAGAATCAGGCATCCGATCCAGTCGGTTGAGGGTCGCCCACCGAAACTCATTGTTGGAGGTGGCCGCTTCAATCTGCTTGGTCTCCACAGCTGTGAGTTTGGTGGACAGCACTATCGTTGCCGTAGCCGCTTCCGAGGCCGAAGACTCCGCGCTCGATACCACAGCCTTGGCCGCCACGATCCGGCTCGTCAGGTCGAACTCTATGCGATCGATCGAGCCGCCCGCCGGCTGGAATTTGGAAGACGCGGTCCCCCTCAAGGTCGTCTATGCGCGCCAAATCTAGCGAAGTGTGGGGGCGCCAGGCTGTGCGAGAGAATTTCGCAGGTAATCTTTCTTTTCGTATCGCTGGACGTCCAAAGCTAGCGGGTAAGTGAATCCGACATGGTTCATTGCTTCCCGCAATAGCCATCAACGATCGTGTCGCCTAGCCGGATTCTGGGAAGAGACGAAGTCGATAACTCTACCTCCCGAAGAAATGTGTGAAGAAGCGCGTATGGTCAGTAGGGGTGAGAACCCTTCCCTACGATGTGTTAGGCACGCCTCTTCCGAACTTATCACGTCCTTGACCCTTCCAGTTGCAGTGCCCGTGGTGAGAGCAAACTGGATTTGTGCTAGGCTAGCCCTTTGATGCCACCAGCTCGCTCTGAGTTGCAAGCTACACGCCTTGTCAATCTTTACTACTCAAGGCATTGGATGCTGGCAGAGCCTTGTGGCTGCGCATGGAGAGAGTTTCGTTGCTCAATATTCACATCTATCCGAGTTCGATGACTCATGAGAGCCGCCTGTTTCGAGAGACTGCAGTCATCGAACAGATGAACGGCTTTAGTGAAATCGAAATTGTTGGCGTTCGAGCTACCGGGCTTCCAAATCAGGAACAAATTAGCCCAACGCGGCGAATTGTCCGACTTGGACCGCAAAAATGGGACGGTCAAGCGAAAGCGATTAGCTATGCACTGTGGATGCTCAATGCCATCTGGTATTGTTGTTTCGTCCGTAGGCCGCAGTTCATAAACTGCCACAGCCTGACAACTTTACCCATTGGCGTGCTGGCAAAGCTTTTTGCCGGATCGACGGTTATTTACGACGCTCACGAGCTGGAAACCGAAACCAACGGTCTCCAAGGCTTCCGCCAGGCACTTAGCCGATGGCTAGAACGCGCACTTATCCGCTTCTGCGACCACAGCATTTTCGTCAGTAAGTCGATCCAAGAATGGTACGTGAACGCATACGGTCTAACCGATACAAGCGTCATCTATAACGTGCCGGCCGTCGCTTCCGCCATTGGCAAGGGAACGGCTCTGCGTGACCAACTCGATATCCCCGCAGAAACAAAGATCTTCCTTTACTTGGGAGCGCTTGCTCCAGGCCGCGGAATCCTGTCAATCTTGGAAGCATTTAAGCGGATGCCTGAATTTTCCGTAGTCTTCATGGGAACCGGCTCGCTAGAAAATCAGATTAAGGATGCAGCGAAATCGCTTCCCAATGTTCACTACGTATCTCCGGTGCTTCCGGCAGATGTCGTCGAAACTGCATCGTCTGCCGATTTCGGTATTTCCATGATTGAACCGACTTCATTGAGCTATAAGTTCGCGATGCCTAACAAGCTGTTCGAGTATCTCGCCGCAGGCTTGCCTGTCCTGGCATCGCCGATCCCCGAACAAGAAGCTCTTGTTAGGGAGCACGGCGTTGGGGTCGTTACCGCCGGGCTATCGGCAGATGACATCTATGTCGCTGCTCAAGATATCGCCACCCAAGGCGACATACTTAGGGGCGGAATTTCGTCCGCTCTGGCTGCCTATAGCTGGAAAAATCAGTCGATGGATATCCAGCTGATCTATAATCGCTTCAACGTTCGGTCATTTCCTGGATACATGAGGCAGGGATTGGGGCCGAAGTAGTTTCTTCGTCAGATTTCCTTGATCCCGACGCTGTAGTGCAGCCTTGCCAAAGCGCCTGCTCTGAAATTTATGCTGTCGCATCCCAGTTGGTAATAGCATGTCGTTCGACCGAGAAGTACGAAGACGACGAAGGCAAAGAAAGCCACGGAACGGCAACGCGACGGTCTGCAAGGAAGCGCAAAGCCGAAGGCAGATCGTTTTGTTGGAATCGAAGATCGACGGTATCCACGGCATGGCCGACCGGATCAGTAAGAGCCAGGTCGCCGTTGATCTTACGCGCAGGTGCATCAAGCGGTCGATCATTGCCCAAGATAAAACCGGGGTCTACATCGCCCACCATTCCGCATTCTCGGATAGCGACCTCTCAGAACATCCCTGGATTTCGGTCCCTCTTCTCACGGCAATTCGAAGCGTGACCGAACAAGCGGCAATCCAGCCTTGGACCGCTGCTTCTAGCTAACCGGCCCCCGCACTGCAGCAACCGCCTCCAGGGCCTGACGCAGGCGGTCATCGCGGCCGTAGACATCGTCGAAAAACTCGACCTTTCCAGACATGTCCGGCCAGGCGGTGAAATAGGCGACATAAACTGGAATCTTGCGGCTCACCTTTTCGGATGAATGTCCCTTGGCCAGCTTGCCGGCGACATAATCGACCGAGGTTCCCAGGACAGCGGCAGCCATGCCGCGAGGGTCCTGCAGGCGCACGCAGCCATGGCTCAGAGCCCGGTTGTCGCGCTGAAAGAATGCCTTCTGCGGTGTGTCGTGCATGTAGATGGCATGTTTGTTAGGGAACAGTATCTTCAATTCGCCCAGCGAATTGGCCTCGCTTGGCTGCTGACGGACATTGAACGGTATCTTTGACCCATATGCACCCCAGTCGACCGAGGATGACGGGATACGCTTGCCGCGCGAATCCGAGACCTCATATCCTGCACGGTCGAGATAACCGGGATCGCGCCGCAGCCGCGGCAGCATCTCATTGACCAGAATCGACTGCGGCACCCCCCAGTAAGGATTGTAGTCGACCTGCTCGATCTCGTCGTAGAAGAAACTGGTCTGGTTGGCGACCTTGCCGATGACGGTCCGCGTCTTCAGCTTCTCCTGGCCGCCCTCGATATAGCTGGCGCTGAAGGCGGGCTGGTTGATGAAGACGCGCGGGTCTCCGAGTTCGGACGGATGCCAGCGCAGTTCCTCGAGCGCATATTGCACCTTGGCGACGCGATCCGCCTTCGAGGTGCCGGCAAGAGCCGCAACGGTGCGCGGTCCAATGACGCCGTCATCCTTCTGTCCGGCTTTCTTCTGCGCCGCCTTGATCACCGGCACCAGTTCCTGAACGTAGGTCTCGCTGGTAACGAGCCGTGCTAGCACCTCGCCATAATCGCCACCCATCTCATCATCGAGATCACGCGCGATCAGCGACAGCAGCTTGGGCAATTCCGGGCTTGTTTCGCCAGGTTTCAATTTCAGTTTGGAATCGACGACGATCTCGTTTTCCTCGCTTGCCTTGAGCGCTTCCAGTTCAACGCGCAGCGCCTGATATTCCGCATTCTGCGGATGGCGCGACTCCAGATAGGTGCCGACCTCCTGCGTGCGGGCAAGCGTCTTGAGTGCGCCCTCCCGATCGAGGGGCTTTGCCGGGAAATCGTAATAGCCGGAGATGCGGTTCGGATCGATGCGGCCATCCTGGGCGTCGTCGATGTAGCGCAGCACGCGTGCCGACAGGGCCATCTCGAAGCGGATCATCTCCTTCGCACGCGCCGCGGGGTCGGTAGAGGCGGAGACCGGCACATCGACCAGATAGTCCTGCGGCGCCAGACCATAGGTCGCGGCATCACCCAGTACACGCATCGCCTGCCTGGCCCGTTCGTTGGGCTCGGTGTTGGTCACCCAGATGAAATCGGGATTGGCGGCATAGTAGGCAGTCAGTGCCTTGGCGTTCGCCGCTTCTGCGCGCAAATCATAGTCAGCCAGCCCGCCGAGCGCCTCATGGAAGGCATCTCCGGCCTTTGCCGGTTCAAAAGCAGCGTTCTGCGGAGCTGCCGACAAAGCCGAGAAATCAACCTTCACCAGCGGGTCGGCTTTATAGGTGTTGTAGGTCGGCCCCGTGATCTTGGCGATGGCAGCCGCCTTGCGCGCACTGGGGGGCGGGGGAAATTCACCACGTCGCTGAGCAGGACGCCTGTAAGGATCGCCATACTCACCGTCTCGCATCGATGGCGGTCCGCGGCGCACGTCGCCGCCAAAGAGCATATCAAACAGGCCCTCGGCATTGGCATGAGGAGATCCCAGCAGCATCGCAGCCAGTGCTGCAAGCGGCAGCAATGCGGATCTCTTCACAAACAACTTCATGGATCACCCTCTCCGACCCGTCATCGGGCTCCAAATTCCGCCGCAGAGGCTCTGATCTTCCGCATGGCGTTGCATGACAGGATCATAGCGTTTCACGCGCATTTGTTTAAGCCTTCGTTAAACAAGCCAGCGTCGGCTGATCACTTCCACGAACGCAGTGTGGCGGCACGGAAACGGTCCGCACCGCCACACTGGCGAAAATCGACGGGAACCGGCGGCGTCAGGTGTTGGCGCCGCCGTCGATGGTGAACGCGGAACCAGTAACGAATCGGCTCTCCGGTCCGGCAAGCCAGGCGACGAGGCTGGCGATTTCTGACGCATCACCGAAACGTGGCGTCGCCATCTTCTGGCGCTGGTGTTCAGCATGCGGCCCGTCGGCTGGATTCATGTCCGTGTTGGTCGAGCCTGGATTGACTATGTTGGCGGTGATGCCGCGCGCACCCAAGTCGCGCGCCAAAGCCTTGGTCAAGCCAACCAGGCCAGCCTTGCTGGCGGAATAGGCAGCCAGCCCCTGATCAGTAATGCGGTCGGCGAGGTTGCTCGAGATCGAGATGATCGAACCACCCTCTCCCATCAGAGCGGCTGCTGCCTTCGATGCCACGAACGGCGCCCGAAGATTGACCTCGATCGACTCGTCGAAGTCGGCAAGCGACAGACTGTCCACCGGCTCCGCACGCCATATGCCGGCGCTGTTGACCAGAATGTCCAGCCGCCCCAACACTTCGGCCGCCTCCTTCACGGATCGCTCGACGGCATCGGCATCGCGATTGTCGGCCTTGATCGCAACAGCCCTGCGACCGCTGGCCTTGATTTCCGCCACGACCGACTCAGCCTTTTCGGAACCATTCACATAGGTGATTGCAACATCTGCACCCTCGGCAGCCAGACGACGGGCAATGGCGGCACCAATGCCTCGGCTACCGCCCGTCACCAGAGCCGCCTTGCCCTGCAATTTGATGGAAGTCATCGATGTTTCCTTTCTGTATCGATCGATACAGAAATATCTGACAAGGTTGCGGAAGGTCGTCAAGTCATTTATGTATTGATCGATACAGAAATGGAAATGCCATGGCGGATCGTGGACGTCCACGCAGCTTTGACCGTACCGAAGCCCTCGAAAGGGCGATGCAGGTTTTCTGGAAAAGAGGCTATGAAGGCTCCTCGCTGAACGATCTTACGGCGGCAATGGGGATAGGTTGTCCCAGCCTCTATGCAGCCTTTGGCAGCAAGGAAGGCCTGTTCCTCGAAGTCATTGCCCACTACGGCAAGGTTGTCGGCAAGGAGATCTGGGACGCAATCGAGATCGCTCCGACGGCATATGCAGCGATGCGGGATTTTCTTGATGCTACGGTTGAAGCTTATTCCAGGACAGATTCCCCACAAGGCTGCCTGATCGCACTGGCCGCATTGCACCAGGATTCAAGCTCGGGCGCCATCTGCAGCGAGTTGCGCCGCCGGCGCGCGGAAAATATCGACGCGTTGCGCCGCCGGTTCCGGCGTAGCGTGGAAGAGGCCGACCTGCCCACCGGTTTCGACTGCGATGCGGCCGCCCTGTTCTACGCCACGGCCCAGCACGGCATGTCGATCATCGCGCGCGACGGCGCTTCGCGGGAGGCATTGGCCGCGGTCGCAGACGGCGCCATGGCCGCCTTCCAACCGCTGGTGGACAAGGCCAACGCCAAAGCGCCGCATGGCTCGTGACAAAGCCGTTATGGTGTGATGGAAATCCGGCAAGGATGCCATTGCATCGAGGTCTTGCGGAGGACAGCGTGAAAAGAGGGTTTCGCCAGATGCTGGACGAGGCCAATGCCGAGATCGAGGCGGTTTCGCCTGATGAGGCGGCGGCGTTGCTGGAGGACGACGGCACGATCTTCGTCGACCTGCGCGATCCCCGCGAGGTCGAGCAGAGCGGACGCATACCTGGTGCCAAGCACTGCCCTCGCGGCATGCTGGAATTCTGGATCGATCCGGACAGCCCGTATCACAAGGCCTATTTCGCTTCGGGAAAGAGCTTTGTCTTCTTCTGCGCCGGCGGCTGGCGCTCTGCGCTTGCCACCAAGACCGCGCAGGATATGGGCCTGACCCCAGTCAAACATATCCTCGGCGGCTTCACGGCCTGGAAGGATGCAGGGCTGCCGATCGAAACGCCCGAAGGCAAGAAGTAGACGAGCGCAGCTTCCTCAGTGCACCAGTTCTGGCCGGGTGCGTTCCGCGGCGAAGGCGACCGCTTTCTCGACGATACCAGGATCTGCCAGGATGCGGCGGTGACCGAGGCCATTTGCCCAATGCAGGCGAACATGGTCGCCGGCACTTGCGTAGAGGTCGGCATGTCGCGCTGACACTTCCTTGTCGTCAGGTGCATGGATGACGAGGGTCGGAACCGGAACATCGGCAAGTTGGCGACCACCCTGGAATTCCTTGAGCGGGCGTCCGGAAAGCTGCTCCACCCGCCCCGCCATCGCAGTCTGTGAACGCGGACCGACATTGAGCAGACGGCTGAACTCGGCGAAGAGATCCGGTATCGAACTTGGAGCCGCGATTAGCACCAGCTTCTCCGTGTTGACCGGCAGATATCCTTTCACCGACCCGACTGCGGCGTTGGTCGCAACGGCGCCACCGAAGGAGTGGCCGACGGTGGCAACGAAAGGGCCAAACCAATCACCGGCAAGCCGCGCCGCCTCGACAGCGTTGACCATATTGAGGCGGCGTCCGGACGAAGCACCATGACCAGGCAGATCGAGCGACACCACTCTATAGCCGTCTTCGAGAAACCCCTGGATCAGCGAGCGCATGTATTCCGTGCGCGAGCGCCAGCCATGAATAGCGAGAATCGTACCGCGCGATCCCCTGCCTGGGTCCGGACGGAATTCGTGCACGACCACGCATCCCGCCTTTGTCTTCAACCGATGATGACGCGCTCCGGCCATGAAATCGGCGGCACGGTCGATGGCACGGCGCTCACCATCACTCGCCTTGTTGACATTGGGCGTGCGACAGAACACTTCGAACGCGGCGCGGCCTGCCAAGCCAGGGGCGATGCGCTCGCCGAAACCAAACAGGCCGCGGATGACCTTCAAACCAAATGATGCCATAGTGGCGATCCAACAGAATAGTTCAACCATGAACATGTTAGTTCAAGAATGAACAAAAAACAAGACTTGCCTTGGGACAATCCGCGATTCCGCAACTGGATCGCGCTCGTGCGCGCCGAAAAGGCCGTGGTGGCGGCGCTGAGCAAGGCGCTGCAGCCTCTCGACCTGAAGATCGCGCAGTTGGACATGCTGATGAATCTCTATCGGCATCCCGGCATGTCGCAGCATGATCTCGCCCGCAGGCTGCTGGTGGGGCGATCCAACATCACGATGCTGTTGCCGCAACTAGAGACCCGTGGCTTGGTCACGCGCGAGAATGATGCCAAGGACAAGCGTGTGATGCGCCTCACCCTCACCGAAAGCGGTGAAGGCCTGCTGATGGAGGCGTTGCGGGTCTACACGACGCTGATCGAACGCGTGATGGCGCAGTCGACGCCGGCCGAATGCGATCGCATGGGTGCGATGATGCTCCGCATCACCGAAGCCATGAAGATCGAATAGCGTCCGCCGTTATTGCGGCTGGACTTGACGGTCTTTGCCCGACCTTCACCACATCGACTTCTTCGCCCGTTCGGGCCAATCCTTGTCGTAGGCGGTACCGTCGATGCTTTTGCGGCTCGTGATCTCCAGCATCTGCCCGGGCGTCGGCAGGCTCTTGGGATCGACATGCTTGTCCGCGTTCCACAGGTCGGAGCGATGGATGGCGCGGGCGCACTGGAAATAGACCGTCTCGACCGCCATGACCGTGACCGAGCGCGCCGGCTTTCCCTCCATGGTGAAGGAAGCACACAATTCGGCGTCCGTGGAAATGACGGCTGTACCGTTAACCCGCAAGGTTGTTCCCGAGCCTGGTACAAGGAAAAGCAGCGCGACGCGCGGATCCCGGATGATGTTTCGCAACGAATCGGCGCGGTTGTTGCCGCGGCGATCGGGCATCATCAGCGTCTTCGAATCATGAAGGCGTACAAAGCCCGCCAGATCACCGCGCGGTGAGCAATCCAGTCCCTCCGGCCCTGATGTGGCGAGAGCCACGAAAGGCGATGCTTCGATGAAGGCAGCGTATTCAGGAATGACGTGATCGAGCTCCTTGACCAGCGAGGCTTCGCCGGGGAGCCCATAAAGTGCCTCCAACTGCTCAACGGTCTCTATGATCGACATCGTCCTTGCTCCGTGAACCCTGCGGCTATAGCGCCCGCATGACAGTTTGACGACAGGTTCGGCTAGCGGTCCCTGTTCAATCCCTTCGTCGCCAGTTCATCGAGATATCCCTGCCAGCGGCTTTCTTTTTCGTGGCCGAGTGTGTGCAGGTAGGTCCAGGTGAAAATACCGGTGTCGTGGAAGTCGTCAAACGTGATGCGGACCGCATAGTTGCCCACCGGTTCGATCTTGAGGATGGCGACCTCGCGCTTGCCGGGTACTGTTACGCGTTGCTCAGGCGCATGGCCCTGCACTTCTGCCGAGGGTGAAAGTACACGCAACAATTCCGCCGGCAGTTCGAATGGCCGATGATCGGGAAATGTCACAGTCAGCAATTTCCGGTCCTTGGAGACCCGAAGTTCCTTCGGAGCAGTCATGGGTGTCCCTCTTGGATTGGCATCCGACTACGCCTGTTCGGCGGCGTTGGGAAGACCACACTTCGGGCGCCCCTTGGCCCAGTGTCCTGAATCAGGAGATTTCCTTGCCGATGGGAATGAAGCCCGACTTTTTCGTGCTGCGGATCACCACGAGCGTTACGAAAGTCCGTACCCGCTCGTCGCTGGCGAACAGGCGGTGTACCAGGTTGTCGTAGCTTTCCATGTCGCGCGCCACGATCTTCACCGCAAAGTCGTATTCTCCGGTGATCTGCCAGCCTTCGATCACCTGTGGCTCGGCCTCGAGCTTGCGCAGCAGTTCATGGATGGTGCGCGAACCTTCCCGCTCGAGTGTCACCAGAACGATCATCGCAAGCGGCCATCCCAGTGTGCGGGGTGCAACGACCGCCACTTCACGCTGGATTGCACCACTCTCACGCAGGTGCCGAATACGTCGATAGCACGCAGGAGCTGAGAGGCCGACACGCTCGGCCAGTACCGGGACGGGAACCCGCGCGTCGATCTGCAACTGCTCGAGAATCCGTCTGTCGGCTTGATCAAGCACGATGCTTTGCGTCATCGACAATCTCATCAGTGATAATTTTTATCACAAAATAGCAAAACTCGATCACCTTTGGCGAGAGACAAGGCTAGTTTCCCGTCCGGAAAATGTGCGGGGACCGCGATGACAACAGCAATCAGACAGGCTGAAACTCCAACAACGCTCCTCGTGCCCGTTGGGGCGCTGATCGTGGCCATGCTGTCCTTCACCTCGGGAGCATCCCTCGCCAAGCAGCTCTTTCCCATCGTCGGAGCCGAGGGAACGACAGCGCTGCGTCTCTCGATCGGAGCGCTCATCCTGCTTGCAGTCCTGCGGCCCTGGCGCATCCGGTTCTCGGCGACCTCATGGCGATCCATCGTTTTCTATGGCCTGGCGATGGGCGGCATGAACCTGCTGTTCTACATGTCGATCCAGACGCTTCCTCTGGGCATCGCCATCGCGCTGGAGTTCACAGGTCCGCTCAGCGTGGCCATCATGTCATCGCGCAGGAAGATCGACCTGCTTTGGGTGGCGTTTGCCGCCGGAGGGCTGCTTTTGCTGCTGCCGTTGGGAAATGGCGTTGCCAATGTCGATCCGACAGGCGCCCTGCTGGCACTGGGCGCCGGCGGATGCTGGGCACTCTACATCGTTGCCGGCAAGCGAGCAGGACAGGAGCACGGCACGCTCGCCACCTCGCTTGGAATGGCCGTGGCAGCAATTGCGGTTGCGCCGATCGGCTTTGCGCACGCAGGCATGACCCTGTTCCAACCCGATGTACTGCTGATCGGGACGGTGGTGGCCGTCCTCTCCAGCGCATTTCCCTATACGTTGGAGATGTTCGCGCTACGCCATCTGCCGGCACAGACATACGGCACGCTGACCAGTGGCGAGCCGGCGGCAGGAGCCATGGTGGGCCTGCTGCTGCTGGGGGAAGCATTGCCGCTGCTGCAATGGTGTGCGATCGCCATGATCGTTGCCGCCTCGGTCGGCGCGACAATGACGGCGATGCGCAATCAGTCGCCGCCTGAACCGCTCAATCTCGGCTGAACAACGATTGGATGTCCCAGGCGCGACATCGCCGTGGTTGCGCCTGACGGATGGGAAATGATACCAAATGGCACCCTGTGCCGGGCTTGAAAGATTGTCATCAAGGCCCGACATTCATGAAACGGCTTCCGATTGCAGTGACGGCAGACTAGAGCAATTCCAGGAAAAGTGTGTAACGGTTTTCCGTCCGGAATTGTGAAAAGCAAAGACCAGAGTGTTACCGCGTTTCCGTGAAAAAACGGAAACGCTCCAAAGGCGACTGAATGCAATTTGCCAATCCCATGATCGATCCTTTTGGTCGCACGATCAGCTATTTGCGCGTGTCTGTTACAGACCGCTGTGATTTCCGCTGCGTCTATTGCATGGCCGAGGACATGGCTTTCCTGCCGAAAAAAGACCTTCTGACGCTGGAGGAACTTGACCGGCTCTGCACGGTCTTCATCGAAAAGGGCGTTCGCAAGCTGCGATTGACCGGTGGCGAACCGCTGGTTCGCAAGAACATCATGCATCTGGTGCGCGAGTTGTCGCGTCACCTCAAGAGCGGCGCCCTGGAAGAGCTGACGTTGACGACCAACGGTTCGCAGCTCGCGCGCTTCGCCGATGAGCTCGCAGATTGCGGCGTACGCCGGATCAATGTTTCACTGGATACACTCGATGCCGACAAGTTCCACGCGATCACCCGTTGGGGCCATCTCGGCAAGGTGATGGCCGGCATTGATGCCGCTCAGGCAGCTGGCATCAAGGTGAAACTCAATGCCGTGGCACTGAAGGGATTCAACGACCGCGAAATTCCCGACATGCTGCGCTGGGCCAACGGCCGTGGCATGGACCTGACGCTGATCGAGACCATGCCGATGGGGGAAATCGACGGCGACCGCACAGACCAGTACATGCCTCTGTCGCTGATGCGCGCCGAACTGGAGCGCAGCTTCACGCTGAAGGACATTCCCTACAAAACCGGTGGCCCTGCCCGCTATGTCGAAGTCGCAGAGACCGGCGGCAGGCTCGGCTTCATCACACCGATGACGCATAATTTCTGCGAAAGCTGCAATCGTGTGCGCCTGACCTGCACCGGTACGCTCTATATGTGCCTGGGCCAGGAGGATGCCGCCGATCTGCGTACGCCGCTGCGTGCTTCCGAAGGCAATGAGCTGGTTTCGAAGGCTATCGATGAAGCAATCGGTCGCAAACCGGAAGGACACGACTTCGTCATCGACCGCCACACCAATCGTCCGTCGGTGTCGCGTCACATGAGCGTTACCGGCGGCTAGGAAGCGGCCGGCCGGTTGATCAGCGCGGCTGATCCACCCCCTCGCAAAGGGCCGGTTGCCGTCGTTGCTGGCCCATCGCTTTGCCATTGCTGAAGGGCTCACCAGTGATAGAGGTTCGAACCTGGAGCGTTTCCGCTTTTCACGGAAAAGCGGAAACGCTCTAACTCTTTGTTTTGAAGCAACTCCGGACGGACCTGCTACGCATTTTTCCTGGAATTGCTCTGGCCGACAGGATCAGCCTTGCCCCTTTCGCCCAATCTTCGCGGCGCCGTCTACATGATCGTGGCGATGATCGGCTTTGCGTTCAACGACGCCATCACCAAACATTCTTCCGCTTCCATGAACATGGCGCAAGTGATGTTGGTACGCGGCATCTTCGCCTCGACCTTGATCGCCTTGCTTGCCTGGCGACAAGGAGCACTGGCATCGCCGCGCCTTGCCTTTCACCCACTGGTGGCGTTGAGGGCGCTTGCTGAATCGGGCGGCACGCTTAGTTTCCTGCTCGCGCTTGCGCATCTGCCGCTCGCCAATGTTTCGGCCGTCATGCAGGCATTGCCACTGGCGGTCACCATGGGTGCAGCGCTGTTCTTCGGTGAAGGGGTCGGCTGGCGCCGCTGGCTCGCCATCGTCATGGGATTTTTCGGCGTGATGATTGTCGTGCGACCGGGCTTCGAGGGTTTCAGCCCCTATTCGCTGCTGGCTTTGGCAAGTGTCGTCTGCTGCACGGTCAGGGATCTCGTCACCAAGAAGATTCCAGCGGAGATCCCTACTCTGCTCGTCTCGACCACCACGGCTATGATCATCACGATCCTCGGTGCATTGCTGCTCGCCCCGATGGGCGGATGGACGACGATATCCGGCCCCGATCTGACCTTGCTTGCCATCGCCGCCGTGCTCGTCCTGATCGGCTACCAGTTCGTCATTCTGTCGATGCGCACCGGCGACGTCTCCTTCGTTGCCCCCTATCGCTACACCGCGCTTCTGTGGTCGATGCTGCTCGGATTGACCGTCTTCAGCGACATTCCCGATTTCGCGATGTTGCTGGGTTCAGCCGTCGTCGTCGCATCGGGCCTCTACACCTTCTACCGCGAGCGTGTCGTCGGAAAGCCGCGCAATGCCATCGAAAGCACTGGACCCACAATGGAGCCGGACGGCATATAGCGAACCACAGGCCGCTGCAGGAAGGCGAAGCATGCCATGAGCGTCGAAGTTGCCGGGGTTATTCTGGCCGGGGGACTGTCGAGCCGTATGGGCGGCGGCGACAAGGGCCTGCTGTCGCTGGGTGGCCGATCCATTCTTGACCGGGTGATGGCCCGCTTCCTGCCGCAAGTCGGACCGCTTGCACTCAACGCCAACGGTGACCTCACTCGCTTTTCAGCCTTGCAGCATTCGATCCTGGCCGACACGGTCACGGGCTTTCCGGGCCCCCTCGCCGGCATCCTTACTGGGCTGGAGTGGGCTGGCACCAAAACGAAGGCTGCGATGATCGCCACTGCGGCCGCCGACACGCCGTTCTTTCCCTCGGACATGGTTGCCAGGCTGGTGGCCGCGATCGATGGGCATCATGAAGTCATCGCCGTGGCACGTTCTTCCGGCCGCCTGCATCCGACTTTCGCGCTCTGGCCGGTCGGGCTGAGCGAACCGCTGCGTCACTTCCTCGTCGAAGAAGGCAACCGTCGCGTCCTGTCGTTCATCGAGCGCCATCGCTTCCTGGAGGTTGACTTTCCCTTGCAACCGCTGCGCTCAGGCACACTCGACCCGTTCTTCAACATCAACACGCCCGCTGACCTTGTCGAAGCCGAGCGAATCCTCAAAGAGCTTCCCGCATGAGCAATCGCGTCTTCGGCATCACCGGCTGGAAGAATTCCGGCAAGACGACGCTGACCGAAAAACTGGTGGCTGAGCTGGTGCGGCGAGGACGGCGTGTCTCCACTGTGAAACATGCCCATCACGACTTCGACATCGACAAGGAAGGCGCCGACTCCTTCCGTCACCGCCAGGCTGGGGCCAGCGAAGTCGCCATCGTCTCAGGCCGTCGCTGGGCACTGATGCACGAATTGCGCGGCGAAGAAGAGCCAAAACTTGCTGACATTCTCGAAAGACTGGCGCCGGCTGACATCGTCATTGTCGAAGGCTACAAGCGCGAGAATCATTTCAAGATCGAGGCCCGGCGCACCAATGCAAAGGATCATACACCACTTGCGCCGTCCGACCCCAGCATCGTTGCCGTCGCGGCAGACCACCCGCAGGCGAATGAGACGCTGCCTGTCTTCGACCTCGACGATATCGCTTCGATAGCCGACTTCATCGAACGGCGAGTCGGCCTTGACGGCTGACGCAGCCTGCCGAAAGGCAGACGCTTCCCCAACGATATGTGCAAAACCCACGTATTTTTGCCGACGCTCAAAGACATTATCGGCGGTTTTGCAGTTGCTTTCACTTGGCAAAAAGTTCCAGTATTTGGACCAGCGGGCGGTCAACAGCCCCGCCCGAACGAGCCGCCTGGACAGCGGCCGGGACCAACAGAGAGGATCATCATGCGTATTGCAATGCGTATCGCGCTCGCCACGTCAGCGATCATGCTGGCGTTGGGCGCCGCCCAGGCCCAGGAGAAGGTCGTCAAGATCGGCACCGAAGGCGCCTACCCGCCCTTCAACAACTTGACCGCAGACGGCAAGCTCGTCGGTTTTGACATCGATATCGCCCAGGCGCTCTGCGACGAAATGAAGGTCAAGTGCGAATTCGTCGCTCAGGACTGGGACGGCATCATCCCTGCCCTGCAGGCCGGCAAGTTCGACGCCATCGTGGCGTCCATGTCGATCACCGAAGAGCGCAAGCAGAAGGTCGACTTCACCAACAAGTATTACAACACGCCGTCGGCCATCGCCGTGCCGAAGGACAGCACGCTGAAAGGTGTGAAGAAGGAGGACCTTGCCGGCAAGACCATCGGC
This sequence comes from Mesorhizobium sp. Pch-S, assembly GCF_004136315.1. Taxonomy (NCBI): domain Bacteria; kingdom Pseudomonadati; phylum Pseudomonadota; class Alphaproteobacteria; order Hyphomicrobiales; family Phyllobacteriaceae; genus Mesorhizobium; species Mesorhizobium sp. Pch-S. The sequence continues at coordinate 6,085,246 of NZ_CP029562.1, forward strand.
ACGCAGTCTTCGACCACCCACTTCAACTATGCGTCGAAGACCTTCACGGACTCGACCGTAAAGCCTTATCCGACCGCTCAGGAATACCAGCTCGACCTGGCCAACGGCCGTCTCGACGCAGTCGAGGACGATATCGTCGTTCTCAGCCAGTGGCTCGAAACCCAGGACGGCGCCTGCTGCAAGCTGCTCGGCCAGCCTGAGCCGCAGCCGGTCGAAATCTTCGGTGAAGGTGCCGGCATTGCCATCCGCAAGGGCGACACCGAGCTCAAGGACAAGCTCAACGCCGCCATCAAGGCCATCCGCGCCAACGGCAAATACAAGGAAATCAACGAGAAATACTTCAAGTTCGACGTCTACGGCGCCGATTCCTGATCGATTGATTCAAAGCAGAAAGGCGGGGACACCCGCCTTTCTTGTCCTGGCCGGCCATGTCATGAGGGGACGACACGGCGGGTTCAAAAAGGGGAACAGGCGGGCGTATGGAAAGCGTTTGGACGCTTCTGAGTTGGGGACCGGACGGCTGGTCGGATAACATCTTCAATGGCGTTTTGGTCACGATCGCACTTGCGGTTGCCACCTTGCCTGTCGGACTTGCGATCGGTTTTCTGATTGCATTGGCCAAGCAGTCGAAGGAACCTTCACTCAGGCTTGCCGGCAACCTCTACACCACCATCTTCCGTGGTCTGCCGGAACTGTTGACGCTGTTTCTCGTGTTTTTCGGGGCGCAGATCGCCTTGCAGAAACTCGTGCAGCTTTTCAATCCGACCGCGACCGTCGAGGTCAATGCCTTTGTATCCGGCATGATCGCGCTCGGCGTCGTCTTTTCATCCTATGCCAGCGAGGTCTTCCTGTCGGCGTTTCGTGCAATTCCGCATGGCCAGTATGAAGGCGGCTACGCAGTCGGCCTCACGAAGAACCAGACCATGAGGCTCGTTGTCCTGCCGCAGCTGGTCCGCATCGCCCTGCCCGGCCTCGCCAATCTATGGCTGATCCTGCTCAAGGACACCGCACTCGTTTCCGCAGTCGGCCTCAACGATATTTTGCGCGAGACCGGCGTTGCTGCTCGCGTTACCAAGCACGCGTTCCTGTTCTTCGGTTATGCTGCGCTGATCTATCTGGTGCTGGCCATCATCTCCTCTTTCGGCATCAACGCCATCGAACGCGCGGTCGGGCGACGGGAGGCATCGCGATGAGCGTCGCTGACATCGCCACGGTCGAGAAGCCACCAGAGCCGCCGCGCGGTTGGACAAAGGCACGCATAACTGGCCACGTGCTGCTTGCACTCTGGACGCTTCTGGGTCTTGGACTGGTCTGGTTCCTTGCCACATCCTGGAACCCTGAACTTATCCAGAAATATGCTCCGGGATACTGGTCGGGCATTCTCGTCACCTTGAAGCTGGTGGCAATTTCGTGTGCGGTCGGCGCCCTGCTGTCGATCCCGATCGCCTATATGCGCATGTCGAAGAACACCATCCTCTCCGCCATCGCCTATGCCTATGTCTATTTCTTCCGCGGCACACCACTGCTTGCCCAGACTTTTCTGATCTATTACGGCCTCGGCTCTTTCCGGCCGCAACTCGAAATGGTGGGCCTGTGGGGTTTCTTCCGCGAAGCCTTCAACTGTGCGGTCTTCGCTTTCGCCCTCAACACGGCAGCCTATCAGGCCGAAATCCTGCGCGGCGCCATCGAAAGCGTCCCAAGAGGACAATGGGAAGGAGCGGCATCGCTCGGTCTGCACAAACTACAGACATTGCGCCGGATCATCCTGCCGCAGGCATTGATCGTCGCACTTCGGCCCTATGGCAACGAAGTGATCCTGATGATCAAGGGCTCGGCCATCGTTGCCATCATCACGGTCTACGACCTGATGGGCATCACACGCCTGACCTACTCCCGCACGTTCGACTTCCAGGCCTACATCTGGGCGGCAATCTTCTACCTCATCATGGTCGAAGTGCTACGCCACGCCATCGAATGGATAGAACAACGCATAACCCGTCACCTGCGTCGCTGATCGACACCCGACACGCCGTGGACCAAACTGGAAATTGCCCAAATCCGCTTTGATCGGCTAAGACTGCCACACAGTGATCAAAAGGGACTTCTGGCATGGCAGTGGTGGCATATCTTGGCCTCGGCGTGATGGGTTATCCGATGGCCGGGCATCTCAAGAACAAAGGCGGTCACGACGTGACCGTCTATAATCGCACCCCCGCCAAGGCCGAGAAATGGGTTGCCGAGCATGGCGGGGCCATGGCGCTCACGCCAAAGCAGGCCGCTGAAGGCAAGGATTTCGTCTTTTCCTGCGTCGGCAACGACGACGATCTGCGCTCTGTCACCATCGGCCCGGACGGTGCATTCCACGGCATGAAGAAGGGCTCGACCTTCATCGACAACACCACGGCCTCCGCCGAGGTCGCGCGCGAATTGGCCGCGGAAGCCGAAAAACTCGGTTTCTTCTTCCTCGACGCGCCGGTCTCAGGTGGGCAGGCCGGGGCCGAGAACGGCGTGCTCACCGTCATGGTGGGCGGTGCCGATGATGTCTTCGAAACGGCCAAGCCGGTCATTTCAGCCTTTGCGCGCATGGTCGGCCTGATGGGACCGATCGGCGCCGGCCAGCTCACCAAGATGATCAACCAGATATGCATCGCCGGCCTTGTCCAGGGCCTCGCCGAAGCCATTCATTTCAGCAAGAAATCAGGGCTGGACGTCGAAAAGGTGGTGGATGTCATCTCCAAGGGGGCGGCAGGTTCATGGCAGATGGAAAACCGCCACAAGACGATGAATGCCGGCAAGTATGATTTCGGCTTCGCAGTCGACTGGATGCGCAAGGACCTCGGTATCTGCCTGGCGGAAGCCGACCGCAACGGTGCAAAGCTGCCGGTGACAGCCCTGGTCGACCAATTCTACAAGGACGTGCAGGCAATGGGCGGCAGCCGCTGGGATACCTCCTCTCTGCTCGCACGCCTGGAGAAATAACATGATGCGTTGCGCGCCGTTGCTTTTGACGGCGCTGCTCATCGCCCCCTGTCAGGCCAATGCCGAGCCGAACAAGGTCGTGGTCGACTACTTACGTAGTCAAATTGCGCGATGCTGGCATCCTTCAAGCGGCACGGCGGGCGTCGGCGCGATCATCATAAGATTTGAGCTCGACCGTCGGGGACGGATCTCAGGAACTCCGGTGCTGGCCGGCCACAAGGCCGACGTGCGTATCGAACTCGATGACAGGGGCGAGGTTGTCAGCCCTCCCAGGATCATCGCAACACAACAGCACAAAAGACACGCGGCGGTTGCTCGGAGCGCGATATCGGCCATCCGGAAATGCTCACCCTTTCCCGGATTGACGAAACTGGCTCCATACGAAAATTGGCGGGAAATCGCTCTTACCTTTGAGCCGCGAGGGCTGCGCTGAAGAGCATGACCAATTCCCTTTCCCCCACCTCAACCGCCGCGGAAATCCTTGCCTATCTGCACACCCTCACCTCCGAGGCAAACCGCGAGGGCATGCGGCGGTTCGGCATCAAGGTCGAGCGCGCGCTCGGCATTCCGCATGGTCCTCAGCGCGAGATCGCCCGGAAGATCAAGCGCAATCACGAGCGCGCTTTCGAGCTCTGGGAGAGTGGCATCGTCGAGGCGCAGTTCATCGCGTCGGCTACGGTTGATCCAAAGCGCTTTTCTGCAAACGACGCAAGGACTTGGGCGTCCACTTTCGATTCCTGGGACATCGTCGACGGTGTCACTGATCTTTTCGTCGACACCGAACATTGGCAGATGCTCATCGCCGAGTTCGCTGAAGACGAGCGCGAATTCGTCCGTCGCGCGGCTTTTGCCATGATCGCCTGGGCCTCCGTCCACCGCAAGAAGGAGCCGGATGCCACGTTCGAGAATTTACTTCCGTTGATTGAAAGGCACTCCGGGGACAGCCGCAACTTCGTCAAGAAAGCGGTCAACTGGGCTCTCCGCCAGATCGGCAAGCGTTCGATGCCGCTGCATGCCCCCACCCTTGCCCTGGCGGAAAAGCTGGCGGCCTCCTCCGACAAGACCGAACGCTGGATCGGCAGGGATGCCGTGCGTGAGTTGACGAATCCGAAGATACTGGAAAGACTGGCGAAGCGCGGCTGATGGCGGCCTGAGCGATCAAGCCGCGCTTTGTCCGGCTTCGCGATCGAGCGTCATGTAGTCCAGCGGCATTTCGGTGGTGAACTTGATCTGCTCCATCGCAAAGACCGACGAGACGTCACGGATTTCGATCTTGGCAATCAGACGTTTGTAGAAGGCGTCATAGGCAGCAATATCGGGCACCACGACACGCAGCAGATAGTCGACATCACCGCTCATGCGGTAGAACTCGACCACCTCCGGAAATTCCTGGATCACCTCCGAGAAGCGGCGCAGCCATTCATGGCTGTGCGAATTGGTGCGGATCGAGACAAACACTGTCACGCGTGCGTTGATCTTCTCGGGGTCAAGCAGCGCAACGCGGCGCTTGATGACGCCCTCTTCCTCCAGCTTCTGGATACGACGCCAGCACGGAGTGGTCGACAGTCCGACTTTCTTGGCAACGTCAGCGACCGCAAGCGTCGCGTCCTCCTGCAAAAGGCGGAGGATTTTTCTATCTAGGCGATCCATCTTGGGCTCCCGAGGAAAATATTTCCCCATATTCCTTCGAAATTCTGTCACAGACAAGAAAGGAATTCTGCCTGATCGCCACGAAACGAGTGATAATTTGCGCAGAAATCAGCCGATGCGAGAGCGGATTTCCGATTTCAGGAAAGGCAGCAACTCCATTTCGAACCAGGGATTCTTCTTCAGCCAGCCGGTATTGCGCCAGGACGGATGCGGCAAAGGCAGCACTTTCAGGCCGGCTGCCGTGTTCCAGATGGCGCGCCAATCATACACCGTCTCTGTCAACGAACCACGCCGCGTCGTGCCCATGTGCCAGCTCTGCGCATAGATGCCGATGGTCAGGACCAGTTCGATCTGCGGCATCGCCGCCATGAGCTGCCCGCGCCACGCAGGCGCACATTCCCTGCGTGGCGGCAGATCCGCGCCCTTGGCGTCCTGGCCGGGAAAACAGAATCCCATCGGCACGATGGCGAATCTTTCGGTGTCGTAGAATTCCTGCGATGACACCCCCAGCCAGTCGCGCAACCGATCGCCGGACGCGTCGGTGAACGGCACGCCGGAAAGATGCACCTTGGTTCCCGGCGCCTGGCCGGCCAGGAGGATGCGGGCGGTCGAGGAGGGCCGCAACACCGGTCGCGGCTCGTGCGGCAACTGCCTGCCGCTCGGCGTCTCGACGCAGATGCGGCAGGCCCGCACCCGTGCGACCAGCTGTTCCAATTCGACATCCATGCGGTTCAGGCGCTGGCGCTTGGCCGCCCGGAAACAGCCTTGTACCAGCGCAGCACATGCACACAGTCGTCGGGCAGCTGGATACGAGCAGGTTTCATGAAATCCACCGCGACAAGACCGGTGATGTCGGCCACGGAATAGCTGTCGCCCGCAATGAATTCGCGGCCGGCCAGTTCCTTGTCGAGCAAGCGCAGGAACTCCACGGCCTTCGGCTTGTTGGCCTCACCCCATTCCGGCACCTGCGGCACCTCCCATTCCTTCATGGCGGGGTGGATATGGCGAAAGGCCTGCGCCACAGGCGTAAACAGGTTGAATTCCATACGCCGCTGCCACATCTCTACCTTGGCACGGCCGAGTGCGCCCGTTCCGAACAGCACCGGCTCGGGATGCAGTTCCTCGAAATAGCGGCAGATGGCGATGGTCTCGGTGAGCACGGTGCCGTCATCCAGTTCCAGTACAGGCAGGCGCTGCAGCGGATTGCGGCGGGTGACCGCTTCTTCCCTGTGACCAAGAGCGCCCATGTCGACGGGCTCCAGCGGCACGTTCAACCCTTTTTCCGCCAGGAAAATGCGAACCCGGCGCGGGTTGGGTGCCCGGCCGCCGTCGTAAAGCTTCATGATATGCTCCCGATTTGATCTGTATCCACCATAAGACCGCAATCAACGGAAGCGAAACAGTTCTCGCAGGGTATCGCCGACACTCGCCAAAGCTCCGTGCCTCGGTTCCACGATGCCGTCATGGGAGCGGCGCCAATCCCTTGGTTCTTCGAAACTGCCCGCCCAGATGCCAGCGCGCGCAACGCGGGCTGCAGCTTCCTCCATAACAAAATCGCCAAAGGCAACTGCCCAGCCGGCCCTGACCTGCTCGGCATTGAGATCCACATTTCCCGCCTTGCAGTCGCCAAGAAGCCGGTCATACCGATCCCGCTGCCATCCGCTGCAGGATACCGCGCGGCCGCCGATCAGCTTCACCAGCGCCTGTCTCGACAGCCTCCCGCAGGGATAATCCACCCCTTCCTTTCGGCACAGTTGAGAGTATTCCGGGGCGTCGATGCCGCGCAGGCGAATGCGCTCCTTGCCCAGTGTGATCGTATCGCCGTCATTAACAATCGCCGTGCCATTTTCCTGGCGTGTCGAGACACGATCGAACCGGGCCACGATCAGGGCCATCAATCCCAGGAAAAGAATGGCCAGCGCATAGTCGAAGAACCTGCGCCACGGGCTGCGCGGACGCGGCGGATAAGGCCGCCGCCCGGGCCTTTGCGACCATGAACGGCTCATATGGCAAACAAGTTCTTAATCATTCCGCCTTAGCGTTCGGATTGGAGCCGCTGCCCGCAATAACTGAAGTTTCATGCCACTGCTAAGCTCGAACACGGCGGACAAGAACATTGTGGACCGCAGCAAGCCGCATCGCAACAGCGATGTCGCGCGTGCTGTGAAGCGTACGCGTGACCGCCTTTCGCAGCAGGCCGGAAATCCGGATTTCGACCGCGAACTGCTGAAACTGCACGCGCGCGCGATCGTGAACAGCGCCGCGGCCGTGCCGTTGCTGGTGCTGACCATCGCCGTCGCCGGCCTTGCAGCCGGAATGAATACGGACACGCTCGTCTGGGCACTTTTCACGATGGGATGCTATGCGGGGCTTGCCATCATCGCGCGTCGCGTCGACCGCACGGAGGCCGCAGCCGTCAAGCCGGATCCGATCCGCAACACCTTCCTGGCGGCCCATGGTCTCAGCGGTCTTGGCTGGGCCTATTTCGCGTCGCTCGGCTGCGGTGCCTGCACGATCGACCAATTTCCAGTGATCAAGGCCGTCATCCTTCTGATGGCGATGGCAGCCACGGCGATCATGGCGTCGTCTCTGCGCGGGGCGTTGCTGGCCACCTTCGCCATCCCGGTCGCAACTTATGCCTATGTCGGCTCCCAGGGATGGGTGCCGGCGGAACCGATCATGGTCGCGCTGCTCGTCGCGGCGCTCCCTTTCTTCGCCTATGTGGCACATCACCTCAATCGTTCGTCGGTGATGCTGCTGTCCTTCCGCACCGAGAAGGATTCGCTCATTGCCGAGCTCGAAACCGCCAAGGCTATGTCCGACGAAGCACGGCGCAGGGCCGAAGAAGCCAATCTCGCCAAATCGCGGTTCCTTGCCTCGATGAGCCATGAATTGCGCACGCCGCTCAATGCCATCCTGGGCTTTTCGGAAGTTATGGCCAATGAAGTGCTCGGTCCCATGGGCAACGATACCTACAAGGCCTACGCGTCAGACGTTCATGATTCCGGCCGTCACCTGCTCGACCTGATCAACGAAATCCTCGACCTGTCGCGTATCGAGGCAGGCCGTTACCAGCTCAACGAGGAGCCGGTGACACTGCTGGCGATCGTCGAGGATTGTTGCCACATGATGGAATTGCGGGCGCGCAACAAGGATATTCGCATCGTCGAGGAGTTCGAACATCGGCTGCCACGCCTGTTCGCTGACGAACGGGCTGTGCGCCAGATCGCTCTCAATCTCCTGTCCAATGCGGTGAAGTTCACTCCGACCGGCGGTGAGGTGCGTGTACGCGTCGGCTGGCTGCGGGTGGCGGCCAGTACATCTCCATCAAGGACAACGGCCCCGGTATCCCGGCGGACGAGATCCCGGTCGTGCTATCGGCCTTTGGGCAAGGCTCGATCGCCATCAAGAGCGCGGAACAGGGCACGGGGCTTGGCTTGCCGATCGTGCAGGGCCTGATGGCGATGCATGGCGGCGAATTCGAACTCCATTCGAAACTGCGCGAAGGCACCGAGGCGATCGCCATCTTCCCGCCGACCCGGGTGATGGAGCAACTGCCGGCTTTGCCGACCAAGGTTGCCGCCGGAAGCCGCCGCCGCTGAACCGGATCAACGAACCGCGGCGGCCATGCCGGAACTGGTCAAGGCCGCCGCCCTGGCGATGCCCGCCGCCAATGCACCGCCAAATCCTTCGCCATGGCTGATACCAAGCTCGAACAGCGGTTTGAGTCCCAGATATGCGGCAGCTCTGGCGTGCCCCGGCTCAGCAGAGAGCCCGGCAAGCAGGCAATGGTCGAGGGCTGACGGATTGGCGGCATGAAGCACCGCAGCGGCGGCCATTGCGGCAAAGCCGTCGAGAATGACGGGAACATTCTGCATGCGGGCGGCCAGGATCGCTCCTGCAATGGCTGCGAACTCACGCCCGCCGACGCGCCGCAATGCTTCCAGCGGGTCCTTCAGGTTAGCGCCATGGAAGGCGAGCGCAGCATCCACTGCGGCCGCCTTGCGCTTACGCATGGCCTCGTCGGCGCCGGACCCCGCGCCGACCCAGTCCATTCCCTTTCCACCCAGAACGGCCGCCAGAAGTGCGGCGGCAACGGTGGAATTGCCGACACCGATATCGCCCAGACACAGAAGATCGGTTCCGCCTGCCGTCGCTTCCATGCCGAAGGCCATCGTGGCGGCACAGCCGCGCTCGTCGAGCGCTGCCTCCTCGGTGATATCGCCGGTCGAAATATGCAAAGCGAGATCGAAGACCTTGAGGCCGAGATCATAGGCGATGCAGGCCTGGTTTACTGCCGCACCGCCGGCTGCACAGAGCTCAACCGCGTTCGCGGTGGCAGCGACGGCACGCGGCGAAATGCCTTGCCTGGTCACGCCATGGTTGCCGGCGAAGACGGCGACCAACGGACGATTGATCGCCGGCGGCGCCTTGCCGCTTGCGGCCGCAAGCCAAGCTGCGATGTCTTCGATGCGCCCCAGAGAACTCTCCGGCTTGTCGGCCTTGGCAAACAACGCTCGCACCCTGTCGCCGGCCGCGCCATCCAGCGGAGGCAGGTTGGCGATCAGGTTGCGGAAATCGTCGAAAGGCAGCGCGCTGGTCATGGCAGGTTCCTGTTCGAGGCCGGCAATAGCCGCCCTGCCCACTTCGCACAACCACATGGTCACGAAAACGGCGCCGTCTGGATCCCGAAATTCGCGCGGCGGGCGACAAGGTCGCCAGATGACGACCTGAAGTGGCGCAACGCCAAGACCTTGCATTGCCACATTCGTTGCACCATGTGGGAGCGTGCCCCTAGGATATTCCCATGACGGCCATCGAATCGCCCTGCATCCTGGTCTGCTCGATCGACATGAAGACCGGATATTGCTTCGGTTGCGGACGCACGCGCGACGAAATCTCGGCCTGGCTGACCATGACCCCGGAAACCCGCCGTACCGTCATGTCCGAGTTGCCGGCAAGGCTTGCGACCGTCGAGCGCAAACCGCGCCGCGAAACGCGCCGGACGCGGATGGCACGTGAACGTGGTGAGGTGCTTTAGCCCCGATGAATCGCCCGCTTGTCCTCATCCTGGTGATCATCGCTGCAGCGGTTGCGTTGCTTGCCTACAACGATTCCGCAGGCAGCACATTCGGCGTCGAGAACTACAGTTTCGGCAACCTGGTGTGGCTGGGCATCGTCGGGGCAGTGATCGCTGCCGGCCTACTACGCTCCGGCCAACCGCTCGGCAGCATGGCCCGCAATCTGGGCACCTGGGCCGTGATCGTTCTGGCGCTGATCGCCGGCTACCAATACCGCTATGAGTTGCAGGATGTGGCCAGCCGCGTAACCGCTGGCCTCATTCCTGGCAGCCCGCTGGCGCTCGGCATGGAAGATGGCCGCGCAACGGTGACGCTCGACAAGGGCAACAACGGCCATTTCCAGGCGCGCATCCTCGTCAACACCAAGCCGGTCAACGCCGTCGTCGATACCGGTGCGACGACCACGGTGCTCACGGCCGAAGACGCGCGCGCTGCCGGCATCGATCCGAGCGGCCTGAACTACACGGTGCGCGTCTCGACAGCCAATGGTAACACCAACGCTGCGGCGGTCCGCACCAACGAACTGGCACTCGGCGGCATCGTGCGTCGCGATATGCCAGTTCTCGTCGCCGCCCCGGGCGCACTTGGCCAAAGCCTGCTCGGCATGAATTTCATCAGCTCGCTGTCGGGCTTCGATGTGCGCGGCGATCGCATGATCCTGCGCGATTGAAGCGCGACGCAATGCAGATGGCCCGGTGGTTACATGCAAGGCGTTTGTCTGCTACATAGCGCGCCCATCTCGACAGGACCGAAGGACCAGATATCAGCGTGACGCTGCAAACCATTGTAACGAAGGAAAAGAACTCGCTCTACCAAGAGCGTTTGTTCTCCATCGCCCCTATGATGGACTGGACCGATCGCCACTGCCGCTTCTTTCACCGCCAGCTGACGCAGCACGCGCTGCTCTACACGGAAATGGTCGTGGCGGACGCTGTCATCCATGGCCAACGCGAGCGATTATTGGGTTTTGACGCTGCCGAACACCCTGTCGCGCTGCAGCTTGGCGGATCGAACCCGCAAAAGCTCACCGAGGCAGCGCGCATCGGCGAAGGTTTCGGCTATGACGAGATCAACCTCAATGTCGGCTGCCCCTCGGACCGTGTTCAATCCGGTACGTTCGGCGCCTGCCTTATGAAAACCCCAGCACTCGTTGCCGACTGTGTCACGGCGATGAAGGCAGCGGTAAGGATACCTGTCACCGTCAAATGCCGCATCGGCGTCGACGATCAGGACCCGGAGCCAGCCCTCGACATCCTGGCCGATGGTGTCTTTGCCGCTGGTGCCGACGCCTTGTGGGTGCATGCCCGCAAGGCCTGGCTGCAAGGCTTGAGCCCGAAGGAGAACCGCGACATCCCGCCGCTCGACTATCAGCGGGTCTACAGGTTGAAGGCCCGGCTTCCGGAACGTTTCATCGGCATCAATGGCGGCATTCCTTCGGTGGCGGATGCCGTCGGCCATCTCGACCAGGTCGACGGTGCCATGCTCGGCCGGGCCGCCTATCATACGCCGGGCATCCTTGCTGCCGTCGACGCCGCGCTGTCGGGCAGGCAGCCGGGACCATTCGATTTCGCCGCGCTGATCGACACCATGGCCGGCTATACGGCGCGTCATATCGAGCAGGGCGGCCGTCTCGGCCATGTCACGCGTCACATGGTCGGTCTGTTCCACGGCCTACCCGGTGCACGCCGCTGGCGCCAGATCCTCTCAACCGATGCCACACGCCCAGGTGCGGGGCCGGAGGTGTTGCATGCGGCATTCGCCGCGATCGATTTCAACGCCGAAGTCGCCGCCTGAGACAGAGCCCGCTCTGTAAATCGCCGCTGAACCTAACAGCGGCTTGTATTCATCTCGCCCGGCTCCAGTAGCCAATAGGTGTGAACACAAAGCTTTTTTCATTTTTAGCTATGACATTAGTTGTAGGTTATATTCTAAAATTTATGCTCGCATTGGTACCGCTTTAAATTCCGGGAGCCGACATGAAGGGCATGGTGTTCACCGAACTGCTGGGCTTCGTGGAACAAACCTACGGAGAGGATGCGGTGGATGACCTCATCGAGGGTTCCGATCTGCCGAGTGGCGGCGCCTATACGGCCGTGGGGACATATGACCACAAGGAAATGCAATCCCTGGTCACCACGCTGGCTGCGCAAAGCAACACACCACCGAACGAATTGCTCAGTCTGTTCGGCCAGCACCTAATCCAGCGTTTCAAGGCATCATTCCCTGATTTCTTCAGGACAGCGCCCACGCTGTTCGATTTTCTCGAAAGCATCGACAATCACATCCATGTCGAGGTGCGAAAACTCTATCCCGACGCGGAGCTGCCCGAATTCCGGGCCGAGCGCCTCGGAAGTGCAACAATGCACCTCGACTACCACAGCAAACGTCCCTTCGAGGCCCTCGCCTCGGGTCTCATTCTCGGCGCAGCCCAGCTCTATGGCGAACCCGTGCGGGTAGAAAGCAGCGCGCTCGAAAACGATGGCGAGAAGTTCGTCCGGTTCTCGATCCGGAAGACAGGCGCGACAGCCTAGATGTTGCCGCAAACCGAAACTTCCGGCGATCGCGTTGCGCGTCTTGAGCGCCGCCTGCAGCGGGAACGACGCGCCCGCGAAGAGGCAGAATGGCTGCTCGAGGCGAAATCGCTGGAGCTTTACAACGCCAACAGCCATCTGACAGCGCTGGCAAACGACCTCGAGATGCGCGTGCTCGATCGCACCCACGAATTGGAGGTCTCTCGTCAGCAGGCCCTGTTTCTCGCCGAACGCGATCCTTTGACTGCGCTTGCCAACCGGGTCAGTTTCGCGCGTGATCTCGATGCAGCCATCCACACGGCCCAGGTTCATGGCGGATCGGTGCAGCTTCTGTTTGCCGATCTCGATCGATTCAAGGAAATCAACGACAACTACGGCCACGCCGTCGGCGATGCGGTTCTGCTCGAGGTGGCAACCCGACTGCGGACGATCTGCAGGGGAACGGAGGTGCCCGGGCGGCTGGGTGGCGACGAGTTCGGCATCATCTGCATCACGCCGCTTCAAAGCGAGCGGGTTCGCCAGATCGCGACCGAGATCATGGAAGCGATGAGCAAGCCAATCGATTGTGGTCGTCTGCAACTGATCGTCAGCTGTTCCGTGGGCTTTGCAAGCTTTCCTCGTGACGCTTCGGATTCTCCAACCCTGCAACGTTTTGCCGATGTCGCCCTTTATCACTCCAAGTCGTCCGGACGCTCGACGTGGACGGAGTTTGACGACACCATGGCTGCCGAGCTTCATAGCCGCCAAGGCCTTGAAGTAGAGCTGCGCGCTGCGGTGGCGGCGGGAGAAATCGAGCCCTGGTACCAACCCATCATCTGCGCCGGGAGCAACAGGATCGTCGGTGTCGAAGCGCTTGCACGCTGGCAACACCCAGAGCGCGGGCTCATTCTTCCCGGGCTGTTCATCCCACTGGCCGAAGAAAGTTCACTGATCGTCGAACTCGGTCGCGCAATGATCGATCGCTGCTGTCAGGAGATGCACCAGCTGATCCGCGACGGACATCTCGACTATGTCTCGATCAATCTGTCCCCACGCCACCTGCGCTCCCCCTCCGTGGTCGAGCAGGTCGCCAGGATCCTGGCGCGTCACGACTTCCCGCCTTCCGCCTTGCAGCTGGAAATCACGGAAAGCCTTCTGCTCTTCGATTTCGAGCAAGCAGAACAGCGTCTCTCGCAATTCCGCACGCGCGGCGTCCGAATTGCCCTCGACGATTTTGGAGCGGGCTATTCAAGCCTTTCATACATCAGGCGGCTGCCGCTCGACGTCATCAAGATCGATCGCTCATTTGCCCGCGACATCAGCGATGATCGGCAGTCCGAGGCCGTGGTAAGGGCAATCGTTCAGCTCGCACAGGCGCTCGAACTTCAGATCGTGGCGGAAGGCATCGAGACTGAGAGTCAGGCGGAGCGAATGACCAGCTGCGGCTGTTCCATCCAGCAAGGCTATCTGTTCGGACGACCAATGCCGTTGAATGACCTGATGCGACATCTGAAGGCCAAAGGTTGATGACAAGCGGCCGCCGCAACCAGGCGTGATCGAAGAGGCTGCGGCGGCAAACGGAATTCTACTCCGCCGCTACGGCAAGCGGTGCACGGCTGCCGAGCACGGTCTCCGCCTCACCGATCGCCTGTGCGACACGCCTTAACAGCGCTTCCGAGACAGGCACACCATTGTCGAAGTCGCGGTCAGTCGCATAGACGGCCGTCGGCAGCGCAAACGCTTCGAAGAAACCGAACAGCGGCCGCAACTGATGCTCGACGATCAGCGCATGGCGATCGCCACCGCCGGTCGCGGTCAAGAGCACCGGCTTGCCGCGCAATGCCGATGGATCAAGCAGGTCGAAGAAGTGCTTGAACAGACCGGTGTAGCTGCCCTTGTAGGTCGGCGACCCGATGACAAGGACATCTGCTTCCGTGATCGCTTGCAGGACCGCCTGCGCCGGCTCGTCCAGTGCTGTCGCTCTCCGGGCGCTGACAAGCGATGGGCCGAGGTCCTCGATGTCCCAGCTTCTTGCGGGCAAACCGTTGCGGCGGCCGATCTCCTGGACGATGTGGTCGACGAATGCCAGGGTTTTGGACGGCCGGGTGATGTTGCCGGAAAAGCCGACAATGCGCGCGCGGGTCATGGGTAGTCTCCTTTATTCCAATACGTATCAGGATGCCGAGGCGGCAACGCTTGGGCGCACACCGCGGCCGAATTCGACATCCCAGCCGCGCAATGCCGGCGCGGCCGCGCCATGCAGGTCGAGCTTCGGGAAGAGCAGTTCGGCAACATTGTAGGCCTCTTCCAGGTGCGGATAGGCAGAGGCGATGATGGTCTCGATGCCGATCGCCTGATATTCGCGAATACGGGCAACGACGTTGTCTGGGCTGCCGACCAACGCCGTCCCCGCCCCGCCCCGCACCAGTCCGAGCCCGGCCCATAGATTAGGGCCAACGACAAGCTTGTCGCGACGGCCCTGGTGCAGCGCCGACATGCGTTTCTGGCCGACCGATTCCGAAACGTTGACGAAGTTGTTCTGCGCCTCGGCAATCACCTCGTCGGTGACATGGCTGATCAGCCGGTCCGCCGCGGCCCAGGCCTCCTCCTCGGTTTCGCGCACGATGAGATGGATGCGCAAGCCGAAGCGGATGCTGCGCCCTTCCCGTGCCGCTGCCGCGCGCACGCGCTCCAGCTTCTCGGCCAGTTGGTCGACCGGCTCACCCCAGCTGAGATAAACATCGACATGCTTGGCGGCGATGGCAATGCCGGCATCCGATGAGCCGCCGAACCAGAGCGGTGGGTACGGCTTCTGCACTGGAGGGAAGGAAAGGTCGGAGCCTTTCGCCGAAAGATACTGGCCCTCGAAATTCACCTCTTCACCGGAGAGGATATCGCGCCAGATCGTCAGGAATTCGTCGGTCTGGGCGTAACGCTCGGCGTGGCTGAGCTTGTTGCCGTCGCCAGCGAGATCGGCCGGGTCGGCACCGGTGACGACATTGAGCAGGACACGTCCGTTGGAGATACGATCGAGCGTGGCGGCATGGCGCGCAAACAGCGCCGGCGTACCACTGCCCGGCCGCAGCGCCACCAGGAAACGCAACTGTTCGGTCTGCGGGATCAATGCAGCCGCCGTGATCCAGGCATCTTCGCAGCGCGTGCCGGTCGGCAGGAGAACGCCCTTGAAACCGAGCCGGTCCGCAGCCTGGGCAATCTCCCGCAGATAACCAAAAGTTGCCGGCCGATGGCGCTCATCGGTACCGAGATAGGGCCCGTCGCCATGGGTCGGCAGATACCAGTAGACGTCGAGGGGCGCGTTGGACATGGGATGTTCCTTCTGCGGTCTTTGTATCGATGGTTCAGATCTTGCCCTTCCAGGGCACCAGCCGGCGCTCCAGCCAGCGCATGCCGCTGGCAAAGAGGAAGGCCAGCACTGCGATGAGGATGAGGCCGACGAAGACGACATCGGTGGACAGGAAGTTGGCCGCCGACATGATCATGTAGCCAAGGCCGGAACGGGCAGCGATGAGCTCGGCTGCAACCAGACAGGAGAGGCCGGCGGCGACCGCGATGCGCAGGCCGGTCAGTATCTCCGGCAATGCCGAAGGCAGGATGATGTTGGTGAAGAGCTGCAATCGTGTGGCGCCGAGCGATAGCGCCGCATTGATGCGCTCGACCGGTACCGATCGCACGCCTGCCTGGGCCGAGAAGCAGATCGGCGCGAAGGTCGACAGCGACAGCAGGACGATCTTGGAGGATTCGCCGATGCCCAGCCAGATGATCAGCAGTGGCAGATAGGCGAGCGGCGGCAACCCCCAATACAGTCCGATCGGCACCGATAGCGTGCCCCGAACCCAGGGGTTAAGTCCCATCAGAAGGCCGATCGGCACCCCCAAAACGACACCGATGCCGAGCGCCGCGAGAATCCTTCCAAGGCTAGACAATGTGTGTTGCAGAAGCGTGCCGTCGGCATAGCCGTCAATCGCCACGGCATGGAACTGCGTCAACACCTCCGCAGGCGACGGCAGGAACAGCGGCGAAGCCCAACCGAGCTGGGTGGCGGCAAACCACAAGGACAGCAACGCCAACAGGGTTATCGTGCTGATCAGAAGCGTTCCGGACGAAGCACTCCTGCCTGTCCGGGTCGCGGGCTGGCGACGCTGCTTCGGCGCCGGCTGGACGTGCGTGAAGACTGCGCGAGGATCTGCGGCAAGCGTCATTGCAAGGTTCCTTTGCCTGCTGGCCGATGGATGAGCGCACGGATCTCCTCGCGCAGCTCGATAAAACGCGGATCGGAAAGGATCGGGCCGATGTCGCCCGTCTCGGCGAATTCGCGCACGAAGCCAGCCTCGAAGCGCGCGACGATGCGGCCAGGCCGTGGCGACATCACCACCACGGTGGTTCCCAGTGTCAGCGCTTCCTCGATGGAGTGGGTGATGAACAGGATCTGCTTGCCGGTGCGAGCCCAGACAGAAGCCAGCAACTGTTGCATCGTCTCTCTGGTCAGGCTGTCGAGCGCGCCGAACGGCTCGTCCATCAGCAGGATCTTCGGGTCCGTTGCCAGGGCACGCGCCAGGCCGACACGCTGGCGCATGCCGCCCGACAATTCGTATGGCGGCTTGTCGGCGAAATCGGCAAGGCCGACCAGATCGAGCAGTTCGCGGGCACGCTGGCGCCGCGCGCTCTTCGAGACGCCGGCGAATTTCAACCCCAGCGCGACGTTGTCCACGACGCTTGCCCAGGGCAGCAGCGTATCCTTCTGGAAGACGACGCCACGATCGCCACCGGGACGATCGATCTCCTCACCGTCCAGCGTGATCGAACCAGCGGTCAAGGGCAGGAACCCGGCAATGGCATTGAGCAAGGTCGACTTGCCGCAACCCGATGCACCAACCGCAACGACGATGGAATCGGGCGCGATATCCAGCGATACATGGTCGAGTGCATGCACAGCGCTGCCGTCAGAGGCTGGAAAGGTGACGCTGGCGTCGCGGATCTGAAGCATGGTGAACCCTCGAGAGCAGGCGCGAACCGTGTCCGGCTTGCGCCTGCTCAAATCGTCAATTGGAGACCTTGGCTGCAGCCGCGTATTGCGGATCGACGAAGGCGCCGTAGTTGTCCTTCACTGCGGTGATCTTGCGCTGTTCCTTCAGGAAGCCAGCGGTATCCTTGAGTATCTTGGCGACACCGCTGTTTTCGCCACCACCAAGCCATTTGTCGGAGAGCTGCTCGGCGAGCGGCGGTACCACCGTCGTCTTGATGCGCTCGGCATGGTCGGCCGGTGTGCCGCCCTGCAGGCCGGCGATCAGCTTGATGTTTTCCGAATCCGGACCCCAGGCCGCCTTGTCGTTGGCGAAGGATGTGAAATAGCCGTCCACCTGCTGTACATACTGCGTCAGGAAATCGGGATGTTCCTTGGCGAATTCACCGGTCGCGACCAGCGCGCTGAAGGTCGGGGCGCCGCGGTCGGCCACTTCGCCGGCGGTCAGCAGCACCTTGCCGTTTTTCTTCAGCTCGGAGAGCGCCGGATCCCAGACGAAGGCGCCGTCGATATCGCCACGCTTCCAGGCAGCGACGATCTCGGGCTGTGGGATGGCGATGACCTGGGCATCCTTCTCGGAAATACCTTCCTGCTTCAGCACGGCAAGCAGCTGATAGTGATCAGTGGAAACCGGTGCCGCAGCCAGTTTCTTGCCCTTCAAATCTTTTGGAGAGGCAATCTCGGGCCGAACCACCAGTGCCTCGCCGTCGCGTGAGACTGAGGAGATATAGAAGCCTTTGACATCCAGCCCCTTGGAGACCGCGGCAGCATACGGGCTGGAGCCGACATCACCGATCTGCACGGCGCCCGAGGCAATGGCAGCGAAGATGTCGGCGCCGGAGTTGAAGCGCCGGAACTCGATATTCCAGCCCGTCTTCCTGGCGATCTCGCCATTGGCAATGCCAACAAAATAAGGGGTCGAGCCGGTCTGATAGGCAATGACCACCTTCTTGTCGTCCGCGGAGAAAGCCAGCGAGACGGAAGCGCCGAGCGAAAGACCCGCGAGGGCGGCGGTGAAGAGTTTGCGCATGCGTTTACCCCTTTCCATGATCGAGGTTGCCCCTCGAAACATCAGCGCACGTCGCTGATCGGGTTAAACGCTACTGAATTTGTAGAATTAGTTCAGAAAGCTTTTTGCGAATGTCACCGCACATGTGAACGATCTGTCTAACGACACGCTGAAATGCCGAACCCGGGGTTCGATCCGGCAGATTTTACCCCCGAGACCGGCAAAAATGTTCCGAAGCGACTCCTCAGTAAGTGGTGCGGCCGCCGGAGAGATCAAAGGTGGCACCTGTGGTGAAGGAGTTCTCGTCTGAGAGCATGAAGGCGACCATGGCCGCGGCTTCCTCGACCTCGACAAAACGACCGCGCGGCACCTTTCCCAGCATGTAGGTCACCTGTGCTTCCGTAAGCTGCTCAAGGATACGCGTGCGTGCCGGCGAAGGCGTCAGTGCGTTGACGGCGATGTCATGGCCAGCGAGTTCCTTGCCGAGTGATTTGGTCAACGCCAGAACGCCCGCCTTGGCCGCCGAATAAGCGGCAGCGTTCGGATTGCCTTCCTTGCCCGCTACCGAAGCAACATTGACGATGCGGCCATAATTGCGCTCGATCATGCTGGGCACCAATCGCCGGCAGCAGTAGAAGACGCCGTTGAGGTCGATGTCGACGATCTGCCGCCAGGCATCCGGATTGTAGTCGACCAGCGGTACGGCCGGCCCGGCAATGCCGGCATTGTTGACCAGAAGATCGACAACGCCGAAAGCCCGCTCCGTCTCGGCCGCCGCTTCCTCGACGGCCTCGATCCTGGCCTGATCGCACCAGATTGCCTTCACCGCACCCAACGCGGACAGGTCTTCAATGACGGCCTCCATCGCAGCCTTGTCCAAATCCCAGATGGCTACCTTGGCGCCCGAGGACAAAAGGCGGCGCGCCACGGCAAGGCCGATGCCTTGTGCGCCTCCGGTGACCACGGCAACACGACTGGAAAGATCGACGGCATTGATACGGCGGTTCATGGGATGGTCCTTTGGGAAAATGGAGAAGCTCAGGCGTCGGGCTTGATGCGAAAATCCTTGCCTTCCGGCAGGGTCTGGCCGCCATCGACAACCACCGTCGTGCCGGTGATGTAGGCGGCATCGTCGGAAGCGAGAAACAGCGCTGCGTTGGCGATGTCGCGTGGCGTGCCCAGCCGGCCGAGCGGGATCGCTTCCTGCATGGTGCGGATGAATGCCTCCGACCGATGCTGCTTCACCCCTTCGGTCAGGATGTTGCCTGGCTCAAGTCCATTGACGGTGATGCCGTAGCCGGCGAACTCCAGGGCCGCCGACTTGATGAAGCCATTGATGCCGGCCTTGCTCGCCGAATAATGGCCATGGCCAGGGCTGGTGACGCGTGGCCCGGTGATCGACGACGTGAAGATCATGCGGCCGTATCCCTTCTCGCGCATGACCGGCAGCGCCGCCCTGGCGGCCAGGAATGTGCCCTTGAGGTTGACACCCAGCACGGCGTCCCACTCCTCCGGTGAGGTGTTCTCGATCAGTGTCCACGGATAGATGCCGGCGTTCTGCACCAGGATGTCGAGCGTGCCGTAGGCTGCGACGGCAATGCCGACGGCCTTGCGGGTGTCCGTAAAAGAGGAAACGTCGATCTGCGTGAACTGCCCGCCTAGCCGTTCGGCCGTCGCCTCGCCCGCTTCCACTTCCCGGTCGGCGATGACGACCTTCGCCCCTTCCTCCACGAACCTCTCGGCGATAGCCGCACCGATGCCGCGCGCGGCGCCGATCACCAGCGCGACGCGGTTTTCCAGCCTCAATGTCATCGAAGCAATTCCTCTTTTGAGTTGTGTGCAGTGGTGGGGCAGCTTGCTATTTGAAGCCCGACATCGAGATGCCTTCGATGAACTGCTTCTGGGCAATCAGGAAAGCGACAATGATCGGCGCCACGGAAATCAGCACGGCCGCCATCATCAATGTCCATTTGCCGGCATATTGCTGCTGCAGGAGCGCAAGCCCTACCGGCAAGGTGGTGGTTTGCATGTCGCTCGGCAGATAGATCAGCGCCGTGAACAGGTCGTTCCACGAAAACATGAAGGCGAAGATGGCAAAGGCGGCGAGCGCAGGCTTGGCCAGCGGCAGGTAGATGCGCCAGTAGATGGTGAGCAGGCTTGCCCCGTCGATACGCGCTGCTTCAGCCAGTTCGATCGGTATGGTTTTGAAATATTGCCTGAGCAGGAAGGTGCCGAAGGCACCGCCGAGGAAACTCGGCAGGTACATCGGCACCTGAGTGCCATAGAGGCCAAGCCATTTGAACAGGATGAACTGCGGGATGGTGGTGATCTGCTGCGGCACCATCAGCGTGATCAAGAGCAGGAAGAACAGCGCGTCGCGGCCACGGAAACGAGTCACTGCAAAGATGAAGGCGCCCATCGAACAGGTCAGCAACTGTCCGAACGTTGCGATCATGGCGATCTTGAAGGAGTTCCACAGCATGATGTGGAACGGCATGATGGTCCAGATGTCGCGGTAGTTGGCGAACGTGAAGATCGGTGGGATCAGCGAGCGCGAATACTGATCGGCCGGCAGTTTCAGCGATGTCGAGACCATCCAGATGAATGGCGCGACCATGACGATGCCACCGGTGAGCAGCAGCGCCACGGCAACGACATTGCCACGGATTTCATCGGCGCGGCGGCTCATGCTTCTGCTCCGAACTTCTTCTGGATGCGGATGTAGAACAGGGTGAACAGCGCGATGATGGCGGTCAGCACAACAGCCTGAGCCGCGGCATCACCCATGCGGAAAAAGCGAAAGCCGGTGCGGTAGACCGAGAAGACCAGTGTCGGGAAGGTCGAATTGCCGTTGGACAGGCGCGTCAGCATGTAGATGTAGTCGAAAGCCTGGAAGGCGTGGATGGTGGAGAGCACGCCCTGGAAGAACAGGCTGGGCACCATGGCCGGCAGCGTCACGTAGATGAGGCGTTGCCAGGTAGTGGCTCCGTCGACGCGTGCAGCTTCATACAATTCGCGCGGGATCGCCTGCAGTCCGGCCAGGAACACGATCATGCCCTCGCCTATGGCGCCCCAAACATTCACGATGACGACGGAATAGAGAATGACCTTCGGTCCGAGCCAGTTGACCGGATTACCCCCCAGGGCCGTGATGAAGGAGTTCAGCACGCCCTGGTCCTGTGCGAAGATCCAGCTCCACAGCAAACCGACCGCCGTCGGCGATGATACCACCGGCAGGAAGAACAACGCGCGCAGCAGCGAGATGCCGCGGATGTGGCGGTTCATGAGGCAGGCCACGGCAAAGCCGATGGCGAGGGTCAGCGGTACATAGATCAGCGAGAACAGCGTAGTGTTGATCAGCGCCGTGCCGAACATGCGGTCATTGGGAAGGCTGCTGTAGTTGCTCGTGCCCGCCCATTTGATCGGGGTCAGCATATCCCAGTCGAAAAAGCTCAGCGCCAGCGTGGCGAGCACGGAGCCGAACACGCCGATGGTGAGGCCGAGCAATGTCGGCGCGAGCAGCAGGAGCAAACTTGCGCGCTCGCCCCTGAGTGGCTTTAAGGTACTGGACAAGGCAATCCCCGGAAAGGCCGATCGGTCTAACGATTGTTGGCGAGGACTTCGTCGCCCGCGGCAACCGCTTCATTGATCGCGTCGGCGATCGGAACTTCCCCGCTCCAGGCACGGTGCAATGCATCACCCACCGCGGAAGCCCACTCTTCGTAACCCTTGAACACCGGCTTCAGATGCGCGTAGGCAAGCGCATCGACGAACAGCTTGTGGTCGATCGGCGCATTCTTCTGAACAAGATAGGCAGGGCTTGACGTGATCGCCTCCTGGATCGGGATTGCAAAGCCCAGTTGCGCCAATTCCTCCTGGGCATGCGGGCCGATGGCAAATTTCAGCAGCTCCCAGGCCTCCTTGGGATGTTGCGTTGTCGAGGAAATGGTGAAACCGGCACTGTTGATGCTGGTGGCGCGTCCAGCCGGCCCTTTCGGCATCGGAGCCACACCCCATTTGAAGGCAGCGGGTACATAATCGGGTACCGACCAATGGCCGCTGACGCCCATGGCGGTAACGCCTGCCTGGAAACCGTCGAGGCCGAATTGCCGGAGTTGCTCGCTCGTCGGGATCGACTTGTCGTCGAGGACCATGCCGGCAATGAAATTCCACGCCTTCATGGCTTCCGGGCTGCCGATCAGCGTCTTGCCGTTCTTCACATCGACGATCTCGGCACCATAGGACCACAGCACGCTGCTCCAGAACACCTCCATGTCGATCAGTTCGGCGAACAGGCCCCATTGGTCGATGGTGCCGTCACCATTTTTGTCCCTGGTCAGTTTCTTGGCAGCGACGCGCAGGTCGTCCCATGTCCAGGTGTCGGAGGGATAGGCAACACCGGCGGCGTCGAACATGTCCTTGTTGTAGAAAAGCGCGATGGTCTGGATATCACGCGGCAGCCCATAATAGCCGTCGGGCGTCCTGTAGGCTTCGAGCGAGATCGGGAAGACGCCTTTCAGAAGGTCCGGTTCCGCATCGACGAAAGGCTGAAGGTTGAGCAACGCACCACGCGCCTGCCAGTCGGGATAGTTGGAAGCGTCCATCGCAAAGACGTCGGGAGCGGTGCCGCCGGCGACCAGAACGCGCAGCTTCTCCCAGTAGGAATCCCAGTCGTTGACCTCGACCTTCAGCTTGATGCCAGGATGCGTCTTTTCGAAATCGGCGGACAGTTTTTGCCACACGGCGATGTCGACCGGCCCACCGAACAGCGTCATCGTCAATTCGGTCTCTGCCAGTGCTGTCGAGCACCAGAGGACGCTGCCCGCCAATGCAACACCACGCGAAACACGCCCCAGCCAATCCGCCATCTTCGTTCCTCCCTTGCCCGGCCGAACGCCCGGTCGCTTCTTGTTCACCCCTTGTGGCGGATCAGATCGCCCGCCTTGCGCAACTGCGCTGCGCCAACCCCTCCCGGCCACCAGAGTTGCAGGATTTTGAGTTGGAACGGCAGTTTTGTTGATAGCCAGATTATTGCAGAAAGCGGATAAAACTACCTATTTGAGGCCAATAAATTCCCGAATCCCAGCCTTCATCTGGACGATTGCAGTCAGCTTGGCTAGCTTTGAGCCCTATCGCACAACCGCTCACTGATGCGTCGAACAAGGCTCGCCGCAATGGATGTCTCGTCACCGCCACCCGAACTTGCGTCGTCCAAGCGCCTGAGCGCGCCACGGCGTGGAAAGCTGTCCGCCGCAGTTGAGGATGACAGCGATTTCCTGCCGAGGGATAGCTTCTTCGCCGATCTGCAGGTGGCGGAAGCAATGCCACTGGCGCACTGGCACGACCATGTCGAATTCAACTTCATGGTATCTGGCTCGATGACCTACCTGTTCAACGGCAACCGCATCGTCCTGCAGCCGGAGATGCCTTATTGTTTCTGGGCAGGCGTGCCCCATCAGGTGGTCAAGGTGACGGAACCGGCGCGGCTGATCTGCGCCTACGTGCCCTTCGCGGCGTTCCTCGCACTCACCCTGCCCGACGCGTTCAAGACATCGGTCCTCAACGGCCGCATGATGACCTTGGCCGAACCCGACCCGATGGACAACCTGCTGTTCCAGCGCTGGGCTCGGGAGTGGACGCCGACACCCAGCGAGGCCCTGGCTCAGATTCTGCGTGAAGAGATGCGGCTACGCGTCCGACGGCTTGCATTGCGCAGTGTCGCCGCTGAAATCGACGATCGCTCCGGCCTGAAGGTCGACGAGATCCGAGGGCTTGCTACCGCCAAGACCAAGGCCGATGACCGGCTGATCGATCGCGTGCAGAAAATGACGAACTTCATCAACAAGGAGTTCGCGAACGACATCCAGCTGGCGGACATCGCCAGAGTATGCGGCCTGCATCCAACCAACGCCATGGCAGCTTTCAAAAGTGTGCTCGGCGTCACCATCGCCCACTACATTCGCCGTCAGCGCCTCAGCCATGCCATGATGATGCTGGCCGACACCGATCGCTCGATCATCGAGATCGCTTTTGCCTGTGGTTATGGCTCATTGAGCCGGCTCTACCATGCATTCCAGAGTCAGCTGGAAATGACACCGCGGGACTATCGCAAGCAGTTCAGATCATAGCCAATTGTCATTATAATATTGAAATCAACATACTATAGTAAAAACCTCGACAAATTATCGAGGTTGAGCACCCAGACAATCGCCCGTCTCGGCATCGAACAAATGCAAACATTCCGTTCGTGGGGTGAGATACACCGCGTCCCCTCTTGTCCAGCGTGGCCGCTCCGTGGTCTGAACCGTTAGCTGCCGTCCCTCTACATCGACCAACAAGGTCGTGAAGGCACCATTCATCTCGACGGTGGCGACACGGCCAGGAATGGGTCCGGTTTCAGTCAGCGCGACGTGTTCGGGGCGAAACCCGCACGACACCGCCCTGCCTGCCTCGCCACGTTTGCCGGCGGGCAAGCGCAACCGACAATCGGCGTTGACACGAACATGCAGTCCGCCGTCGGCTACCTCGAGGTGCCCGTCGACGAAATTCATTGCCGGCGAGCCGATGAAGCCGGCGACATGGAGGTTGATCGGGTGATCGTAGAGTTCGAGCGGTGTACCGATCTGCTCGACGCGACCGTCGCGCATGACGACAATACGGTCGGCCATGGTCATGGCCTCGACCTGGTCGTGCGTGACATAGATCGCAGTGGTACCCAGCCGCTGCTGCAGCGCACGGATTTCGCCGCGCATGACGACGCGCAGCTTGGCATCGAGATTGGACAGCGGTTCGTCGAACAGGAACACCTGCGGATTGCGTACAATGGCACGGCCCATGGCAACACGCTGGCGCTGGCCACCGGACAGTTGCTTCGGGAAACGCTCGAGATAGTCGGCGAGACCCAGAATCTGGGCTGCCTCGCGCACGCGGCGGTCGATCTCGGCCGACTTCTCGCCGCGCAATTTCAGCGAGAAGCCCATGTTCTGGTGCACCGTCATATGCGGATAAAGCGCATAGTTCTGGAATACCATCGCGATGTCGCGTTCCTTGGGCGAGATATCGTTGACGACCCGCCCGCCGATGCTGACCGTGCCTTCCGTGATTTCCTCAAGCCCGGCGATCATGCGCAGCAGCGTGGACTTGCCGCAGCCGGACGGGCCGACGAGAACCAGGAACTCGCCATCGCGTACGTCGATGTTGACGTCATGCGTGACACGCAGATGGCCATATTGCTTGTTGATGTTCCTGAGTTCGACGCCGGCCATGAAAACCGCTCCTAGAGCAACCCCAGCAAAAACATACAGAGATTTTTGCGTCCGGAATTGCGTGAAAACAGACAGTTAGAACATTTCCGCGCTTTCGCAAAAGCGCAAACACCCTATTGATAGCTGGGCAGAAGGTTGCCGTGGGCGACGATCAGGTCGTCGACAAGCGAAACGATCTCGTCCAGCGAAAGCTGCGCGGCGGTGTGCGGATCGAGCATGGCAGCTTGATAGATGGCCTCACGCCTGGAGGTCAACGCTGCCTCTACCGTCATTTCCTGCACATTGACATTGGTGCGCATGATGCCGGCGAGCTGTGGTGGCAGCTTGCCCATGCGCACCGGCTGGATGCCGTTGCGATCGACATGGCAAGGCACCTCGACGCCACAGCCTTCGACCAGATTGTCGATCAGGCGGTCGTTGCGGACATTGCCGTAGATCAGTGACGGCTTGCCGGTCACCATCGAATGGATGATGGCCGCTGCGTATTCGTTGCTCTTGCAGACCTCCAGCGGCTTGTCCGGATCGGCCAGTTCCTCACGCAGACGGTTCCAGTCGGCGATCTGCTCTTCACACCACACCGGATACTGGTCGAGAATGACCTTGTAGCGTTCGATGATGTCTTCGCGGCCCGGCTTGATGAACCAGGAATTGTATTCGGAGAAATGGGTACTGGATTCGGTCACGAAGTGCCCGAAGCGGCGCAGGACCGCGAAACGGACGGAATCATCCTGCGGGAAGCTTCCCTCCGCCGCCATCCGCCGAAGCCTCGGATAGAGATCTTCACGCGAGCCGTCGGCAAGGCGCTTCTCGAACTTCAGGAAGAAGGAAACGTGGTTCAGGCCGGCGCAGGTGTAGTCGATATCGGCGATATCTTCGCCGAGGCAGCGGGCGAGATGGCCGGACGTCTCCTGGACGCTGTGGCACAAGCCGACATAGCGGATATCGGATGCAGCACGGGTCGTTGCCCAGGTGTTCATGGCCATCGGGTTGACGTAGTTCATCATCATCGCATTCGGGCAGAGCTCGCGCATGTCCCTGGCGATGTCCAGGATCACCGGAATGGTGCGCAGTGCGCGGAAGATGCCGCCGATGCCCAGCGTGTCGCCAATGGTTTGACGCAGGCCATATCTCTTCGGCACCTCGAAGTCGGTGACGGTGGCCGGACGATAACCGCCCACCTGCATCATCAGGATGACGAAATCGGCATCCTTCAACGCCTTGCGACGATCCAGTGTCGCCTCGACCTTCAGTCTGGTCAGGCCAAGCGTTTCGCCGATGCGGCGCGCCACCGTCTCGGAGGTCGAAAGTCGTTCCGGATCGATGTCGAACAGACTGATTTCCGAATCCTGCAATTCGACATTGCTCAAGACGTCGCTGAGAATGTTCTGGGCGAAGACGGTGGAGCCCGCGCCTACGAGGCAAATCTTGGCCATGAAGAGTTCCTTTTGGTCCGTGAAGTCGATGCCCGGACGGGCGTTCCAAAAGGGAAAATCTACTGTTCAGGCGCAAATTTCTTGCCGGCGAGCCCCTGAAAATTCCCGAAAGACAGTGACCGCCGGGCAGACCAACGGACCGCCCGGCTCAGGCGTCAATGGAATTCGTGGCTCCCCTCGAATTCAGCGGAAAGCCGAATGCCGAATGTGTGCTTGTTGTCGTCGCCATGCTTGTCGAAGGCATAACCTGCGGCGATCTGCCAACTCTCATTGCTGAGGCCCAGATCCTGGCCGAACTTGTAGGCGACAGTCGCATCGAACAGATGTTCGACCAGGTCCGGCTCGTCGGTGATCTGCTCGCGTTGCTGGGTATAGGCGATCGAATAGGTCATCGCCTCGCGCTGCAGTGCTGCCGACACGGTCAGGAACAGGGCATCGTCGGGACCGCCGCCGAAGTTATCGAACCAGGCGGCTTCCGTGAACAGTTTCAGCGTCAGCTCGCTGCCCAGGGCCACATTGCCGTTCAGTCCCCCAAGCAGCCCGGTTTCGTTGCCGAAACTGTGCTCGCCGCCCTTCTGATAGCGTGCCCCCAGGCGATATCCGAATGTGCCCTCGTCATAACAGCCTGCAGCGCCAGCCCCGAGGCATCCGGCGAAATCAAGTGCTACCGAGGAAATACCGTCGCTGTTGCCCGCGCCGCCATCTTCCAGGGTGTGGCGGCCACGATTGGTGAACAGCGATTCCGACAGGGAGCTGCGATCCACCCCGAAGGCTGCAACCTCGATTTCGTTGTGGAAGCTGCCCGTCTCAAAGCCATAGGCGACCGAAGCGCCCACGCGTTCCTTCAGCTCATAGTTACCTGCGAGGTCAGTGCCGTGGATACCGGGCGTGATGTCCCAGGCCTTGCCGAAAGCCGGATGGAACTTGCCGACGCGCAGTCCAATCCCACCGATATGGAACTGTGCATTGAGTTCCGAGACATAGGTACCGACGTGGTGAAAATACTGATTCACGCCCAGTTCCTCGTCCTTCACCTCCTCAGTGATGAGATGGCCGAAAAACGCAACGCCTTCGACCGGACGATAAGAAGCGGTGAATTCGACCGTCGGCGCGGCGACGAAATAGTCGTCGTCGGCATGGTGTGGAAACCGGTTCCAGTTCCCAACCGTTTCCATGTAGGCATAGTAGTCGATGCAAGGTGCGCTGCATTCGCCAGCCGACGCCCGCTCGATACCGGTGAAAGCTGTTGTAGCCAGAGCAATTCCAGCAAAAGTGCGCAGCGATTTTGCGTTCGGAAGTGCGTAAAAACGAAGAATTGGAGCGTTTCCGCGTTTCCGCGAAAAGCGCAAACGCTCCAATATAGCGGGCGCAAAAAGCCAGTATCGGTTCATGAGATGCTCCGTCCTTCCCCTCTGAAAGAGCTTCGGACGGTTTTATTTGCCGGCTCCCATGCCGCTCTCCGTCCGGTGCAAAAGCTGCGCCGGACAGCCGAGATCGTCTTGTCGAAGTTCGAGCGATCACTCCTGGAAACAAGCGATTTGGGTAACTTTGGCTCAGGCGGCCGCCTGTCCCGGCGCGCTGGCCGTGCGATTTGCCAGCTCTGCCTGCTTCCGCCTTGCAGCACGCGATGCTAAAGCAATTCCAGCAAAAAAAGCGTAGCGGTTTTGCGTGCGGAATTGTGCAATAACAAAGAGTTAGAGCGGTTCCGCGGTTCCGCAAGGCGGAAACGCTCTAATCATCGCCAGCCTCTAACCGAATTGGAACGACCCTTGGCCAGCCCCGATGTGACGAAGAAACTCCCCGTGATCGAAATCTGCGTCGAAGGCATCGATGGCCTGCTTGCCGCCGAGCGTGCCGGCGCCGACCGCGTCGAGCTCTGCGCCAGCCTTGTCGAGGGCGGCATCACCCCGAGCCTCGGCACCGTTCGCCTGGCGCTGGAACTGGCCAGGATTCCGTTCCATGTCATCGTGCGTCCACGCGGCGGCGACTTCCTCTATAGCGAGACGGAATATCGCTCCATGCTGGCCGATGTCGCTGCGCTTCGCGAACTCGGCGTCGCCGGTGTCGTGGTCGGCTGCCTGACTGCCGATGGTAAAATCGACGAAGAGCGCATGACTGGCCTCGTTGATGTTGCCGGCCCACTCGCGGTCACCTGTCACCGCGCCTTCGACATGACACGCGACCCGGCCGAGGCGCTCGAAGCGTTGATCCGCTGCAAGGTCGGACGTGTGCTCACCTCTGGCCAGCGCGACACTGCCGTTGAAGGCGCAGATCTTTTGGCGGCGCTCGTCAAACAGGCCGCCGGCCGCATCATCATCATGGGTTGCGGCGCACTCGATCCTCAGAACATCGGCGCAGTAAGGGCAAAGACCGGACTGACCGAAATGCATTTCGCTTCGCTCAGGGACGAGGCCAGCGGCATGCTATACCGCAACCCGCATGTCGGCATGGGCGGTGACGACCTCGACCGTGAATACCGCAACACCCTGACCGACGAGGTGCTTGTCGCGACGACCATCAAGGCTGCGCGCACGTGACGAACACCATCGAAGCCGTCCAAGCCGCAGACGAAGCGGCCGTGCTCGCACTCAACAACGAGAACGCCGCCGAACTGTCCTGGCTGGAACCGGAAGAGCTTTCTGCACTGGTCGGCACGTCATTTTCGGCAAGCCGTATCGGTGATCTTGAGGCTTTCCTGCTGACTTTCGACCAGACAGCAACCTACAGCAGCCCGAATTTTCTTTGGTTCAGGGAGCGCTATCCACGTTTTGTATATGTCGACCGCATCGTGGTTGCAGCCGACGCTCGCGGACGCGGTCATGCGCGACGGCTCTATGAAGACCTGTTCGCGCGCGCGGAGGCGGCCGGGCATGAGGTCGTCACATGCGAAGTGAACCTGGACCCACCCAACCCGACCTCGGATGCCTTCCATGCCGCCCTCGGTTTCCGGCAAGTCGGCGAGGCGGTCATCCACGGCGGCAAGAAGGCCGTCCGCTACTATGCAAAGCAATTGAAGGCTTAGGTTCGCAAAGGACGCGGTTCGATCGAACCGCGTCCTTTCAAACATTACTGGAACAGCGGCAAGGCGCTGGCCAGTGTCATCAGGAAACCCCACGCCAGCGGGATGCCGACCAGCAGCCAGGCGAGCAGCAGCTTGACTGAACTGCCTTGTGTTACGTTGGCCATATTGTCCTCCCTCAGGCTGGCTGTTCGACTCTCATGTGAAAGCGCTCGTTCACCGGCCGCATCATAAGATTGAGCACAAACCCGACAACCAGCAGACCGGCCATGATGTACATCGTGACCGTATAGGCGTCTGCCTTCGCCACACCGCTGTCGATCTGATACTGCCGAATGTAGTTGACCAGCACAGGTCCGAGCACGCCAGCGACCGACCACGCGGTCAGCAGGCGTCCATGGATCGCGCCGACATAACGCACGCCGAACACGTCGCGCAGATAGGCGGGTATGGTGGCGAAACCACCGCCATACATCGACAGGATGACGCCGTAGAACAGCACAAAGAAGAAGATACTGCCTGTCTGGCCGGTCCACGGCACCGCAGCGTAGAGAATGACGCCAAGCAGGAAGAAGATGGCGTAAGTGGTTTTACGGCCAATGAAATCGCTTGTCGATGCCCAGAAGAAACGGCCCAGCATGTTGAAGATCGACAGCAGGCCGACGAAGCCTGCGGCAGCAGCCGGCGAAATACGCCCCGGGAACATTTCCTGGCTCATCGCCGATGCCTGACCAAGCACCCCGATGCCTGCGGTCACGTTGAGGCAGAGCACACCCCACAGCAGCCAGAATTGCGGCGTCTTCAACGCATCATCCAGATGAACGTTGGCGCTCGTCACCATTGCGCTCTGTTTCACCGGCGGCGTCCAGCCGGCCGGCCGCCAGCCATCCGGGGGCACGCGCACCAGCGTGGCGCCGATCATCATGAAGATGAAATAGACGACGCCCAGCACCAGGAAGGTTTCGGCAACGCCCACGTGACTGTCGGTCGAAAACAGCTTCATCAAGTAGACCGAGAGCGGCGAAGCGATGAAGGCGCCGCCGCCGAACCCCATGATTGCCATGCCGGTCGCCATACCGGGCCGGTCCGGGAACCAGGTGATCAAAGTCTTGACGGGGGAGATGTAGCCGAGGCCCAGACCGATACCGCCGATGACGCCGTAACCCAGATAGATGATCCAGAGTTGGTGCAGATAAACACCCAGCGCAGAGACGAGAAAGCCACCCCCGAAACAGCAGGCGGCCAAAGCCATCGCCTTGCGTGGACCGACCCGGTCCAGCCAGCCGCCGCCAAAGGCAGCCGCGATGCCGAGAAAGGCGATCGCGATCGAGAAAATCCAACCGAGACTGGTCAGCTTCCAGTCGTCAGGCGCGGATTCCGTGATGCCGATCAGCTTCGACATGGGCAGGTTGAACACGCTGAAGGCGTAGGCCTGCCCGATACACAGATGGATGCAAAGTGCTGCCGGCGGCACCAGCCATCGGTTGAAACCGGGTTCGGCGACTGTGTGCGTTCGGTCGAGCCAACTGCCCGGCGCTTCTGTCCTAGCCTGCATCTTACTCCTCCCTCGTCTCGTGCGGGGAGGATAGAACTGCGGCGGAAGCAAGCAACGGCGAATGGCCTCTCCACTACCAATGTCTAATTTCGATCCCGCTAATATGAGAATCCGAAATCCCGGGGGCTAGCGCAAATCCTTGACCAGGAATACTTCCGCGACAGGCTGCAAATGCCCAAACGACACGCTTCCGGCGTCGCGAAAACCATTTCTGCGGTGCCAGGCCTGCGGCTCGGCCTCGTCGGCTTGCGAGGATGTCATCAGGAGCGTTGCGCCCGCGTCCCGCATCGCGGCCTCCCAATGCCGGAACAACGCTGTGCCGATACCGGAACGCCGACGATCGGGAAGCACCATGATCAGATCCATGAAAGGGATCGTTCCCCAGAACCAGCTGAAGCGCAGCAAACCGGCGGGTTCACCCTCCAGCTCCGCGATGATGTATTCGCCGAGCGACAGGCAGCGCCTTATCCATTGTTCGGGCGCATGGCGATCGTGCGCCAACAGCCAGTCGAGATGGCAGTTTTCCGCGTGAATGGTTCTTGCATGCATGCTCACATTCCAGTCGCCGGAAGCCTAGCTCGAGTTCAAAACCGATCAGGCAGGCCGGCTGGATCCAACCGGCCGCAATCCGTCAGCAAAAGGGGCATTGCCGAATGCTTCGTCACTGCACAACGGAATATAGGTTCTTATCGTCCAATACTTGCCTTGCGCGCAACGATATAGGGTCGCTTGTCGTCGCCCTTGGCAGCATGGTTCTCAACGGCGAGAATCTCGAAACCGGCGAGTGCAATGCAAAGGCTGAGCTCCTTCGTGCTGAAGGTGCCGGCATAAGGCGCCTTGCCGATCATGCGAAGCGCCGGCAAAAGCGCCAGGCGGATCAGCGGGTTCATGTCACCGAGACAAGGCGTCTTGGAAACGAACAGTCCGTTTGCAGCGAGCAGGTCGTGAATGCCGCGCAGCGTACCCGGCAGGTCGCGTACGAGATGGAGATAGTTGAAACCGAGAACCGCGTTGAAGAGCCCGACGTCGGTGTGCAGGGCTTCAACGGTTGCCGTGCGGAATTCGAGCCCCGGGATCGGCGCAGCCGCATGTTTTTCCGCGGCGATCGCGATCATGGCTGGAGAAAAATCGGTCGCCAGGTAACCCCTCACCGCATCTGCCAGCCGCAATGCGGTCGTTCCCGTGCCGCAGCCAAGTTCGAGCACATGATCGTCGGAGTTGAGCTGCGACCGCGTTCGATCGAGCGTTCGTTGATATCCGTCCTCGTCTGCGATCGCGGATTTGGCGTAGTTCCGCGAACTTCGGTCCCAGAAACGGGCGTCGCTCGCAACGCTCATTCAGAGTGCTCCCCATGCAGCTATCGGATTTCGTGCATAGAAGGCACGCATTACCTGAGCATTGCGTCAGCAATGATACTTCACGAAACAACGAGACCCCGCAGAATGTCTAAGCGAACGCTGCCGACAGGCCGAGAAAAAGGAGCCGCAAGGCTCCTTTCTCTTGAATGCGCTCGCCGTCAGCCGTTGGCGGCGGCGACCGCACGCTTTGCCATGACGCTGATCAGGTTTGCCCGGTAGTCGGCCGACGCATGCATATCCGTCATCAGGTTGTCCGCCGATATCCTGGCACCCGCGACCGCCGATGGATCAAACGACCCGGCCAATGCGGCCTCGATCGTCTTCGCGCGGAAGACGCCATTGTCGCCGGCTCCGGTGACGGCGACGCGCACGTCATCCTTGCCGGTCGCCTTGCCCTTGGTCACGAACACACCAACAATGGCATAGCGCGAGGCAGGGTTGCGGAACTTCTGGTATGCCGCCTTGGCGGGCGCGGTGAAGGTCACCGCCGTAACGATTTCGCCGTCCTTCAGGATCGTCTCGAACAGCCCCTTGAAGAACTTTTCGGCGGCTATCTCGCGCTTGTTGGTGACGATCGTTGCCCCCAATGCCACCATGGCGGCCGGATAGTCGGCGGCCGGATCATTGTTGGCGATCGAGCCGCCGATCGTGCCGCGGTGACGCACTGCCGGATCGCCGATCATCGAAGCCAGTTCGGCCAATGCCGGACAAGCCTTCTGCAGCTTGGCATCGGTGGAAACCTCGTAATGCGTTGTGGCCGCGCCGATGGTGACGGTCTTGCCGCTGACCTTGATGCCCTTCAGCGCGGCTATTCTGGACACGTCCACAAGATCCGACGGCGCCGCAAGGCGTGTTTTCATGGCCGGGATCAACGTCATGCCACCCGAAAGCAGCTTGGCATCATCGGTTTTCAGCAGTTTCACCGCATCGGCGACGGAATTGGCGCGATGGTAGTTGACGGAGTACATGGTTTCTTTCTCCCTTCGGGAGAGAGTGAGTAGCGAATAGTGAGTAGGGAATTCTTTCCCACACCGCCGCTCTGCTCACCACTCCCTATTCGCTATTCACTTCCTCAGTGTTTCTGCGCCGCCGCCCACACCCTTGAAGGCGAGGCCGGCATGGTGAAATCGGCGATGCCCAAGGCATCGGTAAGGGCATTTATGACCGCGGGAGGCGAGCCTATGGCACCTGCCTCGCCGCAGCCCTTGATGCCGAGAGGATTGCCGGGGCACGGCGTGTTCGAGGTCGAAACCTTGAAGGACGGCAGGTCGCCGGCACGCGGCATGGTGTAATCCATGTAGCTTGCCGTCAGCAGCTGGCCGCTGGCATCGTAGAAAGCGCCTTCCAGCAAAGCCTGGCCCACGCCTTGCGCAATGCCGCCATGCACCTGCCCCTCGACGATCATCGGATTGATGATGTTGCCGAAATCGTCAGCCGCCACGAACTGGATGATCTCGGTCAGGCCGGTTTCCGGATCGACCTCGAGCTCGCAGATGTAGCAACCTGCCGGGAAGGTGAAATTGGTCGGATCGTAGAAGGCCGTCTCCTTGAGGCCGGCCTCCATGCCACCCGGCAGATTGTGCGCGGTGTAGGCGGCGAGCGCCATCTGGAACCACGGCACGTTCTTGTCGGTTCCGGCCACTTTCAGCGCGCCGTTCTCGATGACGATGTCACCTTCGTCGGCTTCCATAAGATGCGCCGCGATCTTCTTGGCCTTGGCCTCGACCTTGTCGAGAGCCTTGACGATGGCACTCATGCCGACAGCTCCCGAACGCGAGCCATAGGTGCCCATGCCCATCTGCACCTTGTCCGTGTCGCCGTGGACGATGCTGATGGAGTCGATCGGCAGGCCGAAGCGTCCGGCGACCAGCTGTGCGAAGGTGGTCTCATGGCCCTGGCCGTGACTGTGCGAACCGGTCAGCACCTCAATGGTACCAACCGCATTGACGCGCACTTCAGCCGATTCCCACAAGCCGACGCCGGCGCCCAGGGAGCCGACCGCCGCCGACGGCGCGATGCCGCAGGCTTCGATGTAACAGCTCATGCCGATGCCACGCAGCTTGCCAGCCTTCCTGGCCTTGTCGCGCCGCTTGGTGAAACCGGCATAGTCGGCGGCTTTCATGGCGGCTTCGAGCGAAGCGCCATAGTCGCCGGCGTCGTAACACATGATCACCGGTGTCTGATGCGGGAACTGGGTAATGAAATTGATACGTCTCAGTTCCGCGGGAGACACGCCGAGTTCTCGCGCAGCCGTTTCGATCGTGCGCTCGAGCAGATAGGTCGCTTCCGGTCGTCCGGCCCCGCGATAGGCGTCAACGGGCGCGGTGTTGGTATAAACGGTGCGCACATTGGCGTGGATGGCAGGGATGTTGTACTGGCCCGACAACAGCGTGGCGTAGAGATAGGTCGGCACCGAAGACGAAAAGAGCGACATGTAGGCGCCGAGATTGGCGACGGTATCGACCTTCAGGCCGGTGATGCGGTTGTTCTTGTCGAAGGCCATCTCCACCGTCGAGTGATGGTCGCGGCCATGCGCGTCGGTCAGGAAGCTCTCGGTACGGTCGGCGACCCATTTCACCGGCACGCCCGCCTTCTTGGAAGCCCACAGGCAGACGACTTCTTCCGGATAGATGAAGATCTTGGAGCCGAAACCGCCACCGACATCGGGGGCGATCACACGCAGTTTGTTTTCCGGCGCAACGTTGTAGAAGGCGCTCATCACCAAGCGTGCGACATGCGGGTTCTGTGATGTCGTCCAGCAGGTGTAATGATCCTCCCCCTTGTCGTAATGCCCGAGCGCCGCGCGCGGCTCCATGGCGTTGGGAACCAGGCGGTTGTTGACGATCTTCATGCGGGTGACATGATGCGCCGCCTTGATGGCAGCATCCGTCGCCTTGGCGTCGCCGATCTCCCAGTCGAAGATCAGGTTGTTCTCGGCTTCGGGATGCAGCTGTGGCGCACCCTTCTCCAGCGCCCTCACCGCATCGACGACGGCTTTCAGTTCCTTGTAAGTGACCTCGACAGCCTCTGCAGCATCGCGCGCCTCGCCCTTGGTGTCGGCGATCACAATCGCTACCGCATCACCAACATAACGAACGCGGTCGAAGGCGAGTGGCGACCAGGCCCCCATCTTCATCGGCGAACCATCCTTTGAGTGGATCATCCAGCCACAGATGAGATTGCCGATACCGTCCGCCTTCAATTCCTTGCCGGTCAGGACGGCGACGACGCCAGGCATGGCCTGCGCCTGTTTGACATCGATCTTCTTGATCTGCGCATGCGCATGTGGGCTGCGCACGAAGACCGCATGTTTCATGCCGGGAACCACCATGTCGTCGACATAACGGCCGGCGCCGGTGATGAAGCGCTTGTCTTCCTTGCGAGTGACGCGAGCGCCAATTCCTTCCATACCCATCAAAATTCTCCTCCGGAACCTTGAAGTGAATTCGTTCTGGCCGGTTCAGCCGCGCTTTGCGACCAGTCCCTGATCGATTTGCAGCAATGGGCAGACGCCGGCCGGTTGTTCGCCTTGGTGCTGCTCAGGCAGCCTTCTTCGCCTTTGGCTTCGATGCCTTCGACATCGCTTGAGAAGCAGCCAGTATCGCCTTGACGATGTTATGGTATCCGGTGCAGCGGCAGATGTTGCCTTCAAGCTCTGCGCGCACCGTTGCCTCGTCGAGTCCCTCGGGATGACGCGCAATCATGTCCGTCGCAGTCATGATCATGCCCGGGGTGCAAAAGCCGCACTGCAGGCCATGATGTTCCTTGAAGGCTGCCTGCACGGGATGCAGGTCCGCACCGTTGGCGATGCCTTCGATGGTCACGACTGTCGAACCGGATGCCTGGGCGGCCAGCATCGAGCAGGATTTCACCGCCTTGCCATCGACATGGACGACACAAGCGCCGCACTGCGAGGTATCACAACCGACATGCGTGCCGGTCAGTCCTTGATGTTCGCGTAGAAAATGAACCAGAAGCGTGCGGTCCTCGACGGTGGCGCGCACCTGTCTGCCGTTCACGGTCAACGAAATGTCCGACATGAAGCCTCCCTGGGTGTTCAACCTCGGTAGACTGCCGGTTTCCTCCGGACGGACCGGCAGACCGCTATTCTTGTGTTCTGGAATCGCTTGGAAATTCGCTCCCAACATCTCCGTTTTGCGAGAATGCAATCCGGCCAATACGCCGTATATTGTACTTTCGGTCACGGGCTCAGGACAGCCCCCATTGCCATTCGGGGAGGCCTATTGCAACAATGCGGGCGGCGTTGAGGAGCGCCGACAAAATTGGGGAGGAGAAGCTGGTCGCTTCGCGGACGCGCTATGCGTGCGGCCTGTCGGCGCTCACTTCAAGCGAGCCCGATGCGGAACATTTTGCGGCCGAAATCGCTCGGGAAGCCGATGCGATCGGTGCCGGCTACATGTTGCTGTTTTTCTCGCAAAGCCTGATCGATGCGCAGACGCTCGCGGATGCGCTGAAACGACATGTCCCTGCCCTGGCCTACGCCGCCTGCTCCACCGCCGGCGAGATCACGCCGGATGGGTTGGAAGAAGGCCATATGCTGGCGATGCTGCTGCCTTCGGCCACCTTCACCGTTGCCAGCGCCATGGTGCAGGACCTGTCGTCATCGGCGATGGACGGCATCACCGGCGAGGTGGAGGTGCTGCGACGCACGCTGCGCGCCACCAGCAAATATGCGCGTGCCGGCAATGTCTTCGCGCTCTGTTTCATCGACGGCCTGTCCTACGCGGAAGAAGCCGTCACGTCGGCGATCCACTGGGGCCTGGACGACATCCCGTTGCTCGGCGGGTCGGCCGGCGACGATCTCAAATTCGAGACCACCACGCTGATCAGCAATGGCCTTGTCGCTTCCGACTGCGCCATTGTCGTGCTCATCGCCACGACCATCCCGTTCCACGTCTTCAAAACCGACAATTTCGTACCGACTGACGAAAAACTGGTGGTGACGGCGTCCGATCCCGATCACCGCATCGTGCGCGAATTCAACGCCGATGTCGCAGCCACCGAATATGCCGCCGCCGTCGGTGTCGTGCAGCAGACGCTGACGCCATTCTCCTTCGCCTCGCACCCGGTCGTGGTGAAGGTGGGTGGCGAGTACTACTGCCGTTCCATCCAGAAGATGAATTCGGATGGCTCGCTGTCCTTCTTCTGCGCCATCGACGACGGTGTGGTCCTGTCCGTCGCCCAGCCCCTGGGAATGGTCGAGACCACCAAGGCCACGCTCAAGGATGTCGAGGCCAAGCTGGGTCCCATCGACATGATCCTCGGCTTCGATTGCGTCCTGCGCCGGCTGGATGCCCGCAACCGCCAGGTATTCCGCGACATTTCCGAACTCTATCGCGCGAACAAGGTGATCGGCTTCGGCACCTATGGCGAACAATACCGCTCCATGCACCTCAACCAGACATTCACCGGCATCGCCTTCGGGCACCCACAGGCCGCAGAGTAAGCCCGATGCCGCTCAACGACATCCGGGACATAGAACGACTGAAGAAGATCAACGCGGCACTGGTCAGCCGCGTCGAACGTTCGATGGATCAGCAAGGCAACGCGTTCTCATTGTTCCAGACCGCGATTTCGCTGGAAAATCGTGTGCGCATGCGCACGGAGGAACTGCACTCCACCTTGCGCCGGCTGGAACAGTCGAACATGGCGCTTTCGGTCGCCAAGGAAAGCGCCGAACACGCCAATCTTTCCAAGACCCGGTTCCTGGCAGCCGCCAGCCATGACGTGCTGCAACCGTTGAACGCCGCCCATCTGTCGGTATCGGCGTTGGCCGAACTGCAGACGTCAGAGGAAGGCCGCAAGCTGGTTCGTCAGGTCGAGCGTTCACTGCAGACCATGGAAGACCTGCTGCATACATTGCTCGACATCTCCAAGCTGGATGCCGGCGTGGTCGAACCCGAGACGACCGACGTCAATCTGGAGACGCTGTTTTCAGCCTTGCGCTCGGACTTCCAGCCTATTGCCGAAACCAAGGGGCTTTCACTGCGGTTCCGCCCGGCGGCAATCGCGGTCCGGTCCGACCGCACGCTTCTGCGCCGCATCTTGCAGAACATCCTTTCCAACGCGCTCCGCTATACACGGCAGGGCGGCGTGCTTGTCGGCACACGCCAGCGCGGAAACATCATACGCATCGATGTTGCGGACACTGGCTGCGGCATTCCCGAGGATCAACGCGAAGCGGTATTCGAGGAATTTCATCGCGGCACACGAATGCCGGATGCCGAACTGGCCAGTGGTGGCCTTGGACTCGGACTGGCCATCGTCAGGCGCATGGCTGGCGCACTCGGCCATCCCGTAACCTTTTCCTCCACCGTCGGGCGCGGCACGATCTTTCACATCGATGTGCCCGTTTCCGCGCACTCGGTCCCGGAACCGGGGACAGTCGAGATCGAGCGGCAGCCAGGGTATGGCCTCTTCGGCACCAAGGTCCTGCTCGTGGAGAACGATGCAGACGTGCTGGCTGCCATGACCTCGTTGCTGGAGCGCTGGCAATGCACGGTACGCGCGGCGACGTCGACCGACGAGGCACTGGACGCACTGGGCGATACAGACTGGGTGCCCGACATCATCATCGCTGACCAGCACCTTGAGGGCGGCGACCTCGGCACCATGACGGTGTCGCAGGTGCGCGATTATCTCGGCCGTGCCGTTCCCGCCCTGCTCGTCACGGCCGATCCCTCGGAAAGCGTCGTGAATGCCGCCCGTGCCGCTGGCATCGAATTCATGCGCAAACCGTTGAAACCGGCACAACTTCGAGCGCTGCTGGCGCATCTGCTGGCGTAGGAGGGCAGCCAGGGAAATAGGGCAACAAAGATGATGCTTTGCCCTGCTGCCTTACTCCGCTAGAACCCCTGCTGATCCCGGAACAATTCAGCGTTGTCGAGTTTCGACACCTCGATCACCGCCTGCGTGCGGCTGTACACGTTGAGCTTGCGCAGGATTTCCGAGACATGCGCCTTCACCGTCGTCTCGCCAACCTGCAGTTCATAGGCGATCTGCTTGTTCAGCATGCCCTGGCGCAGCATCTGCAGCACCCGCAACTGCTGCGGGGTCAGGCGTGACAGCCGCTGCACCATGTCAGCGCGATCGCTGCTTTCCGTGTCAGGCTGTTCGGCCGTGTAGGTGTCAGGCACATAGATCGCGCCTTCCATAACGGAGCGGATGGCTGCCGCGAGATCGTCCTTGCGCACCGATTTTGGAATGAAGCCCGCAGCTCCATAGGACAGGGCCTCGGAAATGATCTTGGGATCCTCATAGCCGGAGACGATCACGACCGGCAGGTGGGGATAGCGCGTACGCAATTGCAGCAGCCCTTCGAAACCATGGACGTCGGGCATGGAAAGGTCGAGCAGCGCGAGGTCGAATGGCCGCGCGTCGGTCAGCAATTCGACCGCCTCACCGATCGAACGGGCCTCGACGGTGTCAACCTCGGGATAGGCCATGCGCACGGCACTGTGCAGCGCCTCCCGAAACAGCGGGTGATCGTCGATAATCAGAAATCTTGCGACTTCGCTCGCTGCACTCATGGCCGCACTTGCCCCGATCTCGGTCGTCATGAGGCAACATACGCCTGCACCGACAATCCGTTCATTAGCCAATAGTACATTGGCAAGGCGATCGTGCCAGTCTGCCACGAACAATCAACTGTTGATCGCAGGAGGCATCCGGTTTGCGGAATGTGATGCCTTGCCCCTCGATCCAAAACAACCGAATGTGCGCGCGATCGAGATGCCGGGATCGGCAGGGAAAGGATGAGACATGAGCCATTTGCCTTGGCGACACCACCAACACCGTCTGTCGCCATCGCCGGCTCATCCGCGCGGTTCCCGGTGCGGCGTATCTTCTGCGTAGGTCGCAACTATGCCGCCCATGCGCGCGAGCTTGGCAATGACGAGCGCGATCCACCCTTCTTCTTCACCAAACCCGCCGATGCCGTGGTCGATTCCGGACAGACGATTCCCTATCCCGCCCTGACGAAGAACCTGCATCACGAGATCGAGCTGGTGGCCGCCATCGGCAAGGGTGGTTTCCGGATCCCCGTTGCTGAGGCCCTGGATCATGTCTGGGGCTATGGCGTCGGCATCGACCTGACACGCCGGGACCTGCAGGACGAAGCGAAGAAGGCCGCGAGGCCATGGGATTGGGCCAAAGCTTTCGACCTCTCGGCACCCTGCGGGCCACTGGTGCCGTCCGCGCAATCCGGTCATCCCCAGAAGGGCCGGATCTGGCTTTCGGTGAACGGCGCGGTCAAGCAGGAAGGCGATCTCGAGGAGCTCATCTGGCCAATCGCCGACATAGTGGCCATCTGCAGCGAGGCGATGGAGCTTGCCCCCGGCGATCTCATTTTCACCGGCACGCCGGCCGGCGTCGGTCCGCTCGTCGCCGGCGACCGGATCAGCGGTGGGGTCGACGGCATCGGCTCGATCGAACTCGCCATAGGGCAACCTCGATGAGTGAAATCGTCCTGCACAACTACTACCGCTCGTCGACTTCCTACCGCGTCCGCATCGCGCTCGATATGAAGGGCATCGCCTATACCTATGTGCCGCACCACCTGCGTCACGGCGAGCATCTCGAGCCCGCCTATCTCTCGGTCAACCCGCAGGGGCTGGTTCCGGCGCTGATCTGGGATGACGGCACCTTGCTCACCCAGTCGCTCGCCATCATCGAGTTTCTGGACGAGACCAGACCGGAGCCGGCACTGCTTCCCAAGGATGTCGCCGGCCGCGCCCGCGTGCGCATGCTCTCCCAGATGATCGCCTGCGATATCCATCCGGTGAACAATCTGCGCGTGTTGACCAGCCTCCGCACGGTGTTCGGCGCTGGCGACGAGGACGTCGTCAACTGGTTCCGTCACTGGGTCAACGAAGGCTTCCAACCTCTTGAGAAGATGTTGTCTTCGTCACCACAAACGGGAACGTTCTGCCACGAAGAGACGCCGGGGCTGGCCGACATATGCCTGGTCGCTCAGGTCGCCAACAACGCGCGTTTCGGCGTCGACATGTCTCCTTATCCCGTCATCTCGCGCATCAATGCCGCCTGCATGGAGCTGCCCGCTTTCCAGAAGGCAGCACCGCAGAACCAGCCCGACGCGGAGAGCTAGCCCCTGCATTGCCCAAGAAAAAGACTTTGAACGGAGACTACCGATGAAGGCCGTCGTGTTCGAAAAATTCGGGGAAACACCGGTGATCCGCACTGTGCCGGATCCTGTTCCCTCGCCCGACGGCGTGGTGATCAAGGTCGCCGCGACCGGGCTGTGCCGAAGCGACTGGCACGGCTGGATGGGGCACGATCCAGATATCCGCCTGCCGCATGTGCCAGGGCATGAACTTGCCGGCATCGTCGTGGCCGCGGGCCGCCAGGTGCACAACTGGAAAGCCGGCGCGCGTGTGACCGTGCCGTTCGTGGCAGCCTGCGGCCATTGCTTCGAGTGCGCCTCCGGCAATCACCAGGTCTGTGAGCACCAGTTCCAGCCCGGTTTTTCGGCATGGGGTTCCTATGCCGAATATGTCGCGATCGATCACGCCGACACCAATCTGGTTGCCATTCCCGAAGAAATGGACTTCGCCACGGCTGCCAGCCTCGGTTGCCGGTTCGTGACGTCCTTTCGTGCCGTGGTCGACCAGGGCCGTGTCACGCCCGGCGAATGGGTGGCCGTGCATGGCTGCGGTGGAGTTGGCCTGTCGGCGATCATGATCGCCAATGCCATGGGCGCAAACGTCGTGGCGATCGACCTCACCAGCGAGAAGCTCGAGCTGGCAAGGAAACTGGGAGCCGTCGCCACGATCAACGCATCGGAAACGTCCAATGTGGTGAAGGCGGTGAAGCAGATCACCAATGGTGGGGCCCATATGTCGATGGATGCACTCGGCCATCCGACGACATCCTACAACTCGATCTCCAATTTGCGCCGCCGTGGCCGGCATGTGCAAGTTGGCTTGATGCTTGGCGATCACGCCAAGGCGGCGGTTCCGATGGCCAAGATCATCGCCCACGAACTCGAAATCCGCGGCAGCCACGGCATGCAGGCATTCCGCTACGGTGCGATGATGGAAATGATCAAGACCGGCAAGCTGCGGCCCGACCTGTTGATCGGCAGGACCTACAGCCTAGACGAGGCCCCGGCAGCGCTGATGGCGATGGGCAATTTCGAGGGCACGGGCATCGGCGTGGTGACGCAGTTCTGATACCGCCGATCGCGTTGGTCATTCCCGCAGGAAAGCCTCGATCATCTCGGCCGACTGCTTCGGCTTGGTCACCAGGAACAAATGGCCATCGTCAAGCAGTTCCAGCCGCGACCGGGCGATCATGGTGTTGAGCATCCTGGCGTTGATCACCGGCACCAGCGGATCGTCGGTACCGGCCATGATCAAGGTCGGCTGACGCAGCATCCATAGCCAGGGCAAGCTGGTCCAGCCGCTCATCGCGAAGAGCTGCAGGAAATAACCGTATTGCGAAGCGCCCTTCATGGCGGATGCATGGCGGTTGATCAGTGTCGGATCCTTGCGGAAGTCGCCGCCATAAATCTCCGCTGCGATCGAACGCATGTAGCCGGGATCGGTATAGCGGCGCGGGCTCGCCATCTTCGAAAGCACGGCGGGAGTGCCCGGCACCATGGTGATCCCGGGTGCGGTGGCTG
Source organism: Mesorhizobium sp. Pch-S (assembly GCF_004136315.1). NCBI lineage: Bacteria > Pseudomonadati > Pseudomonadota > Alphaproteobacteria > Hyphomicrobiales > Phyllobacteriaceae > Mesorhizobium > Mesorhizobium sp. Pch-S. Next base: position 6,128,809 of record NZ_CP029562.1, read on the forward strand.
CCAGGATCAGTTTGCGGCATACCGAAGGGTACTGGAAGGCGAATTGCTGGGCGAGCCCACCGCCCCACGACACGCCGGAAATGTCCAGCCTGTCATGGCCGAGGATTTCGCCGAGGCGTTTTCCGAGCCGCGCCAGCGTCGAAGGCCGATAGGGAAAGATGGGGTTGGGCGAGCCACCAACGCCCGGCACGTCGAAAATGATGCCGGTCGTATCCTCCAATGCTGCCATGAAGGGGGCGGCCAGCTCCAGATTGGCGCCGATGCCGTTGAACATCATCAACGGCGGACGATTGGAACTGCCATGACGAATCCCGACCCGCAGCAGCTGTCCGTCGACATCGAACATCTTGATGTCCATCGCGCCGTCCGCCTTGGCCTTGCCTGCAGCCATCGCCATTCAGTCCATCCCCGTTCGTTTCAGTATTTCTTGCGATGGGTCACGGTTCGAACACGTAGGTACCCGGAGCCGACCCCACCGGTTTGTGCCGGGTACTGCCCGGTGCCTTCGGTGCCGCAACCTCTTCGCCTGAACGCTCCTTGAGATAGGCGGCCCAGTCGAGCCACCAGCTTCCCTCATGCTTTTCAGCCTTCGCAGTCCAGGCGTCGGCATCCTTCTCCTTGGTCTTGCCCTTCACATACCAGGCCTTTGGATTTCCGGGCGGGTTGAGCAGGCTCTGCAGATGGCCGGAGTTGGAGAGGATAAAGGTGGTGTTGTCGCCATAGAGACGTGCGGTCTGGTAGACCGCCTTCCATGGCGTGATGTGGTCGGTGGTACCGCCGATGACATAGGTGTCGTGTTTCACCTTGCCCATGTCGATCGGCACGCCGTGGATCGACATCTTGCCCGGGTTCATGAACGGATTGGTGAAAATGAGGTCCAGGAAGTCGCCGTGCAGCCGGGCCGGCAGGCGGGTGGTGTCGGCGTTCCAGTAGAGCACGTCGAAGGCCGGCGGCGCGTTGCCGAGCAGATAATTGTTGACCCAGTAGTTCCAGATCAGGTCGTTCGGCCGCATCCAGGCAAACATCTTCGCCATTTCGTGGCCGTCGAGGATGCCCCTCGCCTTCGACATCTGCTTGGCAGCCATGATCGTCTCTGGCGTCACCAGGGCCGCGAAATCCGAATCCGTGTCGGCCTGGGTGTTGAGCACACAGACCGCCAGGATGACGGCGTTGATCTTCTGCTTCTGCTGCGCGGCAAGCCAGGCGACATAGGTCGACAGCGTGATGCCACCCGAGCAGGAGCCCATAATGTTGACGGTGTCGGAGCCGGTGATCTCGCGCGCGGCATCGCATGCCTCGTCGAGCGCAGCGATATAGGTGTCGAGCCCCCAGTCGCGCTGTTCCGGCGTCGGGTTGCGCCAGGAGACGCAATAGGGCTGGATGCCGTGGCTGAGCAGGAACTTGATCATGCTCTTGTCCGGCGAAAGATCGACCGAATAGTACTTGTTGATCTGCGGTGGAACGACCAGCAACGGCCGCTGATAGACCTTTTCGGTCGTTGCCGTGTAGTGAACGAGCTCCAGCACCTCGTTCCTGAAAACGACGGTGCCTGGACTGTTGGCGAGGTTCTCGCCGACCTTGAACTTGGAAGCGTCGACTGATGACGGCAGGCCGCCATTGCGTGTCATGTCGTCGAGGAAATTCTTCAGCCCGCTCACAGCACTCTTACCGCCGGTATCCACCAGCGTCTTGATGGCGGTCGGGTTCAAAGCAGGGTTGTTGGAAGGTGCCATCGTGTCGACGAAGATGGAGGTGATCAGCCGCGCGCGCGCTGCATCCTTCTCGGGCAGGTCGGTCTTGGCGACCAGCTCGGTCACCGACTTGCTCCAGGCGACATAGGACTGCATCACTGCCTTGTGCAGGCTGCTCGATTTCCAGGCCGGATCGGCGAAGCGACGGTCCTTGGGGTCGGCGGCAATCTCGGACTGGCCGGTGACGATCTTGCCGAACTCGCTGGCGAAGGCGAGCCATTGTTCGGCCAGGGCCTGCGGGTGGCTGGCCAGCGCTTTCAGTACGGAGCCGGTTGCGGCGGCGATATCCTGCGTGCGAAGGCCGACAAGAGGATTGAGCGCCAGCGTGTTTTCAGCCGCCTCATCGGCGATCTGCTCGGAAAGCGGGCGCGTGTCCCTCGCCCTCTCCTCACCGTGCTTTTCGCCGTCCTTGCTGTCCTTCGCCGGCGCCTTCGCCATGAACTATCCTCCCGTTTTTCTCCGCCGCTCGTAGAACATGGCCAGCGTTTCGGCCATCAGCGCCGGTTTCTCCTCGCCCTCGATCTCGATCGTGTTGGCGAACTTCATCAGATACTGACCAGGGGCCTTATCCTCCACCGAGATCAACGAAGCACGTAGCCTGACCCGCGTACCCACCCTGACCGGCGCCAGAAAGCGCACCTTATCCAGGCCATAGTTGAAGACGGCCTGGGTGTTCTCAGGCACGACATTCATCTGCTGGCTGAGACCGCCGATAAGCGACAGGCTGAGATAGCCATGGGCGATCGTGGTGCGGAACGGACTCTCCTTCTTCGCCCGCTCGGGACTGGTATGGATCCACTGCCGGTCTTCGGTGCACTCGGCAAATTGATCAATGCGCGTCTGATCGACCTCTACCCAGTCGGAAAAACCGAGCTCCTGCCCGGTCATGCCCCGGAGCTGTTCGTAGGTCGGAGGTGTCTTGCTCATTCCCTCATTCCTGATTGTTTCAGCTGCCCCGTCCGACCATGAACGCGCAGCCCTGTCAATTCAGGACTCATCGTGGCGCTGCCATCTCCCTGATCACCTCGTCGCGCAACTCGCGGCGCAGTATCTTGCCGACATTGGTTCGCGGCAGATCGTTCCTGAACTCGATATATTTCGGCTTCTTGTAGCCGGTGAGATGTTTGACGCAGAATTCCGCCAGCACTTCCTTGCTGAGTGTCGGATCCTTCCGCACGACGAACATCATCACCGCTTCGCCGGAATTCTTGTCCGGCACGCCGACAACGGCAGCCTCCAGAACGCCTGGATGCAGAACAGCAACCGCCTCGACCTCGTTCGGATAGACGTTGAAGCCGGAAACCAGGATCATGTCCTTCTTACGGTCGACGATCTTCACGTAGCCGTTCTCATCCATGATGCCGATGTCGCCGGATTTGAAGAAACCGTCCGGCGTCATCACCTTCTCGGTCTCGTCAGGCCGGTTCCAATAGCCGGCCATGACCTGCGGCCCACGAATGGCGATCTCACCGGGCTGGCCGTGTGGCACATCATTGCCGTCGTCGTCGAGCAGCCTGATTTCGACATTCGGCAAAGGCAGGCCGATCGTGCCGGTGTAGGCATCGTTGTCAGTTGGATTGCAGGCGATGCCGGAGGAGGTTTCAGACAGTCCGTAACCCTCGACGATCGGGCAGCCGGTAACCTCCAGCCACTTCCTGGCCACCGCCTCCTGCACGGCCATGCCGCCGCCATTGGCGATGCGGAACTGCGAAAAATCCAGCTTGGCGAATTCCGGATTGTTGGCGAGCGCATTGAACAGTGTGTTGACGCCCGGCATCACATGAAACCTGTACTTCGCGACTTCCTTTATCATCGCCGGAATGTCGCGCGGATTGGGGATCAGCACGTTTACGCCGCCGGTGCGCATGGCGAGCAGGCCGCAGGTGATGAAAGCGTAGACATGATAGAGCGGCAGCGCGGTTATGAAAGTGAGCTGTCCGCTGATCGGCCTGCGCTTGAGGCCCGGTTGCGTCCACGCTTCCGAGGCAAGCAGATTGGCGATGATGGTGCTGTGGAGCAGCGTCGCGCCTTTGGAAACACCGGTTGTGCCACCGGTGTACTGCAGCACCGCGGGATCATTCGGTCCGATGTCCGGCCGATCGAGCTTCTTGCCCCTGCCTGCGGCCAGCGCCGCATTGAAGCGCACGGCACCTGGCAAGGAAAAGGCCGGTATCGCCTTCCTGACCTTGCGCAGCACCAGATTGGCGACAATGCCTTTCGGAAAGCCCAGCAGATCGCCGACACTGGCCAGCACGACATGTTTGACCGGGGTGCCGCGGATGACCTCCTGCAGCGTCGCCGCGAAATTCTCCAGGATGATGATCGCCTGCGCGCCGGAATCGTTGAGCTGATGCTCCAGCTCCCGCGGCGTGTAGAGCGGATTGACATTCACGACGATGAAACCGGCACGCATGACCGCGGCGACGGCAATCGGATATTGCAGTACGTTCGGCATCATGATGGCGACGCGGTCGCCCCGCTTCAGGCCAAGCCCCTGCAGATAGGCTGCGAAGTCACGCGAAAGGCTGTCGACCTCGCCGAAGGTCAGGGCCTTGTCCATGAAGACATAGGCCTTTTCGTTCCTGTATTTCGCGAAGCTCTCCTCGAACAGCGCAACGACAGACGAATACTGGTTGATGTCGACCTCAGCCGGCACGCCGGCCGGGTAATTCCTTACCCAGATACGCTCCATGCGCTCCTCCCCTGGACCGCGTTTCCAGCAATCTAGACGCGCAGAAAAGGCTTGGGAAGCCGCAGCCTGCGTCTTAGGCGGCTCACAGTGATTACCCAGCGGCAATGGATGCGGGCGGTACAGGACACGTCTCGCAAGCTCCCGTTACGGTGCGGCAGCTTGCCTTTGGCCACGATCCGGCAAATGATCGGAGAAAGAGGCCGCATGGCCGGGCGGCTCTCCACCGTAACAATTGGCCAGGAGGGACGCATGAAGCAGCTCGGCGGCATCGACGCCACATTTCTATACATGGAGACGCCGGAAACGCCGATGCATGTCGCCGGTCTGACGCTCTATGAGCCGCCGGCCGATCTTTCGGGCTCCTTCTACGATCATTTCAAGGACTTCTTCCTCACCCGGATGCATCTGGCGCCGATCTTCGAAAAGAAGCTCGCCCGAACCGTGCTGGAGCTCGACCACCCGGCCTGGGTCGACGCCGGCGAGATCGATATCTCCTATCATCTGCGTCGATCGACACTGGCGGCGCCGGGCAGCTGGAAGCAGCTGGAGGACATGGTCGGCGAATTGCATTCGACCCTGCTCGACCGCTCACGACCGCTCTGGCAATTCACGGTGATCGATGGCCTCGATGACGGCAATGTCGCCATCTACTCCAAGATGCACCATGCCGCGATCGATGGCGGTGCCGGCATGGCGATTGCGGCAGCCCTCTACGACATGTCGCCCCAGCCACGAAAGGTGAAGCCGCCGGAGCCAAAGCCGGCCGTCCGCAAGCCGACGATCGAGGAGCGCGCCATCCTGGGCATCAATGACGTGGTGCAGAATGTGATGCGCCAGCAATTGAAGGCGATGGAAGCCGTGCCGCAGGTGCTCGGTACATTGACCGACCTGCTCATCGCCAAGAGCGGAAATGGCGAAAACAAGGGCGTTGGCTTGCCTGGCATTCCCGATATCCTGGCTCCCAAGACGCCATTCAACGTCACCATCACCGCGCAGCGATCCTTCGCCGCCCGCGCCTTGTCGCTCGGCGACGCCAAGATGATTGCCAAGGCAACCGGCACCAAGATCAACGATGTGGTGATGGCGGTGAGTGCCGGCGCATTGCGGGCCTATCTCGAAGATCACGAAGCCCTGCCGAAGAAACCGCTGGTGGCCTTCGTGCCGATCTCGTTGCGCCAGCCGGGTGACATGGATGCTTCCAACCAGGTCTTCGGCATGTTCTGCCCGATCGCAACGGAGCTTGCCGATCCGCTGGAACGATTGATGGCAATCCGAAAAAACAGCGGCGATTCCAAAACTTTGGCCGGAACGGTGAAAGATGTTTCACCGAAAGACTACACGCTGCTTGGCGCGCCGATCCTGTTTCCGGGCCTTGCCCAGCTCTATGGCCGCACGGGCCTTGCCGACGTGATGCCGTCGACCACGAATCTCACCATCTCCAACGTTCCCGGGCCACCGATCCCGGTTTTCTGTGCCGGGGCCAAGGTGCTGGCGATGTTCCCCGTTTCGATCCCGATCCACGGCATTGCCCTCAACATCACCGTGCAGAGCTATCAGGACCGGCTCGACTTCGGGATCACCGCCGACCGCCGTGCGGTACCGGATATCGACCATCTCGGCGACCTGCTGGTGACGGCCATGGCAGAGCTCAAGGCCGCGGCCGAAAAACTGCCTGCGCCTCCGCCGAAGCCTACAAAGCAATGAATCCGGTGCAATTCCAGGAAAAGTACGCAGCGTTTTCCGCCAGGAATTGCGGAAGGGCAAAGAGCCGGAGCGTTTCCGCTGAAAGCCGAAAAGCTCCGCTGCCGCTGCGGAAACCGCACGCAATATTGCAGTTTTGTGAACAAAAGCGGCATAGTCTGCGTTGAGTGCAGCCGGAATCGACCGACAGGAGCCATGATGGCCCACGCTGATACGCTGAAACCGCCTTCGCGACTGCTGTTCGCGCTGGAACTCAGGGCGTTGCCCGAACTCGGCGGTTTCGTCGCTTCGCTGCCGCTGCTGACGGCGCTGGCACCGCGTGGCGACGGCCATCCCGTTCTGGTGCTGCCGGGCCTCGTCACCAGCGATCGATCGACGGTGGCGCTGCGCGGCTTCCTGAAATCCAAAGGTTATGCCAGCTATGGCTGGGACCTCGGCCGCAACTACGGCCCCTTGCCCGGCGTCGAAAGCAAGATGATCGACCGCCTCAAGGAGCTGGCCGACAAACATGAGCGCAAGGTGAGCCTTGTCGGCTGGAGCCTCGGCGGCATCTATGCGCGGCAGCTCGCCAAGATGCTGCCCGACGACGTGCGCCTGGTGATCACGCTGGGCAGCCCGTTCAACGGCGATCCACGCGCGACGAACGCGTGGAAGCTTTACGAGTTCACCTCGGGCCATAAGGTCGATGATCGCGAAGGCCATATGGGTGGCGCGATTTCGGAATCGCCCCCGGTCCCGACAACGGCGATCTACAGCCGCACAGACGGCATCTGCGCCTGGCAGGCCTGCATGGAAAACGAGTTGCCGCACACCGAGAGCATCGAGGTGGAAGCGAGCCATTGCGGCCTCGGCCACCATCCGGCTGCTGTCTATGCGATTGCCGACCGTCTGGCGCAACGCGAAGGCGAGTGGACGCCGTTTGACCGCGGCGGCTTCAAGAGCCTGTTTTTTCCCGATCCGAAACGGAACTAATTCAACAGCCTGAGAAAACCCGGCACAGGCGTCGGCTACTCGGCCGCCTGCTGTTCCGGTACGTCGTCCAGCCGGTTGGGATCGCCCGGCGCGGTCTCGCAACCGAGATCGGGGAAGGCCACCACACGACGTCCATGAAAATCGGTCCGCAGCACAGCCAGGCCACGTTCCTCGAAAAAAGACAGCAGGCGCCGCGCACGGCGCGCGGATTGCGTGCCGTAGGCCCGCGCCAGCGCAGCGTCGGATGGGCACGACGAGCCGGTCACAGCCGCCTGCGCCACAATCAGGAACACCGCCTGCAGATCTTCAGGAACATCGGCGGACAGCGCCAGAGCCTGTTGCCAGACATCGCTTGCCGCCGTCGTCTCGTCGATACCGGTCTTGGCGATGGCCAGCCGCCGGCGGAATACGGAAAGGCCAAGCGGTTCACCCGGCACACGGCGGATGCGGCAACGCACCAGAAAGTCCTGGTAAAGCAATGAATCTGCTCGGAAAGCAGCATCAGGGTCTTCCACGATTTCCGATAGTACCGCCTTGATCAGCGCCTCACGCTCGACCTCGTCGAACAGGGTCGGTGCAGGCTCCGACGCGGCAGCCTGTTCGGGCAATGCACGCGCCAACTGTTCCAGAATGTCAGCGGTCGGGGTCGGTGCAGGCGGACGCGGGCGACGCACCACCGGTTGGCGCAACTCCTCCGGGCTCGGCGTCAGGATCAGGCTTTCGACATCCTCGATTGCCTCCGGCAGCGGCGTCAGCTTGGGGCTGACCGAGCGCGCCGACGTTTCGACCGTGCCAATGGCGACCGGCAACGGCCGCCGCGACATGGCAGGCCCGAGCGCCACGAAATTACCGCGCGCCAGATCGCGGAACATCTCTGCCTGGCGGCGTTCCATGCCAAGCAGATCGGCAGCACGCGCCATGTCGATGTCGAGGAAGGTGCGGCCCATCAGGAAGTTGGAGGCTTCCGCCGCCACGTTCTTGGCGAGCTTGGCCAGCCGCTGCGTGGCGATGACGCCGGCAAGGCCACGCTTGCGGCCCCGGCACATCAGGTTGGTCATGGCACCGAGCGAAACCTTGCGGGCTTCGTCGGAAACCTCCCCGGCCACCGCAGGCGCAAACAGCTGAGCCTCGTCCACCACCACCAGCACGGGATACCAGTAATCGCGCTCCGCATCGAACATGCCGTTCAGGAAGGCCGCGGCACCACGCATCTGCTGTTCGACGTCGAGACCTTCGAGATTAAGCACGACGGAGGCGCGGTGCTGGCGAATGCGGCCGGCAATGCCGGTGAGTTCGGCCTCCGTGCGCTGCGCATCGACCACGATGTGTCCGAAACGGTCGGCGAGCGTGACGAAATCGCCCTCTGGGTCGATCACCACCTGCTGCACCCAGGGTGCGCTCTGTTCGAGAAGACGGCGCAGGAGATGCGACTTGCCGGAGCCGGAATTGCCCTGCACCAGCAGACGTGTCGCCAGCAACTCCTCAAGATCGAGCGTGGCGGCTGCGCCAGACGCCGTCCCCATCTCGATGGCTACCTTCATTCAAAACCCCGGCCGAATTCCAGAGCAGAGCCCGATCACGATGAACCGGCAACCCGCTCTATCTCTTGTTGCGCGTATGATTCTTGTCCGAAAAGTCTGCAACTTTTCGGCGCCACGCTCCAGACATTTGGAGGGGACGTCTAGCATCTCGCCAGCCGGGATGCAGCGGCCGACCGGCGAAACCCACAGAAGAGGTGCCCTATCCCGTCAGCACCGAACCGTCGAGATCACTTGCCTTGGTCAGCCCGGCCAGAGCGAGTGTCAGGTCGAATTCGGCAACAATGTTGCGGATCACTTCGCGCACGCCGGTTTCGCCGGCGAGCGCCAATGCGTAGACATAGGGCCGACCGATCAGCGTGGCCGTGGCGCCGAGCGCCAGCGCCTTGGCAACATCGCTGCCCGAACGGATGCCGGAATCGAGCAGGACGGGCAAGCCACCGGCCGCGGAAACGATACCTGGCAAGGCATCCAGCGTGGCGATTTCCCCATCGACCTGGCGACCACCATGATTGGAAACGATGATGCCGTCGACCCCGTGCTCATGCGCCAGCCGTGCGTCATCGGCGTGGCGGATACCCTTGAGCAGGATCGGCAGCTTCGTCATGCCGCGCAGTCGCTTGATGTCACCCCAGTTCAGGTCCGGCCGCGAATAAGTGGCGGTGAAATGGGCAACTGCGGCACGCATCTGCTGCATCGACAGGCCAAATTGCTTACCCTTGCGGCGCAGGCTGAGCGCGGTCGAGATCAGATCGAAGCCACGTGGCCGGACGCCGGTCTCTGGCGGACTGGGCGGAATTTTGGACCTGAAAACGGGATCACTGAGATATTGCCCGAGCCCCAGCCCACGCAGGAACGGCAGGTAGGCGGCGTCGAGGTCGCGCGGGCGCCAGCCCAGCAACGTGGTGTCGAGCGTGACGGCGATCGCTTCGCAGCCGCATTTCTCGGCACGCCCGACCACAGAGCGGACAAAATCGTCGTCGCTGGACCAGTAAAGTTGAAACCAGCGCGGCGCATCGCCCATGGCTGCAGCGCATTGTTCCATCGGCACGGATGCCTGGTTGGAGAAGACATAGGCGATGTTTTCCGCGGCTGCCGCGCGGGCAACAGCAAGATCGGCCTCGGGATGCACCATCTCCAGCACACCGACCGGATCGAGCAGGATCGGCACCGTGTGGCGGCGGCCGAACAACGCCACGGAAAGATCGCGCCGGGAAACATCCCGCAACACGCGCGGCACGATCTGATGGCGTTCGAAAGCGCTGCGGTTGGCGCGCATCGTCGCCTCACTGCCAGCTCCTCCGGCAATGTAGGCGGCGGCCTCCTGTGTCATCTTGCGGATCGCCGCCTGTTCCAGCAGATCCGGCGCGACCGGAACGGTCGGACGCCTGCCGCCTGCGCCGGTTACATAGATCTGCATCTGGCGCAGGCGACCAGGCGCATTGCCGGCCTGTGTTTGGCTCATTCCTCTCTCCGACCAACTCTCTCGCGGGCTTGGGCGTCAACAACGCCCCGCAGATCAGTTTCCTGCCGCTTCGAACAATTCGATCACATTGCCTGAAGGGTCCATGCACAGGATCTGTCGGCCGCCCGGACCCTCGACCATAGTATTGCGAAACGACACGCCGCCATCCTGCAAGGCTTTTACAAAGGCAGGCAGATTCGTCACCTCGAGGACGAACCTGTTCCAGCCACCTGGCTCGGGTACGCTGCCATCCGGCATCGGTCGAGAAGCGGAAGCTTGGCGTCCCGCCAGCCATAGCGTGAGGTCACCCCGATCAAGGATCGCCATGTTGGGACCGAACTGCTGTCGCAAGGCGAAGCCCAGATGCGTTGTATAAAAGGAGACTGAGGCACCGACGTCGCCGACAAAGTATCGGACGGTAGCCACCTACTTCTTCTCGTAGCTCTGCCGGATCTCGTCCATAGCGTCCTTGATACGAGCCCGGAGGATATCGACGGATTCCGTACCCGACTTCTTGACGATTTCGGCAACTTCGCCGGCGTTCTTCACCGCCGCTTCAAAGGACTTGCGTGCGAAGTCAGCCTGCTTGGCGATCAGCTCCTGCGGATTGCCGGGCGCACGGTAATTCTGGCCGAATTCGGTGATCTCACGCAGGGACTCCTGCAGAACTTCGCGCTGCCTGGCCATGATCGAGGATGCACCTGTTGCGGTCGCCCGAGCCGATTTCTCCAGCGCTTCGAGGTTCTTGCGGTGATGACTGAGGATCGCATCGACATCCACCTGCGGCATCTTCAGGTCGCGGCCGAGCTTGCTGAACATGTCCATGAAGGATTCGGGTTCGGGCTGTTTTGCCATGGTCGTCATCTCCTCCTTTAGAGCGCCGCGCGTCCGTTTGGACGCGCAAAGGACGCTCCAACACTTTGATTTGGCGCATGATCCTTTCCGAAAATCGAACCCGATTTTCGGGGTCATGCGCTTGCTGGCGCCATTGCCGCGAGGGTGAGAATAGACCAGGGAACACAACCGTCAATTGACGAGAAACAGCCGTTCCACCGTGTAGAGCGCCAGACCGGCGAGGCCGCCGATGATCATGCCGTTGAAGCGGATGTATTGCAGGTCGCGGCCAATGTTCATCTCGATCAGGCGGGTAAGCTGCGCGAGATCCCAGCGCTTAACCTGATCGGCGATGAATTTGGAAACCCCGCTCTTCTGGCTTTCCACGAAAGAGGCCAAGGCAACGACAAAGCCCTGGTTCATGTCCGCCCTGATCTGCGGATCACCCGCGAGGTGCCGTCCGACCTCGATGAACATGCCGGTCAGGTGTTGCCGGATCATCGAGTTTTCGGCGACCGCATCCTGCTCGATGAAACGACGCAGGCTGTCCCACATGTCATGCGCCAGATCGCGGATTTCCGGCCGAGCCAGGAAACCCCGTTTCAACCGCTCAGCGCGACGGGCATATTCCTTCGACTGGCGCAGCCGATCGATGAACTTGGCGACGAAACGGTCGAATTCCTCGCGCATGGGGTGATCGGGATCGGCCCTCACCTCCTCCAGCAGCGATCCGGCGGAAGCCACGATCTTCTTCAGAAGATAGGCATCGGCGCGAAACAGATTGAAAAGCGAAGGCAACTCCTCGCGGATCTTCTCGCGCATGGTGGCCAGCGCCTGTTCGTCGTTGAGAAATCGGCCGATGACCCGGGTGAACTCATCGAACAGCTTCTGGTGACGACGATCCTCGGTGAAAGCCTCCAGCAGTTCCGCCGCCAGCGGTGCAACCTGGACCTTTTCCATCTGTTCCAGCATGCGCTGGGTGACGAAGCCGCGCAGGCCGGATTGCTCGATGGCGCCGAGCGTCTGCGGCACCAGCCGCACGACGAAACGCGACAGACCCGCGGCGCGTTCTTCATCGGCCAGCCAGTCAGCGACCAGGGAGGCAAAGTCGACCTCGTTCAGTTTTTCCCGAACCGGGCCAGGTGCCAGGAAATTGACCTCGATGAAGCGGCCGAGATTGTCTGCAATGCGGGTCTGGTTCTCTGGAATGATCGCTGTGTGCGGAATCGGCAGGCCAAGCGGTCGCTTGAACAGCGCCACCACTGCGTACCAGTCGGCCAGACCACCGATGGTCGCGGCCTCGGCAAAGGCGGCAATGAAGGCCAGCCACGGATAGCTTCCCTCCAGGGACTTCGAGACAGCAAATACCACCACGCAGAGCGCCAGTGCCGCGGCGGCCACGAACTTCGTGCGCCGCAGTGCGGCAAGTTTTGCCTCGGCATCCTTGTCAGAACTCAAGAACCCTGCGGCGGTAGCATCCTGCTGCGACATTTACGGTCCGCTCCTGCTGCTGCTCGAACAAAGCTTAGCATCGGAAAGTAAGGTTTGCGCATGCCGATTGCATGAGCTTTTCGGTCGCGCCCCGAACCAGTCAACGACGACCTCGGCCTCACATCGCTTAGCCAGCGACTTTTTAAATGCTTTGGTGACAAAGGGTTAGATGAAATATTGCATCGCAACAAAAATCCATGTTGCAATGCACAATAATCAACTCTATATGCTTGCCATGCTCCGGGTCGATCCTGAACGGAGCGCAACCCATAGCTCCTTTATGAGGATGGAGAATCGCCATGACCAAGACCGCCAAGGCCACCACGCCTGCTTCCAACTATTTTTCCTCGATCAAGAACGTTTTTGATGGCGTTCAGTCGAAGCTTGAAGTTCCCGCTGCCGCCCGCGATTTCGTGAAGCGTGGCGCCTCGACCGCCAAGGAGCGCGCCGAGACCGTTCACGGTGGCGCTGCCAAGCTGACCGACGGTGTCGAGAAGTTCGCCGCTTCCTTCGTTGCCGGCTATGCCAATTTCTCCCGCGGTCTGCTCGATGCGACGCTGGCCAATGTCCAGCACACCCTGAGCACGGTCGAGAAGATTGCCGGCGCGCAGTCGTTCAATGAAGCTGTCCAGATCCAGGCCGACTTCGTGCGTGAAAACGCTTCGGCCAACATCGAACGTGTCCGTGGTGCTGCCGAGACCGCCAAGACCACCGTCGTCGAAGGCGCCAAGACCGTTCAGGCCGAAATAACCATCCGCGCGGAATCTCCGCATAAACGGTTCTGATTTTCTGTACGAGTGCACGTCGCGCAAGATGTTGGCGTAACAAGGCCCGCTTTTCGGCGGGCCTTTTTTGTTTTCGGACCTCTGGCCAGCAAAAAGGCCGGGTCATCGACCCGGCCAATTCGCGGCAATTACCAAGACAATTTCAGCCTGAGGCGCCGAAAATGGACGCCCGTGCTGCTTATTTCGACGGCTTGATGCTCTGCACCGTGGTCTTGCCCGCGGCGTCCGTCGAGTAGGTGACCAGCACCTTGTCGCCGGCCTTGAGGCTGGCGGCCTTGACACCGGCCGGCAGCTTGACCGTCTGGCCGCTGTCGAGCGTCACCGAGCTCGTCAGCGCGTCGACCTTCTTCACGGTGGCCTTGAGGTCCTTGGCGAACGCGCCATTGACGCTGGCAAGTGCGAGCACGATGGCGGTGGCGGCGATGTACTTCCTCATGGGGGCAACTCCTTTTGTTGAGGCACCACCACATTGAAGGCCCGATCTCACCGGCACATTGCCGCTACCATACGGATCGGTAAAGTTGCGAAGCCTATTTCACCACCAGAACCGGAATGGTGGAGTGGGCCAGCACTTCGGCTGTCTGGCTGCCCAGCAGCACGCGCTCGACACCACGCCGGCCGTGCGAAGCAATCACGATAAGGTCGGCTTTATGCACCTTGGCGGCCTCAAGGATCGCATCGGCGGCGCGCTGGTCAGGCACATGGACGAGATCGGCATCGACGCCGGCCTTCGCTGCTTCCGCCTTGACGGCAGCCAGGATTTTCTCCGCATCCTCTTTCTGCGCGGCACTGAACTCCTGCATGTCCGCTCCGGACGGAACCCAGCCCGCACCGAGCGCAAAGCCGGACACCGGGAAAGGTTCGGTTGCAGTCACCACCGTTACCTTGGCGCCCAATGCCTTGGCGAGTGCCAGGCCTTGCTGGACTCCCTTGCCGGCGAGATCGGAACCGTCGGTCGGAACAAGAATATGTTTGTACATCGCAATCTCCATTGGTCCGTAAAACCTCCCACAAAGAAAGTGGGCATGCGTTGACCAAGATCAACCGGACAGCGGCGGAGCGAGGATGGGCCAGGAACGTCGGACAGGTGCCACGCCATTGGGCGTAGTTACCGCCTGTCGCGTTCGTGCAATGAAACCGTGATCGAAGCGTCCGACAGGCTCGCAAGTCCCTTGGCCGAATCGAGACATGGGACCTGCTCGGGCTCGGGCAGTGTCCTGGAGCGCCGGCACCGCAAGTGCAGCAAGCGTTCCCGTCTCGTGACTGGCAAAGCTCTTGGCGGTCCGTTATGTGTCGCTGCCCGAACAACCGTAGGAACATGTGATGGCGAACAAGAACATCGACCACGCTTTTACCGCCCGCGGCAAAACCGGCCACTCTTACGAGCCGACCTATGCCGGTGCCCTGTCCTTCATGCGGCGCAAATACACCAAGGATGTGAAGGGGGTGGACGCCGTGGTGTGGGGTATCCCGTTCGATGCGGCCGTCACCAATCGGCCTGGGGCGCGTTTCGGACCGCAGGCAATGCGGCGCGCCTCGGCCATCTTCGACAACGATCCACAATATCCGTTCTCGCGGGAGTTCTTCGACCACCTCGCCGTGGTCGACTACGGCGACTGCCTGCTGGACAGCGGAAACCACCAGAAGACCCCCGGCATCATCGAACGCGAAGCCGCCAAGATACTGAAGAGCGGGGCATTCCTGCTTTCGCTCGGCGGCGATCATTTCGTGACCTACCCGCTGCTGAAGGCTCATGCCGCCGTGCACGGCCCGCTGGCGTTCGTGCAGTTCGATGCACATCAGGACACCTGGCCGGATGACGGCAAACGCATCGACCACGGCTCGTTTGTCGGCCGAGCCGTCAAGGAAGGCCTCATCGACCCCGATCGTTCGATCCAGATCGGCATCCGCACGCATGCACCCGACACCTTCGGCATCAAGATCCTGCACGGCTACGAAGTCGAGGAGATGCGCGCCGCCGATATCGCCTACGCCATTGTCGAGCGTACCGGCGGTCGCAAGACCTACCTCACGTTCGACATCGATTGCCTCGATCCCGCCTTTGCGCCCGGCACCGGCACGCCTGTTTCGGGTGGCCCGAGCTCGTCCAAGATCCTGTCGACACTTCGGCTGCTCGGCCAGATCGACCTGGTCGGTGCCGACGTCGTGGAGGTTGCGCCGGCCTATGATCATGCCGATATAACGGCCATCGCCGGCTCGACCATCGCCATGCACTATCTCGGCCTGCTGGCGGAACGAAAGGCGAGAGCCGAAGAGAACACCAACCAGACCCATACCGGTCAGGACATCTGACGTCCCGGCCAGAAAGATCGGACCAGACAAGGCAATGAAACCGAAAATCTTCATCGACGGCGAACACGGCACCACCGGCCTGCAGATCAGGGCCAGGCTGGCGGACCGCGGCGATCTCGAAATCATCTCCGTGCCGGCAGAGCGCCGCAAGGAGACCGCTGCCCGCGCCGAGTTCCTCAACGCCGCCGATGTCGCCATCCTGTGCCTGCCGGACGATGCGGCAAGGGAGAGTGTGTCGCTGATCAAGAACGACACCACCCGTGTCATCGATGCCTCCACGGCCTATCGCGTCGCCGCCGGCTGGGAGTACGGTTTTCCGGAAATGGACAAGGAGCAGACGAAGCGCATCGCGGCTGCGAAGCGCGTCGCCAATCCCGGCTGCTGGCCGCAAGGCCCGATCGCGACACTGCGCCCGCTGGTCGAAGCTGGTCTGCTGCCGGCTGATTATCCCGTCACGTTCAACGGCATCTCCGGGTACTCCGGCGGTGGCCGCACCATGATCGAGGACTATGAGGCCAAAGGCGAGAACGCTTCGGAATTCACACCCTACGCACTCTCGCTGAAGCACAAGCACCTGCCCGAACTGAAGGCTTATGCGAAGCTGAAGCACGACGCGTTGATGCAGCCGGCGGTCGGTAATTTCGCACAGGGCATGATCACGGTGGTACCGCTGCAACTGGCCCAGCTCGACCATATTCCGACGGGTGCCGAGCTGCATGCGGCGATCGCGGACCATTTCGCCGGCATTCAAGGCGGCGTGGTGGAGGTGGCACCCTACGAAGCCGTCGACCGCGTGCCGGAGCTCAATCCGGAGCAGTACAACGACACCAACCGCATGAAGGTCTATGTCTTCGCCAACGATGCGCGGGCACAGGCGCTGCTGGTTGCCGTCTACGACAATCTCGGCAAGGGCGCATCGGGAGCGGCCGTGCAGAACCTCGACCTGATGCTCGGCCTCAACAGCTGATCATCGGATACCAGAGCTGGGCCGCGCCGTGGCGCGGCCCTGATTCCAACAAACCGGAAACATGTCATGCACCCGCCTGCCCTGCCGGCGCGCTGGAACGTCAGCGAGCCTGTTCTTGTCACCGAAACCTTCTCCAGTCGCATCTGGAAAGTGCGTCAGGCTGACGGCACGCCGGCCATCGTCAAGGCGTTGAAAGATTTCGACGACGTGGAAGACGAACTGCGCGGCATTCACCTGCTGTCCTGGCGGCGTGGTGAAGGTCTCGTCCGCCTGTTCGACGGCGAAGACAAGATGATGCTGATCGAATATGCCGGCGAACGTCACCTGCGTGCCGTCCTGGATGATGCGAGCGATACCGCCGCCACCGAGATCTCCGCCGAGGTGATGGCGCGGCTGCACTCGCCATCGCGACACCCCGCGCCTGGCGATCTGCAGCCGCTTCGCGATCGTTTCGTCAGCCTCTTCGACAAGGCCAAGGCGGACAGGAATGCCGGTGTCGAAAGCCTCTATGTCGACGCTGCCGAAATCGCCGAGCGCCTGCTCTCCGATCCCGTGGATGTGCGCCCTTTGCATGGCGACATCCACCACGACAACATCATCCAGTCGCCGCGCGGCTGGCTGGCGATCGATCCCAAGGGCATATTGGGCGATCCGGGCTTCGACGCCGCCAACATGTTCTTCAACCCGCTGGACCGGCTGTGCACCGAGCCAGAGCGTATCGCGACGATGGCCACGATCTTCTCACGCTCGATGGGCCAGGATCCGCGCCGCCTGCTCGATCATGCCATGGCTTATGGCTGCCTGTCGGCCTCGTGGCACAGCCAGGACAAGAACGACGTCGACGAAGAACGCGAATTGTCGATCGTCGAGGTCGTGCGATCCGTACGGGACAACAGCTTCTGAGGATCGACGCTGGTCGCTAGTTCCTGACGACCACTTCTGTCTCAAGTGGATACGCACCTTTGGTGCCGCGCCAGTGCGCTGTCGCGAAAACCAGCACGATCATCGCAAAAGCCTGGTGGGTCAACGCCACGTCGATCGGCGCCTGCAGCAGCAGCGTGGCGACACCGATGGCAGCCTGGCCGACGACAAGCCAGAACAGAACCCAGGCCCGGCGTGAATGCGTGCTGCCCGGCTTGGCACGTGCTGTGGAGAGTGCATGCCAGAAGGCAATGATCAGCACCGTGTAGGCAAACATACGGTGTACGAACTGCACCGTCTTCGGGTTCTCGAACAGGTTGATCCAGGCCGGATCGAGTATGAACAGGTCGCCGGGAATGATCGCGCCGTCCATCAGCGGCCACGTGTTGTAGGTAAGGCCTGCATGCAGGCCGGCAACCAGGGCGCCTAGATAGATCTGGATCAGGACCAGCAGCACCATGATGCCGGCGAATCGCTGGGTGCCACGTCCGGCTGGCGGCTCGCTATAGGTGGCCAGCCCGCGCGCTATGTAGGCGACTGCCGTGATGATGATGCAGGCAAGCGTCAGATGCGTGGCCAGCCGATACTGACTGACCGAAACACGCTCGCTGAGACCGGAAGCAACCATCCACCATCCGATGGCCCCCTGCAGTCCACCGAGCGCGAGAAGGCCGACCAGACGCGGCTTCAGGCGGCTTTCGAGCCGACGCGTCGCCCAGAAAAAAACGAGCGGAATGGCAACCAGGAAGCCGACACCGCGTGCCAGCAAGCGATGCGCCCATTCCCACCAGAAGATACCCTTGAACTCCTCCAGCGTCATGTCCTTGTTGATCTGCTGGTATTGCGGGATCTGCTGATATTTCTCGAACTCCTCCTGCCATTCGGCCTGGTTGAGTGGCGGAACGACACCGTGGATCGGCTTCCATTCGGTGATCGAAAGGCCAGAGCCGGTCATGCGGGTGGCGCCACCCACCATGACGATGGCAAACAACACCAGCAGCACGACATACAACCAGCCGCGAACCAGTGCACGATTGCGCAATTCGCGATTCTGTTCGGCAACGGGTGCGGCAATTTCGGTCGTGGCTGCCATGGCTGATCCGAGTATTGGTCTTGCGGTCTCAAGTGAACCATAGCACCAAAACTGGCAAGGTGACGCGGCGCGGCACGCCGTCGCGCCAGCGTTGGCCGGTTGCACGCGGCTGCCATTCGGCTTAATCCGAACGTCACAAAGGATTGCGGCCATGCCCATGCGTCTGAAGAAACTGATCGGAACCGTTCTCCTGGTGGCGCTCGTCGTCGTCTACGCGATTGTCGCGACCATTGTCGCAGTCGCGCAGCTGTCGCAATCCGGTCCGCTCGCCCACCTCGTCTTCTTCGCACTCAGTGGCCTGCTCTGGATTCTGCCGGCCATGGCCATCATCAAGTGGCTGATCCTCGAGCCCCGCCCGAAGAACTAGCAAGCAAGACCAAGATTCATTTATCTTTTTAGTCTAATATGTTGCACCATGACGTGTCCGTCTGATGCAGGCTCACTGCATGGTACCAACAGGACGATGCAGGCATGGTGGACGCGACGGCGTCGGGGGATAACAGGGCTTTCGCGTCAACGGCAGTGCCTTACGGGGCACCGCCAAGCACGCAATTTTTGCCTTCCGTGCAGGCAGCCACCGATGAAGTGCTCGCTTCTTATGCCGAATTCGCCCGAACCGCCGTTCATGCTCCGCCGCAGGACCCGCTCTGGGTACGCCACTGGATAGAACATCTGCGCCCCGACGCCATCATCGCCTCAGTGGCGGTTGACGGTCATACGGTGTTTGCCCTTGCACTCGAAATCGAACGCTCCGGTCCATTCCGCATAGCCCGCTTCCTTGGCGGACGTCATGCCAACGGAAATTTCCCTGCAACCTCAATTGCTTCCGGAAGTGACTTCGCATCACTGCACCTGCCAGCGCTGTTTGCAGCCATCCGGACGGCACGTCCAGATATCGATCTCATCGCACTGCAGCGACTTCAGCCCGACCTCAACGGCACGAACAATCCATTGGCGGGGCTTCCGTCCTTTCCCAGCCCCAACCTGGCCCTGGCGGTCGACCTCGATGGTGGTTTCGACAGTGTTCTCGAACGCGCCAGCGGCAAACGCAAACGCAAGAAGCACCGCTCGCAGGCGCGCAAATTCGAGGCCGCTGGCGGATTCGCCAGGATCGAAGCCGGCACCCGAGACGAGACAGGACGCCTGCTCGAAGCCTTCTTTGCCATGAAGGAACAGCGCTTCCGCAAGATGGGCATCATCAATGTCTTTGGCGACGAACGGGTGCGCGGCTTTTTCCAGGCCCTGTTTGCAAGCGCCCTCGAAAGCGACAACCCCACCTTCGTCCTGCATGGGCTGGAAGTTGGCGGCAAGCTGCGCGCCGTGACGGGTTCCAGCCGCTCGCCAAAGCGACTGGTCTGCGAATTCGGCGCGATCCTGGAGGACGAGCTCTCTTTTGCCAGCCCCGGCGATTTCCTGTTTTTCGACAACATCCAGGAAGCATGCCAGCAGGGCAATCTTCTGTACGATTTTTCCGTTGGAGATGAGCCGTACAAGCGTCAGTGGTGCGACGTCGAGATCAGGCAGAGCGACGCGCTTCTCCCGCTCACGACAAAGGGCCGCGCACTGGCCAGTGCCCTGCACCAGGGGGCGCGTGCCAAGGCCTTCGTCAAGAACAGTCCAATGATATGGAAGATCACAAAAGCCCTGCGACGCAGGACACAGGGCCAGGAACAATCGTCGCGCACCAACGAAGACTGACAAACCATCCACCTGGTGCATCCCCGCTTTTCGCGGAAATACTCCAACTTTGGCGCAGTTAAGGACGTAAAACCGCTGCGCACGTTAGCTGGAGTTGCTCCTAGGCCGCAGACCGACCAAGCGGAGCGCCAGGCCTGCCATGGCTTGCCGGCGTCACAAGAACCAGATCCGGATACCCCCCCTCGATCAGCTTTACGGCTGCATCGGCGACGGCATCGCTTGGCTCCAGCGCGCTGACGAAGACTTCCGTCGCTTCACCGACAAGCCGACGGATGCCATCGGCATCTGCCGGTCCACACTCCACCACCACGAGGTCATAGGCGGTGGTCAGCGACTGCATGATGATCGGCAGACGGTCTGCCGCCCGCATGGCACGTACCGGATCCGCCGTGCCTGCCGGGATCACGTGGCAGTCCGAATAGTGATCGGCATGGATGACATCGCTGAACTGAGCCTCGGAGGCCAGCAGATTGGTGATGCCAGCCTGGCTGGTTCCATCAAGCATCGGGCGAGAAGCGGCTCCAGATGCGGTGAGATCCAGAAGCAATACACGCAAGCCGGCGTCCGCGACCTCACGAGCGACCAGAATGGAGCTGGCGGCGGCCTCATCGCCTTCCGGCGAGATGAAGATAGCGCGCGCAGCCCCGCTGGTGATCAGCCTTTCGGCGGCTTTTTCGATATCGATCTCGCCAAGTCCCAGTACGGATTGTTCCAGCGCGGGCTCGTCCGCCGGCAAGGGCTCCTCCACCGGCACGTGTGCGTGTCCGGCGGAAACATTCTCGATCAGCGCCGCAGCCTTGCGTACCGCCTCGGCGCGCTCGTCGTCCTGCTGCCGCGTCGTTGCCGCAGGAATTTCTGCCGCAGGACGACGATTCTCTTCAGACGCATCAGCTTCTACTGCGGGCATTGGCACCGGTACTACCGGCATAGGTACCTGCCTCACAGGTTCGGGCCGCGGTCCCGGTGCCGGGCGCATGGCGCGACCCGAGAATAGCTCGCTTAGCAGGGTGAAAATCGACATCACCAGCAACGAGGCGACGAATGCCGCAGTGACGATAGGGATGACTTTGGGGAAATATGGCTCCGTGGGAATCGTCGCCCTCGAAACGATGCTTGCGACGACCGGCAGATAGTTGCGATCCTGACGTGAGTTCGCCTCCTGGAAGCGGGCCAGATTATCTTGAAGCGCCTGGCGTTTCGTTGCGGCGTCAAGCTCCAGGGAGCTGAGTTCGACCCGTGCTTCCTCGGCGCGTGCTGCCTCAGCCTTCAATTGGTTCAGATCGGTCAAAAGCTGACTCTCGCGCTCCCGCGCGGTTTGCGCTTGAGTGACGAGACCAGCCAAGACGTTCTGGGCTTCCCCGCGAAGCTGCCGATCTATGTCGGCAAGCTGAGACCGAAGCGAGCGGATGCGCGGGTGATTCTCAAGCAGGGTGGTCGAGAGATCCGCGATGTCGCTTTTGATCTGCCCTTCCCGGTCGCGAAGGCGCTGGATCGCCGGTGATGCCTGCACCTCCGGGAAGGAGTCCAGTGATCCTCCTCCCTGGAGCGCCTTCCGCACAGCTTGGGACGTTGCCTCGGCAGAGGCCCGGTTGGCCTGCACACGCGAGTATTCGCTCTGCATCTCGGAAACCCGCTGCGACACGAGCGCGGTGTTGTTCTGACCAGTGAGAAGATCAGACTGCGCCCGATAGGTCGCAACCTTGGCCTCGGCCTCCTTCACTTGCTGGGAAAGCCTGTTGATTTCCGGTTCCAGATAGCCGGTCGCTTCGGCACCCGACTCTCTCTTTGACCCCCGCAACATTGCAACATAGGCGTCAGCGATCTCACCGGGCACCGCGACTGCCAACTTGGGATCACGAGACGAAAACTCGATGCCGATGATGCGCGTCCCTTCAACGCGATAGACGTTGAGTTTCTCGCGCATTCTCTTGAGCACGCGCTCTTCAGGGGGAATCTCGCTCGGATCGCTCTTCAAACCAACCAGGATGAGAAAATGGCTGACCGCAGACATGTCCACGGTCTCATCAAACTCCGCCCGTTTCGCCAGATCGAGCTTTTTCGCAACCTGACTGAGAACGTCAGTCGACGAGATCAGCACCACCTGGCTGGCGACCGCTCCATCATCCAGATTTTCACGATTCGCATCGGCACCTGCATTTGGGCGCGTGAATGGAGATTCGCGGTCCGCGATTTCCAGTCGCGTCTCGGCTTTGTAAAGCGGCGTAACAAACGAGGTGATGGCGAATGCCAGGCCCGCCACGAGCAGGGAACCCACAAGTATACGCAGCCAGTTTCGGCCAAGACTCGCGAAGAGCTGCCTCAGGTCAACATCAACATCCGCCGCGCTAGATTGTACGCTCGACATGCATCCTGCTCCCACTTTGGGTTGCGGGCATGGTAAACAAGCATGGTAACTTAGCCGTTAAAAAAGCCACCCCTCAAATAAGCTGGCGGCAGAATCCCTTACCGCCAGTCGCTACGGATGCAATTGACAGCGCCCAAACCATAAAATCAGCATCTGCTCATATTTCGCGACGCCGAATTTTACCGGCCATTAACCCTAACAGACCGATAACGAGACTCGATCCTGAACGTCTGCCGATCATCCGGCGACCAGTCGAAGGCATGTACCTGGTGATGAGAAAATCTGCCCCGCTCCTTCGCGCATTGCTTGCAGTATCGCTGCTGGCGGGCTGCACCAGCTACCGGCCGACACCGCCGGCTTTCCATGACGCGCTCACGCAGCCCTACCGGCTCGGCGCCGGTGACCGCGTACGGGTAACCGTCTTCGAGCAGGACGGCCTGACCAACACCTACAATGTCGACCAGTCAGGCTTTATCTCCTTCCCGCTCGTTGGCCCGGTTCCGGCACGCGGCAGCACGGCCCAGCAGCTCGAAAAGGCCCTCGCCGTCAAGCTGCGGCAGGGCTATCTGCGCGATCCCGATGTCTCTGTCGAAATCGACCGTTACCGTCCGATCTTCGTCATGGGCGAGGTCGGCGCTCCCGGCCAATATTCCTATGTGCCCGGCTTGACCGTGCAGAAAGCTGTTGCCATCGCAGGTGGCTTCTCGGCTCGCGCCAACCAGTCGGATGTCGATGTTACACGCGACATCAATGGCAAGGTGATGACCGGGCAGGTCGTGACATCCGACCCGCTGCTGCCAGGTGATACCGTCTACGTTCGCGAACGCCTGTTCTGATCACGTGGCATCCCCTTCTTCGCTCCGCATCGTTCATTGCTTCCGCTCACCGGTCGGCGGTATTTTCCGCCACGTGCGCGATCTTGCCGATGCGCAGGCCGCTGCCGGCCACCAGGTGGGCATCGTCTGCGATTCGACAACCGGGGGTGCGTTCGAGGAAGCACTGTTTGACGACATGAAAGATACGCTGGCGCTTGGCGTGCATCGCACTCCCATGCAACGGCACATCGGTCCAGGGGACGCCGCTTCGGCCTGGCGAACCTTCAAGATCATCAAGGAATTGCAGCCGGACGTGCTCCATGGCCATGGCGCCAAGGGCGGTGCCTATGCGCGCCTGTTCGGCTCACTGTTGCGGGTTTCAAGGTCTCGCGTGGCCCGCCTCTATTCGCCGCATGGCGGCAGCCTGCACTATGACGAGCGCACGGCGACAGGAAAGCTGTTCTTCGCAATCGAGCGGACGATGGCTTTCTTCACCGACTACCTGCTGTTCGTTTCCGACTACGAGAGGCAGGCTTACCGGCGCAAGGTTGGGGAACCGCGTGTGCCGAACGTGCTGGTCTACAACGGGTTGCGCGATGGTGAATTCGAACCCGTCGCCGCAGAAACGGATGCCGCCGATCTTCTCTACATCGGCATGATGCGTGACCTGAAGGGTCCGGACATCTTCATCGATGCCCTCGCCCAGGCAGAGATTCGCTCCGAACGCACCATCAGCGCCGTCATGGTCGGCGATGGCGACGACCTGCCGCGCTATCATGCCCAGGTGAAGCGGCTTGGGCTGGACAACCGCATTCGTTTTTTCCCGCCGATGCCAGCCCGCAGGGCTTTTGCGCTGGCTCATGTTGTCGTGGTGCCTTCGCGCGCCGAAGCGATGCCCTACATCGTGCTCGAGACACTCGCGGCGGGAAAACCGATGATCGCCAGCGCGGTCGGTGGCATACCGGAAATCTTCGGCCCTGATTCCCCTGCCCTCGTGCAGCCGGACGCCATCGAAATCGGTGAGAAAATGGACCAGGCGCTGACCGATCTGGATGCCTATCGCCAGGCGATGCCGCAAACCAGCGTCCTGAAGTCACGATTCGGCGCTGATGTCATGGCAGCCGAAATCGAAAAAGCGTATTTCGCGGCCCTGGCTGGGTAGCGCTCCAAGGAACAATTCCGGCAAAACGCGTTGCAGCCTTTGCATCTGCAACTGCGTAAAACAAAAGAGTCGCAGACGCTCTGGATCAGGCGGCGGCCTCGGCGCTCTTCTCTTCGATCTGGCCAATCGCATCCACGACGGCGTCGAAGGTCAGCATCGTGGAAGCGTGACGTGCCTTGTAGTCGCGCACCGGCTCCAGATACTTCAGGTCAGCGAAACGACCTTCAGGCGGCGGCCCATTTTCCTTCAGCATCTTCCACATCGCCTCGCGCACCGCGCGCAGCTCCTGTGCAGTCGCGCCAACGACGTTGGCAGCCATGATCGAGGACGACGCCTGACCGAGGGCACACGCCTTCACGTCATGCGCGAAATCGGTAACGACACCGTCCCGCATGGCGATATCGACGACCACGGTCGAACCACACAGCTTGGAATGAGCCTTGGCTGTCGCGTCGGGATGCTCCAACCGGCCGATACGGCCGATATTTCCGGCAAAGCCAAGAATTTTCGTGTTGTAGACGTCGTCGATCATAATGTTTCAGCCCGCCGTGCTGGCACGATCATCGAATACTGCTGGCGTATCTTTCATTCGCTCGGCACGACCATATATAATGCTGGAGGTCCGGTGACGACAAGGCGACGGGCAGTCGCTTCAGCCGGCCTTTTTTCACGCCGCTTTCGGGCGGGAAACCGGGTGGGTTTCCGCTACCGCAAAAGGCAGTGGTCCGTTCAACTCGTTCCCTCTATGAAGGGAACTACGGGAGATGCCTTTCATGGATGCCGCCATCAAGAAGATCATGCCGCAGTCGGCCTATATGGACAAGCCGGTCACCGACCGGCCGAGCCAGGAGGAAGTCGAGGCGGCAGTCCGTACGCTTTTGCGCTGGACCGGCGACAATCCGGACCGCGAAGGACTGGTCGACACGCCGAAACGCGTCGCCAAGGCTTACCGCGAGATGTTCGGCGGCTATGATATGTGCCCGGCCGAAGAACTCGGGCGCACCTTCGAGGAAGTCGCAGGCTATGACGACCTCGTCATCGTGCGCGACATCAAGTTCCATTCGCATTGCGAGCACCATATGGTGCCGATCATCGGCAAGGCACATGTCGGCTATCTGCCGGATGGGAAGGTCGTCGGGCTTTCGAAAATCGCCCGCGTCGTCGACATCTTCGCACATCGCCTGCAGACCCAGGAGGCGCTGACTGCGCAGATTGCCGGTGTCATCCAGGACGTGCTAAATCCGCGTGGCGTTGCGGTGATGGTCGAGGCCGAACACATGTGCATGGCCATGCGCGGCATCCGCAAACAGGGATCGACAACCCTGACTTCCACTTTCACCGGCACTTTCCGGGACAATCCCGAGGAGCAGATCCGGTTCGTTACCATGGTGCGTGCCGGCAGCGGAATCTGATCCGCCTCGCCGGTTCCAGATTTCCAGGACCCGGCGATGACCGCTTTGCAATTTCCCGCCCCTTCCAGCGACAAGCTGCAGCTGGAGGAAGGCGAAGACTTCACGCCGCGTTTCGACGCCAGTGGCCTTGTCACCGCGGTCGTCACCGACGCCAGTGACGGCATGCTTCTGATGGTTGCGCACATGAATGCGCAGGCGCTCGCCCTGACGCTGGAAACCGGAATCGCCCACTACTGGTCGCGTTCGCGCAACGCGCTTTGGAAGAAAGGCGAAACGTCGGGCAATTTTCAGCATGTCGCTGAAATCCGGACCGATTGCGACCAGGACGCGGTGTGGCTTCGCGTAAATGTGACAGGTCATGATGCAACCTGTCACACTGGCCGGCGTTCCTGCTTTTATCGAACGGTGGAACTTGTCGACGGCAAGGGGATGCTCGCCGGGGACGGCAGCGCGCCGCTGTTCGATGCGCATGAGACCTATCGGAAGCCTCGTTGATTATCCCCCTGGGACGCAACTTTGCCCGATTCACGATTTCGATACGGCCGTTGTATAAGATGGTCGTGGGTTAAGGGAGACTGTGATGCTCGAATGGGCGTCATTGCGTGGCAGGGGGATCGCTCGCGAAGCGAATGACCCGTCGGCGTCCGACGGAGCACCGACGCTCAAGCATCCCAGCAAATGCGGCATAGCACTCGCCCTCGGCGGGGGTGTAGCACGCGGCTGGGCCCATATCGGCGTATTGCGTGCACTCGACGAGGTTGGCCTCGAGATCTCGATGATCGCCGGAACTTCGATCGGAGCGCTGGTTGGCGGTTGCTATCTTGCAGGCAAGCTGGATGAACTGGAAGAGTTCGCACGTGGTCTGACCCGGCGGCGTATCTTCGGCCTGCTCGATATCAATCTGCGCGGCAATGGTCTGTTCGGCGGCATGAAGCTGGACGCGCGACTGCGCGAACATCTCGATGGCATTCGTATCGAAGGGCTGCCGAAACCATTCGTTGCCGTCGCAACGGAAGTCCGTACGGGCCATGAAATCTGGATCAACCAGGGTTCGATGGTCACGGCGATGCGCGCATCCTATGCCCTGCCCGGGGTCTTCGAACCGGTCAATTGCAACGGCCGTGTCCTGGCCGACGGGGCACTGGTCAATCCGGTTCCCGTGTCGGTGTGCCGCGCCTACGAGCAGCCGATGGTGGTGGCGGTGAACCTGCATTACGATCTTTTCGGTCGCGCTGCCGTGATCAAGCACAATGCCGGTGAACTCGTCATACAGAAGGACGCGAAACGGCCAACCCGCTTCGACCCCAATACCACGGAGCAGGGAACACGGCTCGGCATCACCGGCATGATGGTGGAAGCCTTCAACATCATCCAGGATCGAATTTCGCGTGCCCGCATGGCCGGCGATCCGCCTGATCTGTCGCTGCAGCCGAAGCTCGGCCATATCGGGCTTGCCGAATTCCATCGTGCCGACGAGGCGATCCGCCTTGGCTACGAGGCCACCATGGCACACATCGACGAGTTGAAACGGCTGCAGGCAGTCCTCGCCTAGTCAGCTCTTCGGATCAGGCTATTGCCGCATCGGTGATGCGGAACTGCACGCTGCGATTGCCATTCCAGTAATTGCCGGAAACGGACCCCGCAACATGCAGGGTCTTGCCCCTGTTCTTGAACAGGAATTCCCCCAGCGTCGTGTCGACGGCACGGAAAGCCATCGCCTGGATGCGTCCTCCGCTTTCGGAGGTCAGGTCGACACGGATGTGATTGGTGCCGACCGCCCGCGCATCGGCCAGCCGATGGCGCGGCAGCACGAACAGCGGCGGCACATGGCCTGTACCATACGGTCCCGCCTTCTCCAGTGTGTCTAGCAACGTCAGCGTGGCCCCTTCCGCCGCCAGGGCACCATCCACCAGGAGGGTTTCCTCGTCACGCAGCCGGAACACGTCGGCCGCCGCCCGATCCTCGAAGAAGGCGCGCAAGGCACCGAGCTTCTCGCGCTCGACTGTGATGCCTGCTGCCATGGCATGACCTCCGCCCTTGACGATCAGACCTGCCTCCGCGGCCTCACGCACCAGCCTGCCGAGATCGAAACCGATAACCGAGCGCCCCGAGCCCGTGCCGGTACCGTTGGCATTGAAGGCGATGGCAAAGGATGGTCGCCGTGCATGCTCCTTCAAACGCGAGGCGATCAGCCCGACAATACCGGGATGCCAGCTGTCGGAAGCCGTGACGATCACCGCAGGTCCCTCCCCGCCGACCAGTTCAGCGTCGGCCTCGGCGCGCGCCTGGGCAAGCATCTCCTGCTCCATGGTCTGCCGTTCCTGATTCAACCGGTCGAGCGTTTCGGCGATGGTACGAGCCTCGACGGGGTCATCCGTCGCCAGAAGACGACTGCCCAGGGCGGCATCGCCAATGCGGCCGCCGGCATTGATACGCGGGCCGATCAGGAAGGCGAGATGGAAGGTGTTGACGGGTTCGCCGATGCGCGAGACACGCGCCAGCTCGGCCAGACCGACATTTCTTTGCTGGCGTATGACCTGCAGACCCTTGACGACGAAGGCGCGGTTGACGCCGACGAGGGGCACGACATCGCAGACTGTTGCCAGCGCGACGAGATCGAGCATGGCGAGCAGATCTGGCTTCGCTGCATCCGGCACCCGTTCGCGCAGCAGCCTGGCAGTCTGCACCAATGTCAGAAAAACCACGCCGGCCGCACACAGATGCCCCTGGCCGGAAAGATCATCCTCGCGGTTGGGATTGACGATTGCCGTCGCAGCTGGCAGCGCTCCGCCGACCTGATGGTGATCCAGCACCACGACATCAGCGCCGGCCTCCTTGGCGGCATCGATGGAAGCCGCACTGTTGGTGCCGCAATCGACGGTGACGATGAGGCTCGCTCCTCGTCCGACCAGCTCGCGCATCGCATCGGGATTGGGACCGTAGCCCTCGAAGATGCGATCCGGAATGTAGATTTCCGACGGCACCGAGAAATGCGCCAGGAAGCGCTTGAGCAATGCCGAGGAAGCCGCGCCGTCGACGTCGTAGTCGCCGAAGATGGCCACCCTTTCGCCGCGGATGACCGCTTCGGCAAGGCGCACGGCTGCCTTGTCCATGTCGGTCAGCGATGCCGGATCCGGCAGGAGATCGCGGATGGTGGGATCGAGGAAACGTTCGGTACCGACGGCAGTCACGCCGCGCCCTGCCAGAACACGCGCAACGATGTCCGGCACGCCGTGGCCCTGGGCGATGGCCAGAGCAGTCATATCCTGCCGTTCGGACAGCCGATGCACCCAGGCAAGTCCGGTCGCCGATCGCCGGACATCGAGGAAGAACCGCTTCTCACCGGTCATGCGGGGCTACCATTCACAGTATTGAGCCACATGACGGCTCAATACGGTGAAACCGGCAAAAATCAAAACTTATCGAGGTCCTGATGGCGCGCCTTGATCTCTCGCACCGTACGCGACGAGGAACGCAGCACGATTGTGTCGGTGGTGATGTAGTTGCGGCCGAACTTCACGCCTGCGAGCATGTTGCCGTCGGTGACGCCCGTAGCCGCGAACAGCACGTCACCGCGCGCCATCTCGTCGACGCGATAGACCTTGTTCGGGTCGGAGATGCCCATCTTGGCGGCGCGAGCGACCTTCTCGGGCGTATCGAGGATGAGACGGCCCTGCATCTGGCCGCCGGTGCAGCGCAAGGCCGCAGCGGCAAGAACGCCTTCAGGCGCGCCACCCGAGCCGATATAGATGTCGATACCAGTCTCTTCCGGATCGGTGGTGTGAATGACGCCGGCAACATCACCATCGCCGATCAGGCGGATGGCCGCACCGGTTGCACGCACCGCCTCGATCAGCTTGGCGTGACGGGGCCGGTCGAGAATGCAGGCCGTGACCTCGTTCACCGGCAACCTTTCGCCTTGGCAAGGCTGGCAATATTGTCGGCCGGGGAAGCGTCGATGTCGATGGTACCTTCCGGATAGCCGGGTCCAATGGCGATCTTGTCCATGTAGACGTCCGGCGCGAACAGCAGGCTGCCCTTTTCGGCGATCGCAATGACGGCCAGCGCATTCGGCAGGTTCTTGGCGCAGATCGTTGTACCTTCCAACGGGTCCAGCGCGATGTCGACCGCCGGTCCCTTTCCGGTACCCACCTCTTCGCCGATGTAGAGCATCGGCGCTTCGTCGCGTTCGCCCTCGCCTATCACCACGGTGCCCTTGATGTTGAGGCGGTTCAACTCAGACCGCATGGCATCGACCGCGACCTGATCGGCCGCCTTCTCATCGCCGCGCCCGCGCAGCCTGGCTGCAGCAACGGCGGCACGCTCGGTGACGCGCACCAGCTCCATGGTGAGAATCCGGTCAAGGCCGGCGATCGTGTTCGAAACAGCATTCATGAAGTGGAGATCCTCATTTGCAACGCGCCAAGGGCGCAGGCGCGCTTCTTGTGTCAAAGCCTCATGACAACAGCAAGACCCGGAGAGAAGCTTTCCTGGCCAAGAAACAATATCAATCGATTGAAAGAGATAACGGCATTTTCTGCCGCGAACGGCGGCATCGTTTGTCCTGGGCAGCACGTCCGCAGCGGCAGCGCAATGACGTTGCCCGGGATGCGGCGAATATTTGATCTTCTGAAAACTCCCGTTCGATGGCCGCAACGTTGACAACACCCTCATTGAGCAATATTGGATACAATCATGACTTCGGATACAAATAAGACGCAGTCGGATTCGGCTGCAGCAAAAATCAGGACGTTGATCCTGAACGGGACGTTTCAGCCCGGTCAGCCGCTACGGCAGGAGGCATTGTCGGAACAGCTGAGCATCAGCCGCACGCCGTTACGACATGCCCTGCAGTCGCTTGCCGAAGACGGGTTGGTCGAGGCAACCGACTACAAGGGAGCAAGGGTTGCGGCGCTTGACCCGGGCATGGTCGACGACCTGTTCGAGATGCGGTTGCTGTTGGAACCACTGGCACTCAGGTCCGCCTTCGGGAGCCAAACCAAGCTTGATTTTGCGAAGGCCGAGATGGCGCTCGATGCTGCCGAGATGGAAAGAGAACCATCGAGACTATCGGCGTTGAACTGGGACTTCCATCAAACCCTGTACAAACCATCAGACCGGCAGACCCTGCTGAAAACCATCGAACAGCTCAACCGAGCGTCGGCGCTCGCAGAGGTTATCGCGAGTTCCATTGTCGCCCGCCCCGAGAAATCGGCTGCCGAACATCGAAAACTGCTTCAAGCCTGTCGCAATGGCGACGAAACAGGTGCGATCTCGATTCTGGTCGAACACTTGCGGCTGGCCCATCACGACATAAAAAATCGGAGGGAGTGACCATGCCCATCATAAACAGGATCGCCGAGTTTCATGACGACATGGCGCAGTGGCGGCGTCACCTTCACGCCAATCCGGAACTTTCTTTCCAGGAACAGGAGACCGCAGGTTTCGTCGCCGAAAAACTTCGTTCCTACGGAATCGAAGTCACCGAAGGCGTCGGAGGAACAGGCGTAGTCGGTATCCTGCACGGCAATCGGAGGGGCTCACGCTCCATCGGATTGAGGGCGGACATGGACGCGCTTGCCATAGAGGAACGCAACGATTTTTCGCATCGCTCGACGAACAAGGGCGTCATGCATGCATGCGGGCATGATGGGCATACCGCAATGCTCCTGGGTGCTGCCCGCTACCTCGCCGAGACCAGAAATTTCGAGGGCCGCGTTGTTTTCATCTTCCAGCCGGCCGAAGAGATGGGGGGTGAAGACGGAGGTGCCGCGCGCATGATCCGGGAGGGTCTGTTCGAGACTTTTCGCTGCGATGAGATCTATGGCCTGCACAATTGGCCGGGAATGGAAATCGGTACCTTCGCCGTCAAGGCGGGACCAATGATGGCGTCGGGTGATGCGTTCGAAATCGAGGTCACGTCCACTGGGATGCACGCCGCCCAGCCTCAGAAAGGCGTCGACGTCGTTATGACTGCCGGGCATATCCTCATCGCACTCCAGCAGATATCGGCGCGCAACACCGACCCTCTGGATGCAATCGTCGTGAGTGCGACACAGGTTCACGGCGGCGACGCCTACAATGTCTTGCCGAACAACGTCACCATTCGCGGCACCGTACGGGCATTTTCTCCCAACGCGCGAGCGACTGCAGAGCCAGCGGTACGGCGGATCGTCGAGGGCATCGGCCTGTCGACAGGCGCGCAGTGCAAGGTTTCGTATTCCCAGCAGTATCCAACGCTCATCAATTCGCAGTCCGCCGTCCGATCGGCTGAGGCTGCGGGATCATCGGTGTTCAACAAGATCGACACGAACCCGCCGCAGACGATGATCGTCGAAGACTTTGCCTTCATGCTCCAGGACCGACCTGGGTGCTACGGCTGGATCGGCAACGGACCGGACGACAATGGCCGCATCCTTCACAGCGCATGGTTTGATTTCAACGACGAAGCGCTGCCTTTCGGGGCTTCCTATTTTGCGTCGCTCGTCGAAGCGAGGCAGAACTAGCTTCTGCAAATGACAGTACGCAGTTCAATTGGGCGTGACGACAAGGCGCGATGGATGCGCCCTTCCGTCGCGACGAAAATTCCGATCTGGATCGAATTGGAAGCGCTCACCGCAGGGGCTGTGGAGTTGTTCGAACGCTCTCTCCAGCAACATCCCGAAATCGAGGAATGCTACACCGTAGCCGGCAATCCAGACTACCTGTTGTTCGTCTCTGTCACGGCAATGCAGGAGTTCGAAAGCCTGCATCGCAATGTCCTTTCGAAGCTCCCCGGCGTCAGGAAGATCAGGACTGAATTCCTGTTGCGTCGTGTTCTTTTACGGGCGTTTCCGGACTAGGAAGCGACATCGTCCAGGAAGTCGACAGTCGGCACGAAGAACAGGCATCCTGTAACCGCGCGGCTGAAATCGAGCAGATGGTCATAGGTTCCCGGCGGATTGCCGACGAACATGTTCTCGAGCATTTTCTCGATACGGTGCGGGGAACGGGCGTAGCCGATGAAATAGGTCCCGAACTCACCCTTGCCAATCTCGCCAAACGGCATGTTGTCCCGCAGGATCTGCAACTGCTTGCCGTCTTCCTCGATCGAGGTCAGGACATTGTGGGCGTAGGGCTTCTTTTCTGAATCGCGCTGTTCGATGTCGGAGAGTTTGTGGCGCCCGATGATGTTCTCCTGCTCCTCGACCGGTACCTTGTTCCACCGCTCGACGTCATGCAGGTACTTCTGGACGATCACGTAGCTGCCGCCAGCGAAGGAAGCATCTTCCTCACCGACGATGGTGGCATCCACCGCTGCCTGGTCGACTGGATTCTCGGTGCCGTCAACGAAACCGATCAGGTCACGATCGTCGAAAAACTTGAAACCGTGCACTTCGTCGACAGTGGCGACAGCAGCGCCTAACCGCGACATGATGTGCGTGGCCAGTTCGAAGCACAGATCCATGCTCGCAGCACGCAGATGAAAGAGTATGTCACCGGGGGTTGAAACCGCGTGATGGACACCGTGAATTTCACGGAACGGATGCAGATCCCTTGGCCTTGGCGCACCAAACAGCCTGTCCCAGGCCTGCGAACCAAATCCCATGACGCAGGAGAGCTGACCTTCGAGATCACGGAACCCGACACCCCGCAGCAAGCTCGACAGGTCAGCGCAAAGGTCGCGCACCGTTTCCTCAGCCTCCGGTCCAGGATTGATCGTCACCACCAGGAAAATGGCTGCACGTGTAAGCCTGCTGGCAACCGATTGTGATACGGGGGAAGGAAGGCTTGAGACCATTTTGTCCATCAACCATCGTCGAGCGTCAACGATCCATACGATGCAACGGCCAAGATCGATCTACAAGTTTCGAGATCCACAAAACGACGTTCCCTTGAGACACAGCCAATGTGGTCGAATCTGGCACAGCCGAAGCTCCCACCGAGGCCTTGACCACACTGGAGCAACGGCAGCACTTCGTATCTCCCGGATATTTTTGGGGATGCTCCGATGACGGTCGTCATTACCACCAGACACGATATCAATCTCGAGACGCTGTTGCGTGTCGCCTGGCAGAAGGAACCTGTCATGCTCAGCGACGCCGCCCTGTCGGAAATCGCGCGTTGCCGGACCGCCTTCCTCAACCTCATCAACAAAGACCCGTCGGTCGTCATCTATGGCGTGACGACGGCAATGGGTGAACTTGCCCACACGCGTCTTTCAACCGACGAGCGCGAGCGCCATGCCCGCATAAAAGCCTTCGCCGCTGCGACCTCCTTTGGCGACCCCTTCCCTGAGCGTGTGGTGCGCGCCATGGTGTTTGCACGGCTGGCCAATTTCGTGGAGGGCCATGCGGCAACCACCACCCGGATAGCGCTTGCTGTGGCGGACATGCTCGACGGTCGGCCAATGCCAGCTGTTGCTTCCTCCGGCCAAGGCGGGGCCGGAGAAATCCTCGCCCTCTACCCTCTGTTCGCCGAACTGACTTCCAGCCTTGATCTCGAAGTCAAGGAACGTGGCTCGCTGATCAACGGGTCGCCATGCGCGGCAGCGCTCGTTGCCGACAGCGCCATTGCCGCGAGACGAAGATTGCGACGCGCCGAGCAGGTCTTCGCCCTTTCGATCGAAGCGTTCCGTGCGCCGCTCGAGCATTACGACGCAGCGCTCGAGACCCTCTGGGGCGACGAACATGAAGCCACGGCCCTGAGCGGCCTGCGCACTCTGCTTGAAGGCGGAACAAACGAACGACGCAACTATCAGGCGCCCGTCAGCTTTCGTATCGTGCCGCGGATCCTCGGCCAGGCATACCGCGCCCTTGCCACTGCCGAACGCGCGGCAACGATTTCGCTGCGCTCGGCCTCCGACAATCCCGTCTTCATCCCGCCGGACGACAACCACGTCTACGGTCGCTGCATCAGCACCGGCGGCTACCATAATGCCATGGCAGCGCCTGCCCTGGACGACCTGGCAGCGATCTGGGCGGATCTTTGCCTGCTTTCCGACCGCCATGGATCCAAACTGCTCAACGGCGCGGTTTCGCATCTACCCAATCTGCTAATGGTCGATCGGCATCCGAGCGACAGCGATGGACATGGGGCTCTCGGCTATGTGCCAATGGCCTCAACGGGATATCTCGAACAGGCGAAAATGGCGGCGCAGACGACCTTCATCCCGGGTACGGAGTCGGCCGGCTCGGGTCAGGATGACGTGGCGACGACAGCCTTCATCGCCTGGACAAAGGAAGAGAAAGCTGGCCGATATCTCGATGCGTGCCTGGCGGCTCTTTCAGCGGTTGCCTCGCAGGCCTTCTACGCCACGAAGCGCAACGCACCGCCTCGGCTTGCACAGTTCATGGATGAGGTGCGCTCTTTGGTGCCGCCGGTGCGGCAGGACAGGATCCTTGGACCGGAACTTGAGCGGCTGGCGCGGCACTTTACTTCAGAAACGTTCAGGGCCTAGCTACAGCCCAAACGTTTCCAATGATGTGAAACCGGTCAGATCGGCAGCATTTCCGGCTCATCACCGCGCTTGCGCGGCCGCATCATGTCCTTGGCCATGATGCCGCTGGCACGGCAGAAAGCCGCGAAGGCGCGGCATGCCTCCTCGGAGGTCATGATGCCGACGCTGGCACCGAAACAGGCATTGAAAGCCGTCTGATACAGTTTACCCTGCTTGCCCGTTGGCCAATCGGACAGGAAGTCCATGGCCTGTTCGACACCATAAATCTCCTCGACCGGCTGGTCTGGGGTGGGGACGATACGAACGGGTACGGCAAACTGCAATTCGCGCATGGCAACGCCTCTCGATTACCTCCACCCGGGGCGTGAACGTCTTTTCTGGGCGGAAGTTCCTTGCCGAAGCCTTTTATGGTGAATTGTGGCGAGAGCGCGACCACTGGTTGCATATCTGCAACACAACCGGCCGCACCACCTCGCTTACAGCAACAGTCCACACCAAAGAAGCAAACGCCAGGGTTGCAGCAAGGATCAGGCAGGGGCGAAGCGCGGCTTGCAGTTTCGCGTTGGTGCCTCATCAACCCGCCTGTAGAGAGCGCCCCAGTCCGACAACGGCTCGATTTTAGTCCAGTTCGGCGAGGCATCCATTACCGCGATATCCGAAGCGCCGGCGACCAGATAGCCGCTCGCCACCTGGCAATCGAGCTCATCGCGTCGCAGCTCAAAGATCTTGCGGTGGCCGTAGACCAGAATGTTCTCGTTCATATGATCGTGATCCCAGACCACCGGCATTGGCCCCGGCGGCAGGCTTTTCATCACAGCAGAAAACGCCTCGACGTCCGCGCGCAGCTGACG
The DNA here is from genome assembly GCF_004136315.1 of Mesorhizobium sp. Pch-S. NCBI lineage: Bacteria > Pseudomonadati > Pseudomonadota > Alphaproteobacteria > Hyphomicrobiales > Phyllobacteriaceae > Mesorhizobium > Mesorhizobium sp. Pch-S. The sequence continues at coordinate 6,165,074 of NZ_CP029562.1, forward strand.
CTGTCCGCTTGTGCGGCCATCGGTGACGACAACCTGAACAAGCTGCACGATGGCGGCGATGGTCAGCCCGGCACCGATGATGAAATGCGCCATGTAAAGCCGGCGCCAGTTCATCGACACCCAGAGCCCGGCCATGACGGCGAGAGGCCAGGTCGCCGGCATCGAATAGCGCGTTCTGCCGATCGGAAGGATGCTCGTCAGCACGCCCAATGGCACCGCAGCCAGGAGCAATGCATCGATCATCCAGCGGCGCTCCCGCGGCAGGTCGGAGCGGACGGAGACCAGGGCAACCGCTGCCGGCAGGAATGGCAATTGGTAAAGAATCGCCAAAGGCAGATCACTCAGATGCAGCAATCGTGTCAGGCGGTTGTCGCCGCCAACCTCGCCACCGAGCCGCATTTCGCTGACCCAATGCGCGGCACCGGCATCCGGACGATTCGACCAGGCCCAGGCGAGCATCGGAAGATGCGCAACCGCAATGATGGCGACCGCGACAAGCGCCTCGCGCGGCTTACGTTCGAGAAGCGGCATGAGGATCATCGGCAGTGCTGAAAACGCAACCGGGATCGGCCCCTTGGTCATGGCCGCGCAGGCGAGAAGAGCTGCAATGCCAAGCCACAAGGCGGGTCCGAAATGCTGACGAGCACGGCCATACAACCAGAGCGCCAGCGCCATGCCGCAAAGAGCCGTGACTGTGACATCCGTCTCGCCGATGCGTGCCTTCAGCAGTATCTGCACCGAGCAGAGGAAGGCCAATCCCGCTGTCAGAGCGGCCACCTTTCGATCGCGCGGCGCAAGGACAAGTGCAGCGGTACCGGCGGAAAGTGCACCGGCCAATGCCGCAATCACGCCCGGCAGGCGGACTGTCACCTCATCGAGGACACCACGCAACAGACCAACGGCCGCCATCAGCCAGGGCGTGAATGGTGGCTTGTTGACGTAGGGCGTGCCGATGAATTTGAGATGCCACCAGGCACCACCTTCCAGCATTTCCAGGACCTGCAGCGCGCGCCGGCCTTCCTCGAAACGCAGTGGGCGCAGCCCCAGATACGGAAAATAGAGAAGGAGACCCGCGCCAAGCACGAAGACAGGCCAGTATCTGGCCCACCCTTCCAGCATGTTGATCTGCCATTGCGCGGGAGATGCGCGCCAGCCCGGCCAGCCGAGCAGTTGCCTGAGGATACCCGACACGGAATACCGTCCCGTTTAGATGCCTGTCTCCCCCAGCAGTCGGCATTTAGCATGCTCAAATCCCCCTGTCTTGCGCCCGATGCAACGCAGAGGTTGAAGAACGACACCATCGGTGTCACATGATAATCTGCTCGAAACAAACCGCTTCCGGATATCCATGGTTACCTATCTAGACGCCGAAACGGCCCCGCTGCGTAACACCGGCCAGATCAGGCTCTACAATGAGGAAAGCTTCGCCGGGATGCGCAAGGCTTGCCTGCTGACCGCGCAGTGCCTGGACGAACTGGTCGATATCGTAAAACCTGGCGTTACCACGAATACGATAGACCGCTTCGTCTTCGAGTTCGGCATGGACAACGGTGCGCTGCCGGCCACGCTCAACTATCGTGGCTATACGAAATCGTCCTGCACCTCGATCAACCACGTCGTCTGCCACGGGATTCCCGATGACAAGCCGTTGCGCGACGGTGATATCGTCAACATCGACGTTACCTACATCCTGGACGGATGGCATGGCGATTCCAGCCGTATGTATCCGGTTGGTGCCGTCAAGCGCGCGGCCGAACGACTGATGGAAGTGACGCATGAATGCCTGATGCGCGGCCTTGCCGTCATCCGTCCCGGCGTGCGCACTGGCGCCATCGGACAGGCCATCCAGGTTTATGCCGAGGCTGAACGCTGCTCCGTCGTTCGGGATTTCTGCGGTCATGGTGTCGGCCGACTGTTCCATGACGCTCCAAACATCCTGCACTACGGCCATGCCAATGAAGGCGTGGAAATGCGGCCCGGCATGATCTTCACGGTGGAGCCGATGATCAATCTCGGCCGACCGCATGTGAAGGTTCTTTCCGACGGCTGGACCGCGGTAACCCGGGACCGTTCGCTTTCAGCGCAGTACGAACACACGATCGGCGTCACCGAAACCGGTTGCGAGATCTTCACACTGTCGCCGAAGGGGCTCGACAGGCCGGGCCTCCCGCCGCTGTAAGCTGAAACTGGGTGAAGCTGCCCCTGCTCTCATGCCGAAGACGCGTTCAAGGCTGAGGTCCATGACGAGCACGGGGAAAAACGAGCGTCGGTTGCTGGCCTGACAGCGGTATCACCGCTCGGGGAAACAAGCATGGATACAGTCTGGCTGCAGGATTTCCTTGCCGTGATACGCGAGGGCGGGTTTTCCCGAGCCGCCGAGCGACGGGCCATCAGTCAGCCTGCCTTCAGCAGGAGAATCAAATGCCTCGAGGAGTGGGTGGGCACGCCGCTTTTCGACAGAAGCTCGCATTCTATCGAGCTCACCAGTGCCGGCGAACGCCTCAAGCCATTCGCCGAGGAGATCCTCAGGCAACTCGAAAGCGCGCGCCGTGATGCGATGAGCGCTGCCCAGGCGGCAACGGAGACGCTGGTTTTCGCATCGACGCACGCCCTGTCGTTGACGTTCTTCCCGCCTTGGCTGCGCCGGCTGGAAAGTGACAAGCCCTTGATGGCTTCCGTGCAGCTGATCGCGGATTCAATGGTGCGCTGTGAACAGCTCATGATCGAAGGGCGGAGCCAGTTCCTCCTGTGCCATCACCATGCCGCTGCCTTCAACAGGCTGACAGGCGATCGATTTCGGTCCGTGCCGCTTGGCACGGACATCCTCGTTCCCGTTGCCGCGCCGTCCCTCGCATCGGCTGAACTCATGGAGAATGGGCCCTATCTCGCTTATTCTGCTGAATCCGGCATGGGCCGCATTCTGAACGCCGCCTGGGAACAGAACGGCAGGAGCCTGCCACCGGAGCCGGTCTTCTCCTCGCATCTTGCAACGATGCTTGTCGCGATGGCACGCGACGGGCGCGGGCTGGCGTGGTCTCCGCTCAGCCTGGTTGCCGAGGATATCGCTTCCGGACGCCTGGTGAAGATCGGCCTGCCGGAGGACGAGGTCTCGATCGACATCCATCTTTTTCGCGCCAAGGCGCGGCAGACCCAGACAGCGGAACGCTTCTGGCAGCGTTTGCTACGCGACCGTGATCAGCTTGCGAAGAACGACAGCAGCTCTTCCGTCACCAGAGCTGGGCATTCCTCCTGAAGATTATGGCCGCAATCCAGCGCCCTGCCCCTGACGTCGAGCGCTTTCTCCCGCCAGGTCTGTTCGACGTCATAAAGCGTGCCGACGGTTCCACGCGCGCCCCACATGGCAAGCAGGGGTACGGCAATGCGTTTGTCGTCATCCGTGGCGTCATGGACAAGATCTATACCGGCCGCGGCCCGGTAATCTTCACAAACGGCATGCTGTGTCCTGGGGTCGCGATAGCAGCGCAGGTATTCTGCCATGACCTCGGGTTCGGTTGCATGCACAGCACCGTTTTGCCGGCCAAGATGTGCCTGCAGAAAATATTCCGGATCAGCACCCATGAGCCGCTCCGGCAACGGGTGGGGCTGGATGAAGAAAAACCACCAGAAGTACCGCGTGGCAAATTCCCGGTTGGTGCGCGCATACATCGTCGCGGTCGGTGCGATGTCCAGCACTGCCAGACTGGTTACGGCATCTGGATGGTCGAGCGCCATGCGGTGGGCGACGCGTCCACCCCGATCGTGTCCCGCCACGACAAAACGCTCGAACCCCAATGCCCGCATCAGTTCGACCTGATCCCTGGCCATCGCCCGCTTGGAGTAATTGACGTGATCATCTCCGCCCGACGGCTTGCTGCTGTCGCCATATCCGCGCAGGTCGGCCGCGATCACGGTGAAGTGTCGGGCAAGTACCGGGGCGATCTTTCGCCAAGTTACGTGCGTTTGCGGATGCCCGTGAAGAAGCAGGAGCGGCTGCCCCTCGCCCGCGATCGCAAAGCGCAGTCTCGTTTCCGCCGTCGAGGTGAAATCGAACAGATCGAAGCCTTCCAGGAATGGCGACGATCCGATCGGCTTCAGTGATCCTTCAGCGGTCAGTTCGCGTCCAGCCATGGATTGTCCCGCAGATGCTTGCGCTCGAAGGCGCTGATTTCATCACTCAACTCCAGCGTCTGGCCAACAGCATCAAGCCCCTTGAGCAAGGCGTTCTTGCGTATCGCCTCGATCTTGAAACCGATCTCCAGGTCCTGGCCACTGATGGTCTGGCTGTCCAGATCGATGACGAGCACGTTGTCCTCGGGCAAGCCGGCGCGCTCCTGCAGACGCCTGACGTCAGGCTCGCCGAGCTCGATTGCGAGCAAGCCGTTACGGGCGCAGTTATCGAAGAAAATGCCCGCAAAACTCTCCGCGACGATGGCGCGGATGCCATATTGCATAAGCCCCCAGACAGCATGTTCCCGACTGGATCCGCAGCCAAAATTGGCGCCGGCGATCAAAAAGGCGGCATCCCGCCATTGCGGGCGGTTGAGGATGAATTCCGGACGAGCCCCGCCCTGCTCGTCGAAACGGAGATGGTAGAACAGTCCGCGGTCGAGACCGCTGCGATCTATTCCTTTCAGGAACTGCTTGGGCATGATGACATCGGTATCGATGTTGCTGGCCGCGAGCGGTACTGCAACACCCCTCACCTTGACAAAGGCTTGCATCTCTAACGTTCACTCGCGATTTGACGAACATCCGCCAGGCGACCAGCCACGGCCGATGCCGCAACCATTGCCGGGCTCATCAGATGCGTGCGTCCCCCGGCACCCTGACGATCCTCGAAATTTCGATTGGTGCTGGACGCACACCGCTCCGCCCGGGCGAGGACGTCGTCATTCATCGCCAGGCACATCGAACACCCCGATTGCCGCCATTCGAAACCAGCCGAGGTGAAAACGCGATCGAGGCCTTCGGCTTCCGCCTGGCGCCTGACCGACATTGAGCCGGGGACAACGATCGCCCTCACACCTGGCGCGATTTGCCGCCCTTCCAGAATTCGCGCCGCATCGCGCAGATCCTCGATGCGCGCATTGGTGCAGGAGCCGATGAATGCTGCCTGGATTTCGATCGAATCCACGGGCTGACCGGCTCTGAGATCCATGTAAGCCAAAGCGCGCTCGATGGCTTGCCGGCGAACAGGATCCGGCTGCAGACGGGGATCCGGTACACATTCGGTGATCTTGACCGCCTGATCCGGGCTCGTTCCCCAGGTCACCATGGGTGCGATTTCCCCGGCGGCCAGGATGACTTCCCTGTCGAAAACCGCATCCTGATCCGTCTGCAGCGATGTCCAGCTTTCAGTTGCCAGTCGCCAAAGCTCACCTTTGGGCGCCCGCGGCGTTTGCGAGAGGTAGTCCATGACCTTTTCGTCGGGTGCTATCAGCGCGCCGCGTGCACCGCACTCGACCGCCATGTTGCACAGCGTCATGCGCGCCTCGATGCTGAGCGTACGGATGCCTGCGCCCTGAAACTCGATCGCATAACCCGTCGCGCCCGAAGCACCGATCTTCTCGATCAGCGCCATGACGACATCCTTGGAACGCACACCTGGCGGCAGATGCCCCTCCAGTGTGACACGCATTGACGCCAGCCGCTTGTAGATCAGCGTCTGCGTTGCGAGGTAGTGCTCGATATCGGATGTGCCGATGCCGAAGCCGAGGGCACCAAACGCACCATAGGTGGTGGTGTGGCTGTCACCTGCCGCAATCACCATGCCCGGCAACACCAGGCCGATCTCAGGCATGACCACATGTTCGATGCCTTGCATGGCATGCGTCATGTCGAAAATCTCGATGCCGAAATCGCGGCAGTTCTCGGCGAAATATGCGGTCTGTCTCGCTGCGTCCCCCGGCATGGTGATGCGGCCGACGACGGTTGGATTGACGTGGTCGACGACACCGAGAGCCGCACGAGGACGCCAGACGGAACGGCTGGCCAGACGCAGGGCGGTGAATGCCTGCGGTGACGTGTATTCGTTCAATACGGTGCGATCGACATAGAGCACGACCTGCTGACCCTGCTCGTCGAGCTTTCTCACCGTGTGACGATCAACGAGTTTGTCGTAAAGCGTTCGAGCCCTGTACACCGCCGCAACCTCCGGTCTGTGACGGAAAGGTTAGCGTCGGCGAACGCGAGCGGTCCCATGCAAAACTTGCATCGATTAATCGGCAAATCCTGCTGGCCGTCGAGCGTGCCGAATTACTAGGGTGGCTTTGCCGGTCAGCCAATGTGCTGTCGGCCAATGAGCAGAAAATGCGCCATCGTTGTCGACAGTCCATCGGCGGCATTCAGCCAGAAAAGCCGGGACGCGAACAACGCCAGGGGAAATTTTCGTCTGTCGAGCAAGGTCTTGCCGGGCGAATGCAGCAAGGACCGGGGGAGACAACATGCATCGGATTGTGAGCTTCTTTGGCGGCCATCTCATCCACGCCGATCGAAATGCGATCGAACGTCGCCGGTATTGCGGGGAATGATGCAGGCTTCCCTGACCACCTTCCCGTCATCTGCCGTGGAAGAAGCAACTTCCATCCGCCGTCACCTGCACAGCAGACCCGAACTGAAATTCGAGGAAAGGGAAACCTCCGACCTCGTCGCCAGTTTCCTCGTCCGGCATGGCTACGAGACGAAGCAGGGTATTGCGGATACTGGCGTGACTGGCGTTCTCGATACCGGACGGCCAGGTCCAACCCTCTGTTTTCGTGCCGACATGGACGCCCTGCCAATTCAGGAAGAGACAGGTCTGCGCTACGCGTCAACCGTCCCGGGCAAGATGCACGCGTGCGGCCATGACGGACATACGGCTTCACTACTGCTGGCCGCCGCGAAGCTTGCTTCGGAAAGCGACCAACTGGGCGGGCGTATCAAACTGCTGTTCCAGCCTGCAGAGGAAGGCGGCACCGGCGCTGCCCGCATGATCGAGGAAGGCGCACTCGCCGGGGTTGACGCCATTTACGGCTTTCACAACCGTCCGGGCTATCGGTCAGGCCGGGTTTTCGCCAAGGCGGGGCCGGCCATGGGCGGCACGTCTGTCTATGATGTCACCATCATCGGCAATGGCGGCCACTCCTCTCGGCCCGACCTGGCAGTAGACCCGATTTTCGTGGGCGCAAGCCTGATCCATTCCATGCAAAGCGTGGTGTCGAGACGCCTTTCTCCGCTGGAATCGGGAGTGGTCAGCGTCACGCAGTTCCATGGCGGCAACGCCCACAACATCATCCCCGGCCGCGCTTCGATGACGATCAACACACGCGATGCCAGTCCTGAAACCGGGGCCATGATCGACCGAGAGCTCAATCGTTTGATCACGAGCATCTGCCACGCCCACGGCGCCGAGGTGGAGCTGACGCGCATCCTGCGCATTCCACCCGTCGTCAACCACGACGCTGAAACCGAGTTCACCGTGGCTGTCGCTGCCGATGTCGTCGGGCCCGACAACGCGGGATATGTCCATCAGCTTCCCACGATGGGAGCCGAGGACTTCGCCTTCTACCTCGAGAAGGTTCCCGGCTGCTTTTTCTTCGTCGGCAATGGCGAAGACAGCGCCTATCTCCACCACCCCCTCTACGATTTCAACGACGACATTCTACCGGTCGCCGCGGGCATGTTCGCAGGAATTGCCCATCGGCGCCTCGGCCCTGGTGCCCGCTCACGGGATGGATGACAGCACCTTCGTGCAACGGGTCAGCAAAGCTCTCTTTTGCGAGCGCACCAGCCAATCCAATGGAGGATCTCTCACGTGTCGGTTCTTGAGCCACAGGACTATTTCCGGCTGCGTCTGCCGTCAGACCCGCAGATTTCACCAGATGGGCGCTATATCGCCTATGTGCGCGACCGGCCGGACGTCATCCAAGATGCCTGGTCTTCGAATGTACAGATCATCGAACGCAAGTCCGGCAAGGCTGAAGATCTGGGCGATGGGTTCCAGCCACGCTGGTCGCCGGAATCAGGCCGCCTCGCATTTGTGAACGCCGGCGACGATACGAATGAAATCCGCCTTTGGTCCGCAGCAACTGGCGAAGCCGTCACAGTCGCCAGCCTGCCGTCGACACCCGAAGGCCTTGCCTGGTCTCCCGACGGTCGAACAATCGCATTCGTCATGCGGGCGCAGCTGGCACGACCCGGCCAGGCGAACAACCAACCGGCACCGGCCTGGCATGCGCTTCGTACGGAACATTGGGCGCGGCCCGGTCAGTACACGGAAAAGCTGCTGCGCCGAATAGAAGGCGTCGACGCCGAACTGCTGCCCGAGGGGCATCACCAGATCTTCCTGCTCGATGTCGCGACGGCCACGATCCGGCAGCTGACCTTCGATCCGTTCGAACATGGCGGTCCGCTGGCGTTGATCACAAAACTGAAGCTCGCCGGGCATATCTCCTGGTCTCCGGACAGCCGCAGCCTGGTGATGTCGATGCTGCGCGATCCGACCCCACCTGGTCCAGTCGACCCGGTTCATGCCGTGGCGGCGGATGTCTACAGCTTTTCGATTGCGGACGGTGCCGTCACCCGCCTGACCCGTTTCGGCGGAACGATTGCTCATGCCTCTGTCTCACCTGATGGCGAGTGGATCGCGTTTGTCGGCTCCCGTGGACCACAGAAGAGCTTCCGCACGAATGTCGTCCATGTCATGAGCCGGTCGGGCGACAATCTCCGCGCCTTGAACCATCCCGACGGACTTGAAGTCCATCAGGAATTGCTCTGGCTGCCAGACAGTTCGGGATTGCTCGCCCTCGTCCCGCACGAAGGCACCGGATCCCTGCAGAAGGTCGACCTCGAAGGGCAATGGACGGTCCTGTCGCGAGAGGTGGGAGGCTCGGCGGCATCCGGATATGTGCTGTGGAGCAAGTTCGTTTCCGTCTCACACGATGGCGAGATCGCGATATTGCGGGGCAGTTCGACACGGACCGACGAAGTCGCAATCCTCTCCCCTGATGGCGCGCGCTGCCAGGAGGTGACGCGCGAAAGCGACTGGATGTCGGACATAACCGTCGCACCGATCGAGCCGATGTGGCTGGCAACCAGGCAGCCCATGCAGGCCTGGCTTGTCCGGCCAGCCGACGCACCTGCCGACAAGCCGCTCCCCATGATCCTGTGGCTCCATGGCGGCCCCTATCTGAGCTGGGGGCCACATTTCGCGGTCATACCGCAGCTATGGGCGGCGCGCGGCTATGCCGTGCTCATGATGAACCCTCGCGGATCGCTCGGTTATGGTGAGACCTTCACCGATCATCTGGAGCATGATTTCCCCGGCGCCGACGATCTGATGATCGCCGATGCCGTTGACCTGGTGGTCAAGCGCGGCGGCATCGACCCCGAGCGCGTCTATGTCGCGGGGGAATCCGCGGGTGGCGTGCTGACAGCCTGGCTCATCGGTCACACCCATCGCTTCGCAGCGGCCGCTGTTGTCTATGGAGTCGTCGAATGGATCAGCCAGACACTGCTCCAGGACCGGCCGGACTACTTCGCCTATCGCTGGCGGTCGGGGCCGCCTTGGGATGCCGGCAAACAGGAAGTGTACTGGCGTCATTCGCCGCTGGCCCTGGTCGGCAATGTCCGCACACCCACGATCGTCCTGTGTGGCGAACGCGACTGGCGTACACCGATCACGCAGTCGGAAATGTACTTCACCGCCTTGAAGATGTGCGGTGTCGAAGCCGCGCTGGTCAGCTATCCCGACAACAATCACGGGCTCGAGCGCCATCCCAGCCAATATCTCGATTTCGCCGAGCGGATCGGAGACTGGTTCGAGCGATACGCGCAGGTGACCCTGGCCAAGTCGGCATGATCGCCAACTCGACCGGAGGAGCAGCCGGAGGAAGCTGCTCTCTCGATCGTGACGTTTGACAAGCAGGCCGAGCCAGTCCCGCGGCAATGCAGCGGGATCGGTCAAGATAAGGCCGTAGAAAAAGAGGAAGAAGCCATGTCGCTCAATCAGATGAATCCGCAGGAATTCCTGGAGCTGACCTATGCCCGTGCACGGCAGAGCGTGCTGAGTCGCCGAGCGGTCCTCGGCGGCTTCGCCGCGCTGGCTGCGGCAATGGTTCTGCCGGACCGCGCAGCGTTCGCCGAGGGCCGCGGCGGAACGTTGCGCATCGGCCGCGACCAGGAACCCGACAGCCTGGATCCGCAAAAGACGCTCGTCGCCGTCTCGGACCAGACCAATAACTGGATCTACGAGCCGCTGGCGCGTCTCGACACCGACGGCAATGTCGTGCCCGGGCTGGCTGAACGGTGGGACGTAACGGACAACAACAAGACCATCGTGTTCCACCTGCGCGACGGCGTGACGTTCCATGACGGCAGCCCTGTCGATGCAGAAGCCTGCGTGTGGACCACGCAACGGATCATGGACCCGGCCACGGCATCGCCATCCGCCTATCTGCTCGGCCCGTTCGACAAGGCCGAGGTGATCGACCGTTTGACCGTTGCCTACCATTTCAAGGAACCTTTCGTGCCACTGTGGATCGGCCTCTCAAGCCCCGCGGCCGCGATCCTGCCACGCAAATCGATCGAAGCGCTTGGCGATCAGTTCGGCCGCAATCCCGTCGGCTGCGGGCCCTTCCGTTTCTCGGGCTGGGCGCCCGATACCGGCATCAAGCTGGTGCGGTTCGACGACTACAAATGCGGCCCGGTGGGGGCACCGGATGAAGTGCAATTCCTGTACTTCCCCGAGGATTCGACCCGGATCGCGGCCCTGGAGACAGGCGAGATCGATGTGCTGGCCACGGGTCAGGCCGTACCCGTCGACGCAGTCCGCCGGCTGCGCCAGAATGGCGAGATCCAGCTTCTGTCGCGAGCGAGGCAAGGATTGCGCGCGCTGGTCTTCAACATGAGCAAGGCGCCGTTCGACGACATTCGCGTGCGCCAGGCAGTTAGCCATGCGATTGACCGCGAAAAAGTGCTGGCGTTTGCTCTCGACGGCAACGGCCAGATTGCGCATGGCCCCCTGCCCACGACCATCCCGGGTTACTCAAAGGCGGTCGAGACGCTGGACTATCCCTATGACCCAGCCAAGGCCAAGGCGCTGCTGGCCGAGGCCGGCCAACAGGCAGGACTGAAGCTGCGCATGATCACCTCCGATATGCCGCCGGTCCGCCGGACGGCCGAGATCGTGCAGACCGAATTGCGTGACATCGGCATCGAACTCGAGATCCAGTCGCTTCCGGTTGCCGAATGGGCCTCGCTGTCGAGCAAGGGCGAGCACCACATCTTCTTCATGGCGTATGAATACAACGATGCCGATATCCTCTACGCGGCGCTGCACAGCCAAGGGTCATACAACCGCAGCTTCCACAAGGACCCGGCGCTGGACAAGCTACTCGAGGCGCAAAGGGTGGCGTTCGATCCAGCCGGGCGCCAGACGCTTCTCGACGACGCACAGGCGCTGATCATGCGCCAAGCCTATTGGGCTCCCCTGTTCGAACCATTGAACTTCGCCGCCCTGTCGTCCGCAGTCAAGGACGCAGCCTTGCGCAGCGACGGCGACATCTCCGTCAGCAGCGCCTGGATCGAGAGCTGAGGAACGGCTGGTGCTGCCCCTCATCATCAAGCGGATCGGCTACGCCTTGATCATCATTGCGGGCATCGCTTTTGTGGTGTCGGCGATGACCAAGCTGGTGCCGGGCGACCCGGTCGACGTGATGGCGGCGGGTAACCCCGGCATGACCGAGGCCGACAAGGCAAGGCTGCGCAGCCAACTCGGTCTAGACCGGTCGATGATGGATCAATACGTCTCCTACCTTGGCAATGCGTTGCAGGGCGACCTGGGCACTTCACTGCGCCAACGCGTCCCGACTGCGCAGCTGATCCTGGAGCGGCTGCCGGCAACGGCGGAGCTGACACTGTGGTCGATGGTGCTGGCGTTGCTGGTCGCGGTCCCGATCGGCGTGGTGACCGCGCTTCGCCGGGATAGCCCGGTCGATACTGCTGGCACCGTCGTCGCCGTCCTCGGTGTGTCCACTCCCTCCTTCCTGCTTGGTGTCCTGCTGATCCTCCTGTTTTCGGTACAACTCGGCTGGCTGCCGGCCTCGGGCTACAAGGGATCGGTGATCGCCGCGATACCAAGGGCGATCGTCGAGGGTCGCTTCGACCTCCTGTGGCAGAAGGCACGTTACTTCCTCCTGCCCTCGGTTTCGCTGGCCTTCGGCCTGATGGCGGTGAATGCCCGGCTGATCCGCTCGGCGATGATCGAGACGATCCGCCAGGACTATGTCCAGTTCGCCCGGGCCAAGGGAGTACCACCGCGCACGGTGGTGCTGCGGCATGCCTTGCGCAATGCCATCATCCCGGTGATCACGATGATCGGCCTGCAATTGGGTAACCTGTTGTCCGGCGCCATCGTAGCCGAAACAGTGTTCGCCTGGCCGGGTATCGGCCGGCTGTCGGTGCAGGCCATCACCACCCGTGACTATCCCCTGGTTCAGGCGACCGTGCTGATCACGGCGGTGCTGTTCGTGGCCATGAACCTGATCGTCGACCTTCTCTACCATGTCATAGATCCACGGATGCGCCATGGCTGACAGCATGTTGTCTCAAGCCGTTGGAACCGGGTTGTCGGCCGAGCCTGCACCTGACGTCGCCCGCGGACGGTTCCTCAAGGCGCTGCGCCGCAGTCCGAAAGGGCTCGCCGGGCTGCTGCTGGTCGGCCTGGTCCTCGCCTGCGCCGCCGCAGCCCCGGTCCTTGCGCCGCACGACCCCGCCCAGCAGGTCCTGGAATGGCGTTTCCTGCCGCCCGCCTGGGCGACGGGCGGCAGCTGGGAGCACATCCTGGGTGGCGACAATCTGGGGCGGGATATCTTCAGCCGGATCCTTGTCGGGGCCCGTACCTCGGTGGCGGTCGCCGTCGTCGTGGTCGCGCTGGCCGCCACGATCGGTTCCCTGCTCGGTGCCGTAGCCGGCTATGCCGGCGGCATCGTCGACAACATCATCATGCGGCTGGCCGACTTCCTGCTCGCCTTTCCCTTCCTGCTTCTCGCCCTGATGATCATGGCGATCCTGGGTCCCGGCTTCTGGACCATGGTGCTGGCCCTGTCGATCGCCTTGTGGGTCAACTACGCTCGCGTGGTGCGCGGCGAGGCATTGCGCATCGAGCAGATGGAGTTCGTGGAAGCGGCGCGATCGATCGGCGTGCCGGGCTGGCGCATCGTGCTGGGCCATGTCGTGCCGAACGTGATCCCGTCGGTTCTGGTTCTCGCCACTTTGGAGGTGGCATTGGTGATCATCGCCGAAGCAGCCCTCAGCTTCCTCGGCCTCGGAGTACAACCACCGACCCCCTCCTGGGGCAAGATGATCAGCGAAGGCCGCGACTTCCTCTACGACGCACCATGGATGGTGCTGGGCCCTGGCCTGGTGATCCTGATGACTTCGGTGGGCATCAACCTGTTCGGCGACTTCCTGCGCGACTTCATCGATCCGAGGACAGAACGATGAGCGCACCTCTGCTTCAAATCCAGGACCTGCGCGTGGAGTATGCGTCGCCGAGAGGTCCGGTTCAGGCGGTTGCCGGCGTATCGCTGACGCTCGACCGCAACCGCATCCTGGGCCTGGTCGGCGAAAGCGGCTGCGGCAAGTCGACGGTCGGGCAGGCGCTGATGGGCCTGATCCAATCGCCAGGACGCATCGCCGGCGGTGACATCCGCTTCGAGGACAAGAGCCTGATCGGCCTGCCCGAGCGCGAGATGCGAAAACTGCGTGGCGACCGGCTGTCGATGATCTTCCAGGATCCGACCGCGACCCTCAATCCAGTTCTCACCATCGGCGACCAGATCGCCGAGCTGTTCCGGTGGCACCGGCCGCAGATGCGGCGGCGCGAGGTGCAGGCCCGCGTCACGGCGCTTCTCGAACGTGTCGGCATCGTCGATGCGGACAGGCGATGCCGGGCCTATCCGCACGAATTGTCGGGCGGGATGCGCCAGCGTGTGGTCATCGCCTGTGCCCTCGCTCTGGAACCGGCCCTCATCGTTGCCGACGAACCAACGACCGCGCTGGATGTCACGGTCCAGGCCCAGATCCTCGACCTCCTCCGCGGTCTGCAGTCCGAGCACGGCACCGCAGTGATCCTCGTCAGCCATGATCTCGGCGTCATCGCCGAAACCTGTGACGACGTCGCAGTGATGTATGCGGGGCGGGTGGTCGAGAGCGGTCCGGCCGATGAGGTACTGGCTCGGCCACGGCATCCCTATACCGCAGGTCTGATTGCATCGCGCCCGTCTATCATGGCTCCAGATCAGGTGGTCAGGCCGATCCCGGGTACGGTGCCCGATCTGGCGCGTCCGCCGGCTGGCTGCGCGTTCCATCCGCGTTGCCGCCATGCCGTCGCGACCTGCCGCGACGCCATTCCCACCTTGTCCGCAATCCGGGAGGAGCCGCGCCATGCTGTCGCCTGTCCCCTCGCTGCCTGATCAGGCCCGAACCGCCACAGCCGCCGATCTTCTCTCGATCGAAGGCCTGGAGAAGCATTATGCCCTGCCCGGACGCTGGTTCGGCCAGGCGGGAGTGATGCGTGCGGTCGATAATGTCAGCTTCGCCATCAGGCCACAGGAAACGTTCGGCCTCGTCGGCGAAAGCGGCAGCGGCAAATCCACGATCGGTCGTATGATCGCCAGGCTGATCCGCCCGACTGCCGGCCGCATCCGTTTCGACGGCAAGGACTGGCTTGCCTTGTCCGGCGACGAGTTTCGGCGCGCCCGGAAGCGGGTGCAGATGGTGTTTCAGAGCCCCTATGCATCGCTGGATCCGCGCTGGCGTATCGCCGACATCGTCGCCGAACCGCTGCGCACGCATCTCAACCTGCCAGCGGCGGAGCTGCGCGACCGGGTGGCAGGTCTGCTGCAGGCTGTCGGACTGGACCCAGCCGTAGCCGACCGCCATCCGCATCAATTTTCGGGTGGTCAGCGCCAGCGCGTCGGCATTGCCCGCGCCATCGCGCTGGAACCCGACCTGCTGGTGGCGGATGAGCCCGTGTCTGCTCTCGATGTCTCGGTACAGGCCCAGATCCTGGCGCTGCTGCAGGACATCAAGGCGCGCCGCCGGCTGTCGATGCTGTTCATCTCGCACGACCTTTCGGTCGTCGCCTATCTGTGCGACCGCGTCGGTGTTCTCTATCGCGGTCGTCTGGTGGAAATTGCAACGACCCGCGACCTGTTCAATGCGCCAGGACATCCTTACACCCGCGCGCTGCTCGCCGCGATCCCCGGATCGGGGCAGCGTCGCGAAGCACCCATGCCGGCCGCAGGCACCGTTTCGGAGGGCGGCTGCGCCTATGCCGGCCGATGCCCTCATGCCCGGGATCCATGCCGCACAGCCGTGCCGGCACTTCGGCCATCCGCATCCAACACACTGATTGCCTGCCATCGAGCAGGAGAAATCTGAAAAAGCAGCGCGCCGCGCAGCTTTTTCAGGGAGGGGGACAGCGCTGGGAACGCTGTCCTCGTGAACAAGCACGCCCATTTTTCTGAACTTTTCATTGGAGGAGACAATGAACATCAAGAGCCTTTTGCTCGGCTCAGCTGCAGCTTTGCTCGCAGTTTCCAGCACGCGGGCCGCCGACGCTGTCGTCGTCGCAGAGCCGGAACCCGCTGAATACGTCAAGGTCTGCGACGTCTACGGCGCCGGCTACTTCTACATCCCGGGCACCGAGACCTGCCTGCGTGTCGGCGGGTACATTCGCTACGATATCGGCATGGGAGACGTTGGTTCGTACAACGGCGCGCGCGCCAACGACCGCCTCGACAACAAGGAGCAAGGTACCTGGTGGAAACTTGCCCGTTTTGCGATCAGGACCTGGACCGGTCAGGAGACCGAGCTCGGCACGCTGAAGACCTACACCTCGACCCGCTTCGACTTCGGCAACCCCCAGGACTACGGTTCGAACTCGACAAGCAACGGCTACGCGCTGACCTTCGCATGGGTCCAGCTCGGTGGTCTGCGCATCGGCAAGGGTGAAACGGCTTTCGCCAGCTTCATCGACTATGCGGGCAACGTCATCAACGATACGCTGGTTCCATACAGTGCCCTCGATACCAACCTGATCAGCTACACTTTCGATGCCGGCAACGGTTTCTCGGCGGTCGTTTCGCTGGAACAGGGGGCGGGCAAGTTTTCGAAATGGAAACGCGCCGGCGACACCTGGACCAGCGCCGACAACACCATCGACAGTTATGTGCCCCATGTCGTCGGCGGTGTGAAATATACCCAGGGCTGGGGCGGGATCACCGGCGTTGTTGCCTACAACAGCAATTTCGAAGAGTGGGCCGGCAAGGTTCGCCTGGACGTGAAGGCGACCGACCAGATCGACCTGTTCATCATGGCCGGCTACGGCACGAATGACCATATCGACCGCAATTTCTACAAACTGTGGGGCGGTAACTGGGCGGTCTGGGGAGGCGGCACCTACAAGTTCAACGAGAAGACTTCGTTCAACGCCCAGCTTTCCTATGATGACGCCAAGAACCTTGGCGTCGCCGTCAACGTTGCTCACCAACTGGTTCAGGGCTTCACCGTCACTGCCGAAGTCGACTATGTCAACGAAGGCAATTTCGGTACGGCCGACTATACCGGCAGTTGGACCAACGCCAACAAGAAGAACAATCTCGGCGGCCTGCTCCGCTTCCAGCGCGACTTCTAACACCGCGACAACTCCCAGAACCCGTCGGGCAACGCCGGGTTCTGTTTTTGGGCAGGCTGAAATGCCGGTCGCAATGACAGGCCGTTGGTAGAACTGTGTCCCTGTACCAGCCAAGGAACTCGCTCTACACTGCCGGCAAGGCAGGCAGGTTCGAAGCGGGGGCTCGATGAGCAAGGGGGACGATACGCGTCAATTCCTGGCTGAACAGTCAATTGCGCCGCTCGAGAAACAGAAAATCGCTGACGACAAGCCGCATTATCTCGGTCACCGTGAAAGGCTGCGCGAGCGATTTGCCAGTGCCGGGCATGGCGCCCTGCCCGATTACGAGTTGCTGGAGCTTCTGCTCTTCCGCTTCGTCCCGCGCACGGACACGAAACCCATCGCGAAGGCACTGCTTGCCCGCTTCGGTACGCTTGCCGAAGTCCTCGGCGCACCGACGGGATTGCTGCAAGAGGTGAAAGGGGTCGGCCCCGCCGTTGCGCTTGACCTCAAGGTGATCGCCGCGGTCACGCATCGCTCACTCCGCAGCGAGGTGACCGGTCGCGAATCCCTGTCTTCCTGGCAGCAGTTGCTGGATTATTGCCGAGCGGCCATGGCGTTCGAAAGCCGCGAACAGTTCCGTATCCTCTTCCTTGACAAGAAGAACATGCTGATCGCCGACGAAGTGCAGCAAACCGGAACGGTCGACCACACCCCGGTCTACCCACGCGAAGTCATGAAACGAGCGCTGGAACTTTCAGCCACGGCAATCATCCTCGTGCACAACCATCCTTCAGGTGACCCCACCCCGTCGCGCGCGGACATCGACATGACCAAGGAAATCGTCGAAGCCGGCAAACGGCTGGGCATTACGGTGCACGACCACCTCATCATCGGCAAGAAAGGTCATGCCTCGATGAAGGGGCTGTTGCTGATCTAGATCGCAGGTATCAGGGCGTCGCGATCTTGCATTCGGCGGCCAGCCTGTCGATCGCCGCGGCGGCTCCGGCCAAAAAGAAATCGGCGTTGGCACGGCCGGTGATGACGCCAAAACGCCACGAAAGCCTGAGGTGCCTGGCCGACGCCAACCTGCTGACGGCGTCGGTGCCAGGTCGTATCAATGTCCGCGAACCATTGGACACCGACCAGTCTTCCTTGACATTTTCGCCACGGTCGACCGACACGGCAACAGTGATGGTGTCCGTGACAGCGACACCATCGTTGAGCTGCAGCCACTCGCTCCATTGCGGCTCGCCGTCCGGGCGACAGGCAATGGTCAGGACAGGACGATAGCCAAGTGCGCCGCTGCCAATGGCTATGATGCTGTCGGCAGAGACCGAGGCAGTGATCGAGCCATCCGGAGCGGAGCCAAACCGCCAGCGATCGGCAGCATCGTCCGCCTGCGCGGCACCACAGCCGAACGCCAGCAACACTATGCCAAGCAGCGGACGAAGTCCGACAACCGACCCTGCCAATTTGCCCTCCGCGAAAAACAGGCACGACTCTGCTGCAAGCTACGCTACGGCAGCTTACCAAGTGATTAGTGTTGATTTAGTGGCATATTGGGCAATCGCCAGTAGTCTGCATGTACAGACCGGTGGAGCGGACAAGAGTGCGACGCTCCCAGCTGACAGGCCAACTCGGAGCACAGGCGGCCTGGGCCCACGCAAAGAAAAAGGCCGCCTTGCGGCGGCCCTCATTCTTTTTCCGTTGACGCTTATTCAGCGTCCTTGGCGGCTTTCTTCTTTGGAGCAGCCTTCTTCTTTGGCTCCTCAGAGCCAGCCTCTTCGGCCTTTTCAGCCTTCTTGGCGGCTGCTTTCTTGGCCGGTTTGGCCTTGGTCTCGCCTTCCTCGTCCTCGGCCATCAGCTCTTCCTTGCTCACCTTCTTGTCGGTGACGGAGATCTGGCCGAGCAGATGGTCGACGACCTTCTCCTCGAACATCGGCGCGCGCAGCGTGTTCAGCGCATCCGGATTGGAGCGATAGAACTCGTAGACTTCCTGCTGCTGGTTGCCCGGGAAACGACGGATCTGCTCGAACAGGCCACGCTGCAGTTCTTCGTCGGAAACCGTGACGCCAGCCTTCTCGCCGATCTCGGCAAGCACCAGGCCCAGGCGAACACGACGCTCGGCAAGGCGGGTATACTCGGCACGGGCTTCTTCCTCGGTCGTCTCTTCGTCGGCAAAGGTGCGGCCAGCGGCTTCGAGATCGCGATTGACCTGGTTCCAGATGTTGGTGAACTCGGCCTCGACAAGCTTGGACGGCGCCTCGAAGGAGTAGGACGTGTCGAGCTGGTCGAGCAGCTGGCGCTTGACCTTCTGACGTGTCATCGAACCGAACTGGCTCTCGATCTGGCCCTTCACGACTTCACGCAGACGCTCAAGCGATTCCAGGCCGAGGTTCTTGGCGGTTTCGTCGTTGACCTCGAGCTTACCTGGGGCGGCAACTTCCTTGACGGTGACGTCGAAGGTCGCTTCCTTGCCGGCCAGGTGAGCCGCCTGGTAGTTTTCCGGGAAGGTCACGGTGACGAGCTTTTCATCGCCAGCCTTGGTGCCGACCAGCTGATCCTCGAAGCCCGGGATGAATTCCTTGGACCCCAGCACCAGCGGCTGGTCGGTACCGGCGCCGCCAGCGAAAGCCTCGCCGTCGAT
The DNA here is from genome assembly GCF_004136315.1 of Mesorhizobium sp. Pch-S. Taxonomy (NCBI): domain Bacteria; kingdom Pseudomonadati; phylum Pseudomonadota; class Alphaproteobacteria; order Hyphomicrobiales; family Phyllobacteriaceae; genus Mesorhizobium; species Mesorhizobium sp. Pch-S. Next base: position 6,184,381 of record NZ_CP029562.1, read on the forward strand.
CTTGCCGACATAGTCGATGGTGACGCGATCACCTTCGGCGGCCTTGCCCGACTTGGTTTCGTAGGAACGCGACGATTCCGCGACGCGCTGAACCTGCTCGTCGATTTCCGATTCCGGAACGTCATAGACTGGGCGGGTCACCTTGATGTCGGAGAAATCCTTGATCTCGATCGCCGGGATGACCTCGTAGTTCAGCTTGAACTCGAAATCGCTGCCGCCGGCCAGGATCTTTTCAGCTTCCTTCTCATCCTCGGTCATGATGACCTCGGGCTGCATGGCGGCCTTTTCGCCACGGCCGGTAATGATGGTGCGCGACTCGTTGAGGATCTCGTTGACCACCTCAGCCATGAAGGACTTGCCGTATACCTTGCGCAAGTGCTGGACCGGCACCTTGCCCGGACGGAAGCCGTTGATGCGGACCTTGTCCTTGGCATCCGACAGCCGGGCCAGGAGCTTGGCCTCCATGTCGCCGGCGGGCACGACGACCTTGATCTCGCGCTTGAGGCCGGAATTGAGCGTTTCGGTGACCTGCATCATCAAACCTTTTATCTTAACCAATGAGACTGGCTAACGGACCTGCCGTTCGCAGCCTGCCGGAGTAATCTTGCCGGGAGTGGCTTTTGGTACGGAAGCTGGAGCTTTGACCGCTTCGGCGGCTCAATTCCCCCAACGACGCCCCAAAATGTGATTAAGTCTTTGTTTTTCCGACTTCATATCACATTTAGCAGAAGCGGATCGTCGCATCCCGTCACATTCGACACGCCTTTTGTCACAGGCGGGGCCGATTTTCAACTATCTTCGCGCCCGGCAACAAGCCGTGTCTTGACCACCGACATTGACAGAATGATGGCTACGTGGGATTTGGCCCGCTATGCGGATGTGGCGGAACTGGTAGACGCCCCGGATTTAGGTTCCGGTGCCGAAAGGCGTGGGGGTTCGAGTCCCTTCATCCGCACCAATTTTCCTGACCTCAAGACAGCGACCGATCACCTAATAAAGCGGCTCCTCGAACAGCGTCTTGTCGCCATCGACGAGTGCCTTGATCTGAGGTGTGCCGTCCCTGGCCAGCGCGACGCGCACGCCAAACGGCCGGACACGCATGTCGGTCTCGATCGCCCGTCCCTCGCCTTCCGGCAGATAGAAGCGCTCGATGCCGTAGTCCGGGGACAACGTGGAATCACCCTCGATCGACCAGCCGCCTGAAATCACGCCGGCGATATCGGCTTCATCCGAGCCCGGCGCCGAAGCAGGTGCACCGAGGAAAGCCGAAACGGGACGCCAGTAGCCATCGGCATCCTTCTTCAGCCGAACCAGCATCCGGCCGCCAGGTGTCGTTGTCTGGCCCGGCACCAGATCGGCCACGAGCTTGGCCGGAATGGTGGAGATTTCGTAGCCCAGTCGGACATAGTCGCCACGCAGCAGGTCGCGCGGATCAACCGGTTCGACCTTGAGCAGAACTTCCGTGCCGTTGCGCAGGATGGCGGCGCGACCGGCGATGATCCAACTCAGGAAGCCGATCTGGACAAGCGCCAGAACGGCAGCGGAGATGATGAGCTTCTTTCCGGTCACGATGCTGTGCCTCTTTTCGCGATGCCCCCGCGCATGCGCTTTTCAACGCGGATGATGACAAAGGCGAGAAGGCCGAGGATCACCGCCGCGGCCAGGAAGAAGCTGGCCGTGTCCAGCATCGTTCCCATCATCACGAGGTAGATCCAGACCAGTTCATAGGTGAAGCCAATGTACGCGAGCCAGCGCAGACCGCGGCTGTCCCGCCCGGCCAGCACGAGGGCGGCAACGATGCCCGCGAGCATCAGCGCCGCGGTAAGGATGAGGCCACCGCCTTCGTCATATTGGAATTGCAGGATAGCCATGCCGACAAGAAACCCGAGAAATGCGTGCAACGGCAGCCGTCCGCCAAGTTGCAACAGGCCATCCAGCGGCTCTGACGCATAGACGGCCGCCGCAAAGATCACTGCCGAGCCGATCGCCAGCTGGATCGCCATCGCATCCCATTCGTCGGCGGCGGCGACGAAGCCAGCGTAGAGAATGAGCGACAGGATGATGAGATGTCGGGATGGCTGGCTGCGCGTCCAGTAGGAAATCAGGAACAGCGCGAACGCCATCAACACATAAAGATAAGGAATGTCGAAGCCGCTGCGGAAGTCGAAGCCGTTGAGCAGCATGATGACCAGCCAGCCGTCGGCGATGGCCACAGCCATGATGGTGAGCGGGTTCGAGCGCAGCGCTATCGCGGCAAGAGCGGTGCCGGCACACCAGGTGAGAATGGCGCCGGATTCATCGCCCGAGAAATGATACATCTGGCCGATCAGCGCGATCGCCCCACCGAAGGCAGCTGCGGCGACCACCCATGCAGCCTCGGCAAAGGCGGGATGATCGCGCAGCTTCAGCCATGCACCACCGACATAGCCGGCCGCGATGACCGCAAAGACAGCCAGCACACGCGCGATGCGCGGGATGGTTTCCCAGTTGGCCGCGATGAAGATGAGGATGGCGGCGCCGAGCAGAATGGCCGCCAGCATGGCAAGAACCGTTCCGAAGGAAAAAGAACGGCGAACATTCGCCTCAACGTCGCGACGTAGTTTTTCGGCGGTTTCGCCATCGATCAGGCCGTTTTCGACCCAACGCGCGATATCCTGCCCGACCTTGCTCGCATAGCTTGCCAAGAGTCTCACTCCACTATTTTAGTCGGATTACCAGCCGGCCGGAGCAAATCATTGGCAGGGCGTCATTTTCCGATTCTGGCTTCTTTATGACGGCGGTGTGAAATGGCTGCCATGTTGCATTGCACAAAACGCATTGCTGCCATGCGACAATCGCACTTTTAAATCGATATGGGTCCACCTATTTTAGCACCGTACAGAAAAGATGAACGAACGAACAAAGACGTAAACGAGCAAGTATCATGAACCTGATCCGCAACTACCGCAACTGGCGCCGCTACCGGGACACCGTCTCCGAGCTGAGCCGCCTGAGCAACCGTGAGCTGAGCGATATCGGCATCAGCCGCAGCGACATCCCCTACGTGGCCCGCAAGGCCGCGTAACCAGTCGGGCCGAGCCCGGCCCGAACCGAATTGAGAGACACGACAATGAACCTGATCCGCAGCTACCGTAACTGGCGCGCTTATCGCGACACGGTCGAACAGCTCGGTCGCCTGTCGAACCGCCAGTTGGAAGACATTGGCCTGTTCCGTATGGAGATCAAGCAGGCCGCTCGCAAGGCGAGCTAAGCAATTTCGCCAGGGTCTACCTCCTCCCAGACCCTGACGGATACGGTCACCCCTTACCTCCTCCCAAGGGTTGACCACCGAAATGGCGCCCGCCGCATTCCTCCTCCCAGCGGCGGGCGTTATTTCCGAAAGAGAGTTTCGCCCTCTCCGATTGGTGAAAGAGATTTTGTCAGAGCCGACCTCCTCCCCGGCGATGACGAATAGGTCGGCTTCCTCCTCCTCCCTGAGGCCGACCACCGAAACGGTGCCCGCCGCATTCCTCCTCCCAGCGGCGGGCATTGTTTCCGAAAGAGAGTTTCGCCCTCTCCGATTGGCGAAAGAGATTTTGTCAGAGCCGACCTCCTCCCCGGCGATGACGAATAGGTCGGCTTCCTCCTCCTCCCTGAGGCCGACCACCGAAACGGTGCCCGCCGCATTCCTCCTCCCAGCGGCGGGCATTGTTTCCGAAAGAGAGTTTCGCCCTCTCCGATTGGCGAAAGAGATTTTGTCGAAGCCCACCTCCTCCCGGGCAACGACGAATAAGACCGACCTTCTCCTCCTCCCTGAGGTCGGTCACCCAAACGACACCCGCCGGACCTCCTCCCCCGGCGGGTGTTGTGTTTTTGGGCTCCAGCAGGCCAATGAGACCCGAGCGCCGTTGCGAGAATTGCATTCGCACCGCTGAAGGATTATTGCGGGCCGCATGAGCAAAGACCCTATTCACATCGTTGGCGGCGGTCTCGCCGGTTCGGAAGCCGCGTGGCAGGCAGCCCAGGCGGGCGTGCCCGTGATCCTGCATGAAATGCGCCCGGTGCGGGGGACCGATGCCCACAAGACCCAGGATCTCGCGGAGCTGGTCTGCTCGAACTCCTTCCGCTCTGACGATGCAGAAGCCAACGCGGTCGGCCTGCTGCACGCTGAAATGCGACTGGCCGGCTCACTGATCATGTCTGCAGGCGATGCCAATCAGGTCCCGGCCGGCGGAGCGCTTGCCGTCGACCGCGATGGTTTTTCGGCCGCAGTCACTGCCAGGCTCGAGGCACACCCGCTCATCACCATCCAGCGCGAGGAGGTGACCGGCCTGCCGCCTGCGGAATGGGGTCAGGTCATTGTTGCGACGGGACCGCTGACGGCACCTTCGCTCGCCGAGGCCATCGCCACCGAAACCGGAGCCGACGCGCTCGCCTTTTTCGATGCCATTGCACCGATCGTGCATTTCGACACGATTGATATGAACGTCGCCTGGTTCCAGTCCCGTTACGACAAGGTCGGCCCCGGCGGCACCGGCAAGGATTACATCAACTGCCCGATGGACAAGGCGCAATATGACGCTTTCGTGCAGGCATTGATCGACGGCAGCAAGACCGAGTTCAAGCAATGGGAAGGCACGCCTTATTTCGACGGCTGCCTGCCCATCGAAATCATGGCCGAGCGCGGCGTCGAAACGCTGCGCCACGGCCCCATGAAGCCGATGGGCCTGACCAATGCCCACAACCCGACGGTCAAGGCCTATGCGGTGGTGCAGCTGCGGCAGGACAATGCGCTGGGCACGCTCTACAACATGGTGGGCTTTCAGACCAAGCTGAAGCATGGCGAACAGGTCCGCATCTTCAAGACCATCCCGGGTCTGGAAAATGCCGAATTCGCTCGTCTCGGCGGCCTGCACCGCAACACCTACATCAACTCACCAACCCTGCTCGACGGTTCGTTACAGTTGAAAAGCCGGACGGGCTTGCGTTTTGCCGGCCAGATCACCGGCTGCGAGGGGTATGTCGAAAGTGCCGCCATCGGCCTGTTGGCAGGACGCTTCGCCGCCGCCGAGCGTCTCGGCACGCCGATTTCATTGCCGCCGGCCACCACGGCCTTTGGCGCATTGCTCAACCACATCACCGGCGGTCACATCACCTCCGATGACGAACCCGGCAAGCGCTCATTCCAGCCTATGAACGTCAATTTCGGCCTGTTTCCACCCCTGGAGGCTGGCACGAAGCTGCGTCCCGACGGCTTCGAAGGTCGTTTTCGGGGCAAAGACAAATCGATCGCCAAGAAGAAGGCAACGACAGGGCGAGCGTTGGCTGACTGCCGTGCATGGCTCGGTCTGCCGGCACAGGCCGAGGCCGCGGAGTAAGCCGACTTGTTCTCAGCCGGCTATTCGGCGGCTTCGATCTTCTGACCGGGCAGCCCTGGCTTGCCGGCTTCAGCGGGATTGCGGCGCACATAGGCAGCCTTGAGCGTCTCGGACGTATCGCGGGAGCCGTCATGGCTCCAGCCGGGTGGCATGAACAGATAACGTAGCCGCTGGCCGATCGTCAGGCCCGGGGAAAACGCGTCCTTGAACATGCCGATCCATTCGTGGAACGCCACCTTCACCGGGTTGAAGGTGCCGATGTTCTTGACGATGCCGTAGCGCGGCCGGTCCTCTTCCAGTTCCTCGACGAAGGTACCGAACATGCGGTCCCAGATGATCAGCGTACCGGCATAGTTGGCGTCGAGATAGCGCGGATTGGTGGCGTGATGCACCCGGTGGTGCGACGGCGTGTTGAAGATGAATTCGACCCAGTTCCACATCCTGCCGATGGTCTCGGTATGGATCCAGAACTGGTAGACGAGGTTGAAGCCGTAGACAAAGGCAATGACGGCCGGATGAAAACCGAGCAGGACCAGCGGAACCTGCAGCACGAACATGCCGGTGAACAGGCCGGTCCAGCTCTGCCTGAGCGCGGTCGAGAGGTTGTAGTGCTGGCTGGAGTGGTGGTTGACGTGCTCGGCCCACACCCAGCGGCAGCGGTGTGCGATGCGGTGATAGACATAGTAGCGCAGATCGTCGATCAGGAAGGCAGCGATACAGGTCCACACCGAGATACCAAGGTCGAAGAAGCGGAACTGCCAGACCCACATCAATGCAGAGAAGGAAACGATACCCAGCAGGATTCCGGCTGCAACATTGCCAGTTCCCATCATCAGGCTGGTCAGCGTGTCGCGTGTTTCGAACTCTCCCTTGGCCCGGCCGGTGCGCACCAGCCAGACCTCCAGAAGGATGGCGACGACGAAGAACGGAATCGCGAGTTTGGTGACATCCGGAAACTGATAGGTCTCCATCAGGCGGCCTCCTGCCCAGCCGGGTGATTGTTGGGATCCAGCGCGTTGAAGACCGCACGAGCGTCTGCGGCATCAGCGAAGGCGAAGCGCCCTCCCCGCCAGGTGAAATCCTTCAAGTGCAGCGTCATAACCTTGCTGTCATCGAGCCCGACGAACTCGATCTCGGTAGGTGTCACAATACGAGTCAGGAACCGGTCCCCGATGGTGTGGACGATGCCGGTGCGCCCATCGCCAAGGTCGATGAAAGCCGTATCGCCATGTTCAGTGAGCTGAACCGTTCCCGGCTTGAGATCGGGGAAATCCTCGGCAAAGCGGTCTAGAGCCTGTCGGGTATCAACCAGTCGCGTGACCCGGCTGCCGCCGGTGAAATGCACGGCCGCGACCGCCATGGAAATACCAACGACGACCATCATCACGAGAACCGGCAGACTGATCAAAGGCGCTCCTCCGGTCGAGCGCCTCCTCGCGCCCAAACCCAGCACAAAAGCTAACATGATTGACGTTTACGTCAAAGAAAATCGACAAGAAAGCCGTCGCTGGCGACATTAGCCAAGGGCCGGAGATCCCTTGTTCAGACCCAGCCGCGTCCAGCTCGGCGAAACAACAGCCAATGACGCTTCAACGCCGACAACCGCACAGGTCCGGAAAGCAATGCTACCGAATCGCGATTGCCCATCGAAGTCAGATACGCTTTCGTCAGGGCCAGTGGCAGGAAGGCTGGGCGCAAGGAATCCGGTATCCTTCCGCGCCACGTTCGAAAGCGGCCATATGCTCCTGTGCCAGGGCGATCATTGCGGCGACGGCCCTGCCGGCTGCAGGACCGCCGTTGCCTGCCAGGAAATCGTGCGGCGAAGAACCGACCGCAGCGAGGATATCCTCAGGTACATAACATTGCCCCCTCGCCCGGTGCTGTGGCAGCAAAAGCAGCAGACCCGTGATCGCTTGCGCGCAGCCCGCATGGCCGGCGAGTTCGGCAAAACGCGGCGCCTCAATCGGATCGAGTACCAGGGCGGCCAGCTGGATCAAAGCCGACGCCGTCTCGCCGCAATAGCCTTCGAGGTCGGTACGGGACGGCATCGGATCGTCGTAGAGATCGAAGATCCGCGCCTCAAGATAGTTGTCGAAGGCTTGCCGAGGTAGCTTGTGCTGCCGGATAGCCGTCATCAAAGCCTCGGCAAGCGGGTGCCCCGCACCAGCGTCGGGTGCATCCGATTTGATGACATCCCGCCACCACTGCAGGCGCACCTCGCCTGGCAACGCTTCACGAATGCGGTCGCGTACCCCGGCGATTTCGGCGTTGAAGGCATAAAGCGCCAGGAGCGCATCGCGCTTTTCGGCGGGAGCATAGAGCGCGGACAGGTAGCGATCATGATCAGCCGCTCGCACCGTGTCCATGACGGTCGTGTCGGTCACGATCAATCAACCGCGATGAAGGCGGCGGCAACTGCCCGGTCTTCGGCAAGCAGCACGTTGTAAGTCCGCACGGCAGCGCCAGTCGACATCGGATCGGCCGAAATCCCGGCTTGCCTGAAGGCAGCCTTCAAAGCCGCAGGCAAGGGCCGCAACTCCTGCCCCATGCCGACCAGAAGGATTTCAATACCGGCGGCTTCAGCAAACACCTTGTCGAAATCCGCAATTGTCAAGGCAGCAGGGTTGGCTGGCTGCCAACCATGGACGCCGGATGGCAGGCACAGCAGCGAGCCGCGATGCGACATGTCGGCAAACCGGAAGCCGCCATTGCCGTAGGCTTCAATCGCCGCGCGGCCCGGGAAGTGGGCCTCGCGGATAATGATGCCTTTGCCGCCGAACAGGCTCTTGGCCACGTTCTTGCCTATCAGGTCGTAAGCGCCTTGCCGTTCGCTGGCTTCTCTTCGGCTGCATCAGGGGCCTGGCGCAGCTTGAAGAGGATGAGCAACGGCGCGGCGATGAAGATCGACGAATAGGTTCCGAACACCACACCGAACAGCATTGCCAGGGTGAACGAGCGGATCACCTCGCCGCCGAACAAGACCAGAGCCAGGAGTGCCAGGATCGTGGTCACCGCGGTCAGTGTCGTTCTGGACAGCGTCTCGTTGATCGCCGTGTTCAGAATCGTCGGCATCGGCGTCTTCTTGTATTTGCGCAAATCTTCGCGAACACGGTCATAGACCACGATCGTATCGTTCAGCGAATAGCCGATGATCGTCAGGATCGCGGCGATCGACGACTGGTTGAACTCGATTCCGGTTACGCAGAAGAAGCCGATCGTCATGACGATATCGTGCACGGTCGCCACGATGGCACCGACGGCGAACTGCCATTCGAAGCGGAACCAGACATAGATCAGGATGCCCACCAGCGCGACCAGCATGCCGATCGTGCCTTGAGTAGCGAGTTCGCTCGACACGGTCGGGCCAACAACTTCGACACGGCGGAAGTCGTATTTGTCCTGCAGTTCAGCGCGCACCTTGTCGATGACACTCTGTTCGGCGTTGTCGCCTTCCTCCTGCGCCGCCACGCGGATCAGGACATCGGTCGGACTGCCGAACTGCTGCACCTGCACATCGCCGATGTTGAGTTCCGACAGCTTGCCGCGGATATCGGCGATGTCCGCCGGTCCGCTCTTCGACTGCACTTCAATCGTCGAGCCACCCTTGAAGTCGACGCCATAGTTGATGTCGACGGTCATGAAGAGGACGACGGACATGATCGACAGCAGGGTCGACAACGCGAAGGTCCAGCGGCGCAAGCCCATGAATGGGAACTTTGTGCCAGGCTTCACGAAAGTGACCGGAGCCCGTGGCAGTTCCTTCGGCTTGGCACGGCGCAGCCAGATCGAGACCAGCAGACGCGTGAAGGTGAAGGCGGTAAAGACCGTGGTCAGGATGCCGATGGCGAACGTGACGGCAAAGCCCTTCACCGGGCCGGAGCCGAGCCAGAACAGCACGATGGTGGCAATGAAGGAGGTGACGTTGGAATCGACGATCGTCGCCAGCGCTTTCGCAAAACCGGTATCGATCGCCTGGATGACGGAGCGGCCCTGTCTACGCTCCTCGCGGATACGTTCGTAGATCAGCACGTTGGAATCTACCGCCATGCCGATGGTGAGCACGATACCGGCAATACCTGGCATGGTCAGCGTGGCGCCGAGCAGCGACAGCAATCCGACGATCATGGCGACGTGCACGACCAATGCGATGTTGGCCAGGAAGCCCAGGAAACCGTAGGCGACGAACATGAAACCGACGACCAGGATCGAGCCGATGATGCCGGCTACCTTACCGGCCTGGATCGAGTCCTGCCCGAGGCCTGGGCCGACTGTGCGTTCTTCGACGACGGTCAGCGTTGCCGGCAGTGCGCCGGCGCGCAGCAGGACCGCGAGGTCATTGGCGCTCTGGGCGGTGAAATTGCCGGAGATCTGGCCGGTACCGCCAAGGATCGGCTCGCGAATCTGCGGCGCCGAAATCACCTGGTTGTCGAGAATGATGGCGAAGAGCTTGCCGACATTCTGCTGGGTCGCCTGGCCAAAACGTGTGGCGCCCTTGGAATCGAAGCGGAACGAGACGACCGGCTCGTTGGTCTGCGAGTTGAATGTCGCCTGAGCATCCGTCAGGTTCTCGCCGGAAACGATGACGCGGTTCTCGATCAGGTACGGAACGGGCGGATCATCCTTCGAGTAGAGCACGCTCGAGCCAGCTGGCGGACGGCCATTGATGGCCTCCTGCACCGGCATCGTCTGATCCACCATCTGGAAGGTCAGCTTCGCGGTCTGACCAAGAATCTCCTTCAGCCGCTGCGGATCCTGCAGGCCGGGCACCTGCACGACGATGCGATCGTCGCCCTGGCGTTGCACGATCGGTTCGGTGGTGCCGAGTTCGTTGACGCGTCGGTCGACGACCTCGATCGACTGCGTCAGCGCGGTCGAGGAACGATATTTGACACCGGCATCCGTCATGGTGAACCGGAGCAGACCCGGCTCAGGCTCGTCCTCGGTCCACTCGGTGATGGTGCCACCGCTGAACAATCCCGACGTTATCGGCGCCACCAGCCCCTTCAACGCTTCCTTTGCCGCGTCAACCTGGGCCACATCACGGATGCGGACCTGAACCACGCGGCCCGAACCGGACAGACCGGTGTAGCCGATCTTGGCGTCGCGCAGCAGGGTGCGGATTTCATCACGGCTGGCTTCGAGCCGATCCTTGATCAGGTCGTTCTGATCGATCTGGAGTAGAATATGAGAACCGCCCTGCAGATCGAGACCCAGGGTCATCTGCTTCTTCGGCACCCAACTCGGCAACTTGGCCAAGGTGTCGGCCGGGATGAGGTTGGGCGCGGCAAGGACGAACGTGACGGCAACAGCCAGCCAGATCAGGATTGCCTTCCAGCGCGAAAAATAGAGCATGTTCTACGATCCAGTGCGTCGATCCGGCGTGCCAGGCACGCCGCTGCGCTTAGTTCTTGGCGTTCTGGTTGGCGACCGGCTCACCCTTGACCCGTACGTCGGCGATGGTGCTGCGCAGTGCGGTGACCTTCAGGCCGTTGCCGAGATCAACCTCGAGTTCGTGGTCGTCGACCACCTTGGTGACCTTGCCGACAAACCCGCCGCCGGTAACGACCGTGTCGCCGCGGCGGATTGCGGCCAGCATCTCACCGCGCTTCTTCATCTGCGTACGCTGCGGGCGGATGATCAGAAAATACATGATCACGAAAATGAGGACAAACGGCAAAATGCTGATGAAGACATCGGGGGTGGCGCCAACGCCCTGGGCGTATGCCGGTGTCACGAACATCGAAAACTCCTGAGACGTAGAGGAAAGCCGTTATCCGGCCCACGAAATTTGCGCGGAATATAGTCGGTAAAGCCACTATTGCAACCATTCCCCGCCCTGCTCCCACCGCTGTTATGCCACCGTGTCGCTTTGGTCGCACCAATGCTTGCAAAAAGCCGAGGCGCGTGAGAGAACCGTACGTTACGGTACGCATGTAAAATGCGTACCTCATCGTGATACCGAGGACGTCCCTTGCCCCAGGAAAATATCGAAGCGCTGTCTGAAAAACTCGACCGGTTGATTGAAGCCGTTGCCCGGCTGGCGCCGCCGCCACCGCCGAAAACCGACCTTGCCGCAGCCGACTGTTTCGTCTGGCAGGCAGATCCCGGCTATCTTGAGCCGATCTCCAGGGTCAACCGGGTCGACATTGCCCTCATCCGCAGCGTCGATCGGGTGCGCGACATCCTGTTCGACAACACCGAACGCTTTGCCTTGGGCTATGCAGCCAACAACGTGTTGTTGTGGGGTGCGCGCGGCATGGGCAAATCCTCGCTCGTCAAAGCTGTCCATGCTGCGATCAACGCATCCGGCAAAGCCGACGGTGCGCTCAAGCTGATCGAAATCCATCGCGAGGACATCGACACCCTGCCGAAGCTGATGACGATGCTGAAGGCAGCCCCCTACCGGTTCATCCTGTTCTGCGATGACCTCTCTTTCGATCACGACGACACCTCCTACAAGTCGCTCAAGGCTGCGCTCGAAGGAGGCGTCGAGGGCCGTCCTCACAACGTCATCTTCTATGCAACCTCGAACCGCCGACACCTGTTGCCGCGCGACATGATCGACAACGAGCGCTCGACGGCGATCAATCCGTCGGAAGCCGTCGAGGAAAAAGTGTCATTGTCGGATCGGTTCGGGCTGTGGCTTGGCTTCCACAAATGCTCACAGGACGACTATCTCGACATGGTCAACGGCTATGTCCGCCATTTCGGACTGGACATCGATGCGGACGCGCTACGAGCGGAAGCCCTGGAATGGGCAACTACGCGCGGCAGCCGGTCCGGCCGCGTTGCGTGGCAGTTCACGCAGGATCTGGCCGGCCGGCTTGGCAAGCCGCTCTAGTCCTCTGATTTGCCAGCCATAACCGAAAAAGCCCGCTCCTTGGGGAGCGGGCCAAGCTGCCGGGCCGGACTGGAGGTCGACGACCCGTAATCTTCTTGTTCTTCTATTCGAGCCCGACTTACTCGAGGAAAGTCTGCGGATCGACCGGCGAGGAATTCTTGCGCACCTCGAAATGCAGCTTTGGCGCATCGGTGGTGCCGCTCATACCGGAGCGGGCGATCTCCTGGCCACGCTTGACCTTCTGGCCGCGCTGCACCTCCAGCGAAGAAGCATGACCGTAAACCGTGACAAGGCCGTCTTCGTGGCGCACCAGCACCGTGTTGCCGAATTCCTTCAACCCATCACCAGCATAGATGACGACGCCGTTCTCGGCGGCCTTGATTGGCGTGCCTTCCGGAACCGCGATGTCGATACCGCCTGCCCCCGACTTGTAGCCGGAAATGACGCGACCGCGCACCGGCCAGCGCATCTTGCCAATCCCAGTCGAGTCAGGCGCTTCCGCAGCGTCGCTCTCGGCTTGCTGAATGACCTTCTGGTCCTTCTTTGGCGGCGTGTAGGTGGCGAGGGTTGCGCTCGGCTTCTCCGGCGCGGGGATCGATGCAGTCTTGACCGCATCGACCGGTGCGGCAGGCTTTGCAGCCGCCACGGTCGCAGCAGGCGCAGCGCCAGCTGCCGGGACCTTCAGCGTCTGACCGATGCGCAGCAGGCCGTCCTGCATACTGTTGGCCTGTTTCAGCGCCGTGGTCGAAACGCCGGTCTTACGAGCGATGGAAGACAGCGTATCGCCCTGCTGGACGGTGTAGCCGCCTGCGCCAGCCTTCGGCTGCACCGCAGCGACCTGAGCCGGCTTTGCCTTCGGATCGCTGGCTGCGGCGGATGCATCGACCTGAGCAGCGGCCTTGCTCTCCTTGACCTTCGGCTGCTGCGGCAACACGGCCACCTTTTCTACAGGCGCGTTGCCGGGCAGCGGCTTGTTGGCAGGTCCGTTGGTGCCGCGCGACGACTTCGCATCGGCGACGTTCGGATCGTTGTCGGGCGCGGAAACCGGCGCCTTGTTGGTGTAGACGTAGGTCGGGATAACCAGCTTCTGACCGCTCTTCAGACCATCGGCGGAGGCCAGGCCGTTGGTCTTCATGATGACATCCGCCGGCACACCGTAACGGCGTGAGAGGTTGTAGACCGTCTCACCTTCGCGTGCAGTGATCTGCGTGCCTCCGGCGCGTGACCAGCCCTTCACATCCTCGGCGGAAGCCTGCGCGCTGGCAATGGTGGAATTGACCGGCGCCTGCAGCTGATTGATGCCGCCAGTAACCGTCTGGTCGACCTTGGCCACCCTGGCCTGCCCCTGCGCGATCACCGGCTCGGCAGCGGCGTGTGCCTTGTTGACCACCGGAGCGGCGGCCTGTGCGACGGTCGGCAGCGGCTGTGACGAAACCGGCTGCAGGCTGGAGCGGGTCACCGAAGTGCGCGAATAATTGACGTTCGACGCCTGATACTGCGCATCGCCAGGGTATGGCTGGGCCGCCGCCTGCTTGGAGATGATCGAACGCTGATTGTCGGTCGAAGCTGTCGACATCGTATCGACACCACCGAAGCGAGCAACCTGGGAGCTGCACCCAGAAACCGCACCGATGACCAGCAACATGGCGCAGCCACGCGTCAGATTGCGCTTGTTTGCCTTCAAGGATTTGAGCCGCATCGCAATAACCCGCACTTACCCGGTACTCACTGACCCGGATTAAAGCGCGTTAATGTTACTGGTCGGTTAAGCCGTTAGAATCCGTCGAAATTTTTCTTAAAATGTTTGTCCGGATCGGGGCAGCGCGGGGGGCTGGTCAGATGAAGGCCGCAGCGCCCGGCAGGATAGGCTGGAAGCGTACCGTACCGATGTCCTCCCGCTCGAAGCGGCTGCCAACCTTGAGCAGCTTGGCCAGAACCTGCTCTCCCTCGTCCGGCCCGATCGGCGCGATCACGGTACCGCCGCTGGAGAGCTGGTCGAGCAGAAAACGCGGCAGCGAATCGAAGGCTGCCCAGACAATGATCCGGTCGAATGGTCCTTCGTTGACGAGACCGTTCGAGCCATCCGTGTGGCGCGCGAACACATTGGCGATGCCCAGCGCCTCGAAGCGCTGCTTGGCAAGCTCGATAAGCGACTTGTAGCGATCGACAGTGACCACCCGCGTGGCCAACCGCGACATGACCGCCGCGGTGAAACCTGAGCCCGTGCCGATCTCCAGCACGCGATTGCCAGGCTCGATGTTGAGCGCAGTGATGACCGCAGCCTGGAGGTCTGCCCCTTCCATCGCCTCACCGCATTCGATCGGCAGCATGCGGTCGGTCCAGGCAATGGAATGGAACTGGCCCGAGATGAACGCATGTCGCGGCGTCGCCTCGAAGGCAGCGATCAACGCTTTCGGGACAGCACCTTTGCCACGCAGGCGAAGCAGAAAGGCGGCAAACCCTTCGCGTTCGTCGGAACCGATCATGCAAGCGCCTTCGTCAGTTGGTCTCGAATTTCATAAGCGGTCAGATCGAGGTGAAGCGGTGTCACCGATACCAGCTTGTTGCGCATGGCGTGCAGGTCGGTGCCAGTCTTGCCTTCCGCCGGCTCGCGGCCGAAACGCAGCCAGTAATACGGCAGGCCGCGGCCGTCGCGGCGCTCATCAACCCATAACGAGTGCACCAGCTTGCCTTGCGACGTCACCACGGTGCCCTCGACCTCTTCCGGCGTACAATTCGGAAAATTGACGTTGAGCAGCACGCCTTCCGGCAAAGGTGTCGCAACAAGTTTCTTCAACAAAGCCGGGGCCAGCGCCTCGGTCGTCTCATAGGGAACGACCCGGTCCTCACCGACATATGAATAAGCCTGGCTGATGGCGATGGAACGCACGCCGAGCAGCGTGCCCTCCATGGCTCCGGCGACGGTGCCCGAATAGGTGACATCGTCGGCGATGTTGGCGCCCGAATTGACCCCCGACAGAATGAGATCCGGCAGCTCGGGCAGAATCTTTCGCGCGCCCATGATGACGCAGTCGGTCGGCGTACCGCGCACGGCATAGTGCTTGTCGCCGATCTTGCGCAGGCGCAGCGGTTCGGAAATCGACAGCGAATGCGCATAGCCGGACTGGTCTGTCTCGGGGGCCACCACCCACACATCGTCGGAAAGCGTGCGGGCGATGCGCTCGAGCGACGCCAGTCCCTCGGCATGGATGCCGTCGTCGTTGGTCAGAAGAATACGCATTAGTTCGATTCGATTCTTTCCAAGCCGCCCATGTAGGGCTTGAGGACTTCAGGAATGGTTACGCTGCCGTCCTCGTTCTGGTAATTTTCGATGACGGCAATCAGTGCGCGCCCGACAGCGACGCCCGATCCGTTCAGCGTGTGGACGAACAGGTTGCCCTTGCCTTCACGATCCTTGTAGCGGGCGTTCATGCGCCTGGCCTGGAAATCACCGCAGACCGAACAGGACGAAATCTCGCGATAGGCGTTCTGACCAGGCAGCCAGACCTCGATGTCGAAGGTCTTGCGCGCCCCGAAACCCATGTCGCCGGTGCACAGCGCCACGGTCCGGAACGGCAGTTCAAGCCGCTTCAGCACTTCCTCAGCGCATTGCGTCATGCGCTCGTGCTCGGCGATCGACGTCGCCTGATCGGTGATCGAAACCAGTTCGACCTTGTAGAACTGATGCTGGCGCAGCATGCCACGCGTGTCGCGACCGGCTGAACCGGCCTCCGAACGGAAGCAGGGCGTCAGTGCTGTGAGGCGCAGTGGCAGCCTGTCATGCGCGACGATCTCCTCACGCACCAGATTGGTCAGCGGCACTTCCGCGGTCGGAATGAGGCCAAGCCTGCTCTCACCATGCGGGGTGAAGAACAGATCCTCTTCAAATTTCGGCAGCTGGTTGGTGCCGAAAAGCACTTCGTCACGCACCAGCAGCGGTGGCTGCACCTCGGTGTAACCGTGCTCGGTCGTGTGCAGGTCGAGCATGAACTGGCCGAGCGCACGATCAAGCCTCGCCAACTGCCCGCGCAGAATGGTGAAGCGCGAACCCGACAGCTTGGCGGCGCGCTCGAAATCCATCAGGCCCAGCGCCTCGCCGACCTCGAAATGCTCCTTCACCCAGTTCGGCCGTATCGCGACCTTGCCGATCTTGTGCACCTCGACGTTGTCGTGCTCGTCCTTGCCGACCGGCACGTCATCAAGCGGCACGTTGGGTATGACGGCAAGGATACCCTCGAGAGCCTCGTCGAGCCGACGTTCCTCGGCTTCACCACCCTGAATGAAGCTTTTGATCTCGGCGACTTCAGCCTTCAGCTTTTCAGCCAGCTCGGCATCCTTCGTGCTGAGCGCCTTGCCGATCTCCTTGGACGCCGAATTGCGGCGCTCCTGTGCTTCCTGCAACCGACCGAGATGGGCGCGACGGGCTTCGTCCCTGGCGACAATGTCGTCAACCGTGGACTGAGCGTCGGCCTGCGACCACGAGCGCTTCACCAGCGCTTCAACCAAGGCCTGCGGGTTTTCGCGAATCCATCTGATATCGAGCATGTCCATCCATCCTGAAGAGGGAGCCGTGGGGTAACTCTCCTCGGCGCAGGATGCAAGGGCGGGAGGGCGGGGCGCCAGCCTCAGCGCCTGTATATGCCGATCTCGTCCATCAGATTGGGAGTGGTTGCCTTGTCCGCCGCGCCGCGGTCACGGCCAACAAGTCCATGGACATAGACCTCCAAAGCCTTGTTGAGCTTTTCGTTGGCTTTCCCGTCCGGGTCCGCAATCGCATCGATCAGTTCTTCGAGGGAGATCTTGATCTCATTCAACCCGAGTTTTTTTTCGATATCCTTGATGATCAGGTAAGCGTTCGGCTGCCGCTTCAATTCCGCGAAAGCCTGCCGCAAGGCCGCACCATATTCTTTCAAGGAAGCATAGTCGGATTGCTTAACCCCGAGCTCCTGGCCCGCACGCTCGATCAGGGAGACTTTCAGCGCCGTCACATCGAGGCTGTTCACGCTGAACATGGCCTCGACGGCCTTGGCCCGAACTTGCGTTGGCAATTCACCCGGCCCTGCGGCGCCTTTCCTTGTCGGATCGTGATGAAGTGCGTCAAGGATCTTGTCGCCGGCTGTCGCGCGTTTTTCCGGCTGCGGCGCAATGGGAGCCATCTGCAGGAAAAGCGACGAAACCTGGTTGAGTGCAATGGTCGAAAGCATGGTGATCTCGCTGACGCAGCCGCTCGTCATGAAGCGGAGCGCCGGAAATCGCGGCTCGAGACGTCATGCCTCGTGCAACTGCATCATTCAGCGTGCCGCAGGATGGAGGAATTTTACTAACGAAATCTCACCGATCGCCGTGACCAGAAGCACACGGGCAATGCGGCAGGCCCATCAGGATTGCTGCGGGGAATCCGTAGATGCCTCGGAGGGTTGTTCCTCGGCGGCAGCAGCTGCTTCCTCTTTCTCACGCGCCAGCTTTTCGCGCTTCTGGCTCTTCTCGATCATGCGCGAGGTTATGATCGCCACCTCGTACAAGATGATCGTGGGCAGAGCCAAACCGATCTGGCTGAGCGGATCGGGTGGCGTGAGCACCGCGGCCACCACAAAAGCGATGACGATTGCCCAACGGCGCTTGTCGACCAGCGCTTGCGAAGACAGCAGGCCGACACGCGTCATCAGGCTGGTCACCACCGGCAACTGGAAAACCAGTCCGAAGGAGAAGATCAGCGTCATGATGAGGCTGAGATATTCCGAAACCTTGGGCAGCAGCGAAATCTGCACCTCACTGTCGGTGCCCGCCTGCTGCATGGCGAGGAAGAACCACATCACCATCGGCGTGAAGAAGAAATAGACAAGTGCTGCGCCCATCAGGAACAGGATCGGCGAAGCGATCAGGAACGGCAGAAAGGCAGCACGTTCGTTCTTGTAGAGGCCGGGAGCGATGAACTTGTAGATCTGCGTCGCAATCAGCGGAAACGCGATGACCATGCCGCCGAACATGGCGAGCTTGACCTGCGTAAAAAAGAACTCCTGTGGCGCGGTATAGATCAACTCGACCTTGTGTGGGTCGAGGCCGGCCCACTGCGTCGCCCATTTGAATGGCACGACGAGCAGGTTGAACAGCTTCTTGGCGAAGAAGAAGCAGACCAGGAAGGCGACAAAAAAGCCTGCAATCGACCAGATGAGCCGGCGGCGCAGCTCGATCAGATGCTCGATGAGCGGAGCCGACGACTTGTCGATCTCATCCTGTTCCGAAACGCTCACTTGGCGGTCCTCACCGTCTTCTTTGCAGGTGCTTTTGCAGTGGATGGCGCTTTCGCGGACTTCACTGGCGCCTTGGCTGCAGGAGCTTTCGCAACAGGTTTGGTTCGAGCTTTCGAACCGGCTGCCTTACGTGCTGCCTTCGTCGCGACAGGCGCGGCCGCAGCAGCAACAGCCGCTTTCACCGGTTTGGCGGCAGGACTGCTTTTTGCAGGTGTTGCAGAAGCCGCGGTGGCAACAGGCTCAGCAGCCGGAACGATAGGGGTTGCCGGCATGGTCTCCGGACCGTTCACGCCGGGCAGCGCGGTAGCGCCATTCTTCAGAGGTTCCGTCGGCTGCGGCTCAGCGGCAGCCGGTGCCGCCGGATCTTCCGCCGGCTTCGGTTTCATCATGTTGTCGACACCGGCGCGCACGTCGGCAGCGGCTTGCTCGAATGGATTGAGCTGCTTGCGGATTTGCGCAGCCGGATTGAGGCTGCGCAGCTCATCGACCGACTTCTTGACGTCGTCGAGTTCGGCTTCCTTCAGCGCTTCGTTGAACTGCTTCTGGAAATCACCCGCCATGGCGCGCAATTTGGCCACCGTGCGGCCGAAGGTACGCAACATGTTCGGCAAATCCTTCGGGCCGACAACCACGATCATGACGATCGCGATCACCAGCATCTCGGTCCAGCCGACTTCGAACATGACTATCGGTTCCGACTAGAGCAATTCCAGCAAAAGTGCGCAGCGGTTTTGCGTCCGGAATTGCGTAGAAACAAAGAAGTAAAGCGCTTCCGCGTTTCCGTAAAACGGAAACGTCCAGTGCCTGACGGTGTCTCCGGAAAGCGCCGGCTCAGCTCTTGCCAGCCTTTTCCTTCATGTTCGAGACGGTCTCGTCGGCGCGGTGCTCGACGGTGCGGGAATCGTCGGCTTCGTCGTCGGCCATGCCCTTCTTGAAGCTCTTGATGCCCTTGGCCATGTCGCCCATCAGCTCCGGAATCTTGCCCCGGCCAAACACCAGGAGCACGATGACCAGCACGATCAGCCAGTGCCAAATCGAAAAGGAACCCATTGTTTTTCTCTCTTGAACTGTTTCCCTGCCGCTGATCTATGCGTTTTCGCATCCGGATTCAAACGGAACCGCGACAGCTTCTATCACGTCCGGCCAATTGTCAGCCGGATTTGTTGAGATCATCCGAAAAATAGGCCGCTACCAAACAGCGCATGAACCGGTTTGCTGGCGCTGACCAATCACTCTTCCGTGACGCGCGGCGTGAGGAGACCAAGCTCTTCGAGATCGATATCGGTCAGCGGATCCTCGTCCTCGGTCAATTCGTCGGGATCGGCAGGCGGCAGCGGCACCGAGAAGTTGGCTGGCATGCGGGTGGAGAGCAGACCGGCCCCCTTCAGTTCTTCGATACCCGGCAGATCGCGGATTTCCTCCAGCGCGAAATGGTCGAGGAACCTGTCGGTGGTGCCATAAGTGACTGGTCGGCCCGGTGTCTTGCGTCGGCCACGCATCCGGATCCACTCCGTCTCCAGCAGCGTGTCCAGCGTGCCCTTCGAGGTTTCGACGCCGCGGATGTCCTCGATTTCAGCACGGGTGACCGGCTGGTGGTACGCGATGATGGCCAGCACCTCGAGCGCCGCGCGAGAGAGCTTCTTCTGCTGAACCGAATCCCGGCTCATCAGGAAAGCGAGATCGCCCGCAGTGCGGAAGGCCCAGCTATCGCCGACGCGCACAAGGTTTACACCGCGGCGCGAATAGATGTCCTGCAGTTCGACCATCGCTGCCGCCACGTCGACACCGTCGGGCAGGCGCTGGGCAAGCTGCCTCTCAGTCACAGGCTCGGCGCTGGCAAAGACAATGGCCTCGGCCATACGCACGGCCTCGGCCTGATGCAGACGTTCCGCCGGATTCTTTACCGAGACTGCTTCGTCCTCGTCTTCCACCGTGAAGGGGATGACCGAAGCGTTGCTGCTTTCGTTCATTGCACGACCTCGACTGCCTTCGCGCGCTGACGCCCGCGCAGATAAAGCGGGGCGAACACTTCATCCTGGCGCATTTCCATGCTGCCTTCGCGCACGAGCTCCAATGTCGCCGCGAAGGAAGACGCCATGGCAGTGCGCTTTTCAGCCGGGCTCGCCAGATATTCAATCAGGAAGCTGTCCAGCGCTGTCCACTCCGCCGATGTACCCATCAACCGGGCAAGGATGGTGCGTGCTTCCTTGAGCGACCAGACCCCGCGCTTGGCGATGCGTACATTCGAGATCGCCTGACGCTGACGCTGGCCGGCATAGGCGGTGAGCAGATCGTAGAGCGTCGCAGAATACTCGTTGCGCTTCTCGACGATGACCATCTCTGGAATGCCGCGCTGGAAAACATCGCGGCCGAGCCGGTTGCGGTTGACGAGACGTGCGGCGGCATCGCGCATGGCCTCCAGGCGACGCAGGCGGAATTGCAGCACCGCTGCCATTTCCTCACCGCTCTCGCCCTCCTCGCCAGGCTGCTTGGGAATAAGCAGCTTGGATTTCAGGAAGGCCAGCCATGCAGCCATAACCAGATAGTCAGCAGCGAGTTCGAGCCGCAGCGCCCTCACCTTCTCGACGAAAGCAAGGTATTGCTCCGCCAGCGCCAGGATCGAAATGCGCGCGAGATCGACCTTCTGGTTGCGGGCGAGATGGAGGAGAAGATCGAGCGGTCCCTCGAAGCCGGCGACGTCAACGACCAGCTCCGGGTCGCCGGTGACGCGGTCGTCGTCACCGTCGGCCCAGAGGCGGTCCATCGGCGCGGCCTTGCCGGCCTTTTTCTCCGCGAGTTCCGCCACCTTGCCTCTTTTCTCACTCCATGCGGTTACGCGACCGCCTCGAAATAATCCGCGAACTCGGCGCGCAGTTCCGCCTCGTCCTTGTCGTCCTGTCCCTTGACCGAAGCGAGTGCCTTGTTGGCCCGTTCCAGCGCCTTGCCTTCCAGCGGTTTCGCCCGCGAAGCCACGGCAACCATTTCTTCCATGACCCCGTTGCAGTGAAGGACCAGATCGACGCCAGCCGCAAGGATCGAGGCCGCCTTTGTCTGGAAATCCCCAGAAAGTGCCTTCATGGAGGTGTCATCGGACACCAGAAGCCCGTCAAAACCGATCTCGCCGCGGATAATCTCTTCCACGACCTTGCCGGAGGTAGTCGCCGGGTTGCTGGGGTCAACCGCACTGAAGATGACATGCGCGGTCATAGCCATCGGCAGCTGGTTGAGCGCCTGGAATGGGGCAAAATCATGCCTGCGCAGCTCCTTCAGCGATGTCGTTACCGTCGGCAGCTCGAGATGCGTGTCGGCAAAGGCCCGGCCATGGCCGGGAATATGCTTCATCACGGGAATGACACCACCCGACATCAGTCCTTCGGCAGCGGCGCGACCCAGCGCGGTGACGATCGACGGGTCCTTGGCGTAGGCGCGCGCGCCGATGACGTCGTTGGCACCCTCCACCGGCACATCCAGCACCGGCAGACAGTCGGCGGTTATGCCGTAGCGCAGGAGATCGAAGGCATGCAGACGGGCAAGCAGCCAGGCGGCGCGGAGCCCGGCCTCCTCATTCTCCCGATACAATGCGCCAAACGCCGCGCCGGCTGGATAGTTGGGAGCCAATGGCGGCCGCAATCGCTGCACCCGCCCGCCCTCCTGGTCGATAAATACCGGCGCCTGCGGCCGGCCAATGCAATCGCGCATCTCGGCCACGAGATCGCGGATCTGCTCCGGCTCGGAGATGTTGCGGGCAAACAGGATGAAGCCCCATGGACATTCGTTCCGATAGAAGCTCTTTTCCTCTCGGGTGAGAGATGTTCCGGCGCAGCCGAGGATGAGGGTCTGTGATTCGGTCATGGCAGGAGTCTAGAGCTTTCGGCAGGCCAAGGGAATCTCGAGCCGAACGGCTACAATGCGGACGATCCAGGCTGCTTGAGATGCCAACACAACACGCCCAAGGTTCTCAGACATGCTTCTGATCATCGGCACTGTCCGCCTGCCGCCCGAAAAACTGGCCGAAGCGCGCCCGGTGATGGAACGCATGATCCTTGCCAGCCGTGCTGAAGCAGGTTGTCTCGAATATTCCTATGCCGAGGATGTGCTGGTTGCCGGGCGCATCCACGTCAAGGAAATCTGGCTCGACCAGGCCTCGCTCGACGCTCATTTTGCTTCCGACCACATCAAGGTCTGGCGGGCGGCATGGTCTGAGTTCGGTATCACCGACCGCAACCTTCTTGTTTACGAGATCGGCGAGGCACGAGCGACGTAGCTTATCGTCTGGCCTGATAAAAGGCGCGCCCAGCCCGATTGGCATACTGGCCTTGTGCCACGTAGATGATGTCCGTCCAGCACCAGACGACGATGAAAAACGATCTCGCTCGCCCCACCATCATGCTATCGGCCGGCATGGCACTGTCCGGAACATCGGGACTGTTCTCGGTCATGTCCGGCCAGCCAACGTTCAACGTCGTTTTCTTCCGCTGCCTGTTCGGCGTGGTCGTGTTGTTCGCCTGGGTCTGCTTTCGTGGTGGTCGCAGCGATTATCTCCATATCGCCAGGCGACAATGGCCACTGATCCTGGTCAGCGGACTATGCCTCGTCATCAACTGGCTGGCGCTGTTCGAGGCCTTCAACCGTACCTCGATCGGCTTTGCGACAATCATCTATCACCTGCAGCCCTTCTGGATCGTGCTGATTGCGGGACTGTTTCTCGGCGAGACCCTGTCGCGGGACAAGCTTGGCTGGATCGCGATTGCGTTCGTGGGCCTGATACTGACCATCCTGCCCAGGATCGGCGCCATGCAGGCCGACCGGAACTGGCTGATCGGCGTCGGCCTGGCGGTTGTGGCGTCGCTGTTCTATGCGGCGACAACCCTGACCACACGCGCCGTCAAATCGGTCAAGCCGGATGTTTTGAGCACGCTGCACTGCATGATCGGTCTCATCGCCTTCGCCCCGTTTATGAGGACCGCAACGTTGACCGGCGGCCTGCCGATGTGGGGCTGGCTGGCTGGCCTCGGCTTGATCCATACAGGTATCGTCTATGTCCTGCTCTATTCCGCATATCCCAGGCTACCCACCCCGGTGATTGCTGCGGGCGCCTTCTTCAATCCTGCTGCTGCACTGATCGCGGATCTGGCCGTCTTCGGGCGTTCGATCACGCTCACGCAAGGTGCCGGGCTGGTGCTCATCCTGTTGGCTGGACTGGCCGTCAATCTCGGTTGGCCACTGCTGTCCGGCTCTCCGGCGCGAAGCCAAAACTGACGGTTTCAGCCATCATGAACTTTGCTTGTAGCGAACGGGATTGTCGGGCTCGGCCTCGAAGATTTCAGCGCTGCGGGTGACAAGCGTCTCCAACGCGTCGGCATCAAGATCGGAAAAGCGCTCAAAACTGAAATTGTTGCGCCCGGCGCGCAGCGCGCCGAGCCGACCTGTATAGAGCGCAGTGACTGGGCGCCCCTGAAACGTGACGGCAAAGTAGAGGCTGATGTAATTCTTCTGCAGCGCCAGCCCGATGACTGGCCACAATACCTGTTTTCCGCTCGTGACCGCATAGCGAAACTGACCATAGCCGATCATCTTCAGGCGCATGCCGGCCTGGCCGGCCGGCGTGCCCCGATGAAAGTATCGACCAAGGCCTGGGGCCGCGCGGCGGATCAGGCTGTCGACCTTTTCGAGTTCGCTCCTGCGCCGAGGATCAAACTCGAAGTAGCTCTCCAGGCTGTCCGCTTGAACCTCAAACACGATCCAGCCTCATGCAGACTGCAGCTGTTGTCTCGGCTGCGGCGGAAACGCCAGGGCAATGGCAACGGCTCCCAGGCCAACGATCGCGGAACCGATGAACAGCCACGAATAACTGGCATAGGCGTCATAGACCCAGCCTCCAGCCAGCGGACCAAAGGCCATGCCAATGCAGGAGAGCATGGTTGCGGCACCGAAGACGGTGCCCAGGATACGTGGCCCGAAGTAATCGCGCGCCAGCACGGCGTAGAGCGGCATGACACCGCCGTAGGTGCCACCAAAAATCACCGCCAGCGCGTAGAATTCGCCCAGCTTGCTGACCATGAGATAGGCCGCGATGACCACGGCCTGGATAAGCAACCCGGCGACCAGGACGGGCTTGACGCCGAGCCGGTCACCAAGGATGCCGAAGACAATCCGGCCGCCGAGGCCTGCCAGGCCTTCGACGCTGTAGATGGAGACGGCTGCCATCGGCGCTATCCCACAGGCCATCGCGTAGCTGACCATGTGGAAGATCGGGCCTGAATGCGCCATGCAGCAGGCAAAGAACGTCAGCCCCAGGACCAGGAACTGCATCGACTTGAAAGCCTGCCCAACGGTCATGCCGTTGGAGTCGCCAGCAGCAGCCCCACCTTGGCTATCGGCGGTCAGCCCATCCGGCGCTCGCCGCACCAGAAGTGCTGCCGGCACGAGCAATACCCAGGACATCACGCCGATGTAAAACATGGCGGTGCGCCAATCATAGGCGGTGATCAGCCAGCGCGCGAAGGGCGATATCGTCATCGGCGCCACGCCCATGCCGGCTGAGACCAGCGAAACCGCCAGGCTGCGGTGCTTGTCGAACCAGGCCGTCGTGGCAACGATCATCGGCGCGAAAAAAGCACTTGCCGCCAATCCGACCAGCACGCCATAGATGCCCTGGAAGATCAATAACGAATGCACCCGGCTTGCCAGCACCAGCGCAAGCCCGAGCAACACCGCACCAATCAGCACCACGATGCGCGGACCGAAACGATCGGTGGCGGCGCCCCACATGAAGCCGCCGACGCCCATGACCAGGAAATTCAGCGTCATGGCACTGGAAATGCCGGCTCGCGACCAGTTGGTGTCGACCGAGATCGGCTCGAGGAAGATTGCGAGGGAAAACATCGCACCCAGCGCAACACAGGTCATCAGCGCACCGGCCGCGACGATCACCCAACGATAAGAAGTACCCATATCCGTCCGCCTCCCAAAACAGGAAACTGCTGAAGGCGCGCCGACCACCGGCCCGCCGTCATCGAAATGACGTTCCGGGCCGGTGACCGCCGACATATTGGACGCGGTTTTCTTTTCAAACGCGATGATAGCTGCCATGACCTGACAGCAACAGCGGCTTCCGGGTTAGTGGCTGCTCGACAGCTTCATCAAGACAAGGCCGCTGACGATGAGGACGGCGGCCAGCACGCGCATCGGCGTCATTGCTTCGCCCAGCACCATCACGCCCACGGCAAAGGCGCCGACAGCCCCGATGCCGGTCCAGATGGTGTAGGCCGTACCGAGCGGCAGTGTCTTCATGGCGACCGACAACAAGCCGAAGCTCGCGATCATCATGACGATGGTGATGATGGTGGGGGTGAGCAGAGTAAAACCTTCCGACTTCTTCATCGAAAAGGCCCAGACGACTTCCAAAAGTCCGGCAACAATGAGGTAAACCCAGGCCATGACGACCCTCCTTTAGAGAGCCGGGCCGTCCCGGACATTCTTTCCCAAGATGGGGAGGTCGTCCTCTGGCCTGCAATCTAAGGGTTTTCGGCTTGAGAGCAATGGCTTGGGGTGCATGGCTGCCATGCATGCCGGCCAAACCGCATTGCCCTTGAGCCGATGCAATGCTAGACGCCGCGTTTCGTGATCCTCCATCGGAGCACCGGCATGGGAGCCCTACCGCAATCAGACAGATAGGCCGCGACGACGCTTTCGTTGTTGCGGCGTGCTGTCCACTCCCATCCAATCGACCGGACTGACTGACAGACGCTGCTCGGATCTCCTTTGAGTGGACCCTTTGTCATGTCTAAGAAAAATCCCGTATGGGCCTCTGGCCTGCCGGCAGCGCTGCTGCTGATGGCCCCTTTCGACCTTCTGACCTCGCTGGCGATGGACATCTATCTGCCCGTCGTGCCGGCGATGCCGGACAAGCTGAGCACAAGCCCTGCCCTCATCCAGCTGACCCTCAGCCTCTACATGGTCCTGCTCGGCGCCGGCCAGATCGTGTTCGGACCACTGTCCGACCGCATCGGCCGCCGGCCGGTGCTGCTTGGCGGCGCCGTGCTGTTTGCAGCTGCCTCCTTCGGCCTCGCTACGGCGACGACTGGAGCGATGTTTCTCGGCCTGCGTCTGTTGCAGGCAGTCGGAGCATCGGCGGCGCTGGTCGCCACCTTCGCCACAGTGCGTGATGTCTATGCCGAACGGCCGGAAGGCGCGGTCATCTACAGCCTTTTCAGCGCCATGCTGGCCTTCGTTCCGGCCCTTGGGCCGATCCTCGGAGCCTTGATCGCCGGCCAGGGCGGTTGGCGCGCCGTCTTCATCGCGCTGGGCCTGCTGACGCTGCCGGCAATCGCCAATGCGTTTGCGCGGTGGCATGAAACCCGGCCGGCAGCCATCACGCAGAGCCGTCCCGCGATACTGCCTATACTGCGCAGCGGGGCATTCTGGACGTATACGCTGGCCTTCAGCACCGCGATGGGAAGCTTCTTCGTTTTCTTCTCGACGGCGCCACGGGTGCTGATTGCCCAGGCCGGCTATTCGGAAATGGTTTTCAGCCTTGGATTCGCTACGGTGGCCGGCGTCATGATTGTAACGACACGCTTCGCTAGGCGTTTCGTGAGCCGATGGGGCATTCCCGGATGCACGAAACGCGGCATGACGCTGATACTGGCGGCGGCAGCGCTTCTTGGCCTCGGGCAGGCACTCGCCGAACCGTCCTTCGTCACCTTCATCCTGCCGATGTGGCTGGCGGCTATCGGCATCGTGTTTACTGGCGCGGTGACGGCAAATGGCGCACTGGCGGATTTCGGTGACCGCGCGGGAACGGCCGTGGCACTGTATTTCTGCATCGAAAGCCTGATCGTCGGCATTGCCGGCACCGTGGCGGTGCTGGCGTTCGATGGCGACACGCCCTGGCCATTGGTTGCGTACATGGTGGTCATGGCGATGATCGTTCTGATCGCGCTAACCTTGGATCGCCGCGGTCAGCACCAGTCACGGTGACAGTACCTCTCCCGCGTGGCCATAAGGCTGCGCGGGAGAAATGTCATTTCCTGTTCTGTGGGTGGATGGTCTCGCCGCGCATCAGCATCGCGACGAATTCCGCGATCTTTTTCCTGCGGCCGGCCTCCGTCTTCAAATTGTGAATGCGGAAGACGAGCGCGAAGCGGTTCTGCGCACTCAGCCTGGCAAACATGTCGCGCGCAGCCGGCTCGGCGTCGATGGCGGCCCGAAAGTCTTCGGGAACCACAAGGTTCTTGCTGCCACTGTAGGCGTTGGCCCATCGTCCATCGGACTTGGCGGCGTCCACCTCGCGCAAACCATGCTCGGTCATGCGCCCTTCCTGGATCAGTCGGGCGACATTGTCGACATTGATCCGACTCCAGATGCTCTTCCTGCCGCGCGGTGTGTAGCGCTGCAGATAGCTGGTCTTGTCCAGCCCCTTGCGGATGGCATCGATCCAGCCCCAGCATAAAACAACATCGATGGCTTCGAGCGGCGTGATCGAAGACAACCCCGAACCCACCTTGTGGATCTTGATCCAGACCTCCGTTTCGGCGGAATGATTTCGGGCAAGCCAGCGATAGAAACTGTCCGCGTCCGAGAACTCACATACTTTCGCGGGGTCAACGAAAACCGGTGCCATCAGAGCGCCTTGGCCGCATAGGCAAGCGTCAACGGCGCTGGCAGCGTGCTGACCTTCACTTCAAAGATCTCGACGGCCTCGGGCAGGACGGTCAAGAATTCCTCATCCCGCTTGAGGTGCCTGATCTTCCTGGGATCGCTGCCGGCGAAACGCGACATGGAGGGGATGTCCTCCCAGAAGGACATGACTACAAAATCACTTTCGCTGGCGCGATCCCGCCGCAGCATCTGCACACCGGCGGCGTATTCCTTCAGATCCGGCAGACCTTCGGCATAGAGATAGGCTTCATAGTCGTCGGCGCGACTGGCCGGAGTACTGCCGCGCCACACGCGTACGATCTGCACCGTCTGGCTTGCCTTGGTCATGCTTTCCTCCATCGCTGCATCATGTCCTGCTTGAGCGCCGAAAGTGGCACCGCAACGGTTGCCCAGGCTGCATCTTCACGATACTAATGGCTACATGCATTAGCAAGAATTGAACCTCAAACGAGGCGATCATCCTGACAAAAACGGCTCATTTGCCTCCGGAACCGGTCTGGCCGCACCGCTTTATCGCGGGCACCTTGTGTCTGGATTTCGTCAACACGATCGATCTGACCGGCACGCCTAAGGAACGCGACCTGCTTGCCGACTACAGCGCATTCATAGACTGGAGCCTGGCGCGCGGTACGATGTCCCCGGCGGCGGGAGAAAAGTTGCGCCTGCTGGCACATGCCCGCCCCTCCGACGCCGCCAATGTGCAGGCGGACGCGCTGGCCCTGCGCAGCGCCATCCGCCTGCTTGCTGAAACGGCACAGGCAAATGGCGACCTTTCACCGTTACTGCCCTTGATCAACACCTATCTCGCATATCTCACCTTCCCGCCTCGGCTGCTGCAGAAAATACGAGGATCAGGAGAAACCACCTACGATCTGCCGGGACAAAACCTTGCGGAGCCGCTCTGGCCGGTTCTATGGACACTGTCGACATTGCTGGTTTCGGACGACCTCAGCAGGCTCGGAACCTGCCATGCGCAGGACTGTCGGGCGATTTTCATCGATCACACCAACAACCGCTCGCGTATCTGGTGCGCCAGTGACCTGTGCGGCAATCGCGAGCGCGTGCGCCGTGCCTACCGCGCAAGGCAAGTGAAAGGAACTTCGCCAAAGAACCGCTGACGCTGCCCTGAAGCGCCCAGTGCGTTGCCCCGACGGCAACGTCGTACGAAGGGACCAGATTTGCTGCTTCAAAAAACAAACGGCGCGGCCTGGGCCGCGCCGTTCTTGTTGTAACGTTTGTCCGGCTTATTTCGAGACGAAGCAGTTGCCGCCGGCTGCCTTGTAGCTGGTGCACAGCTTGATGGCGTCTTCACGCGACTGCGCCATGACGCGCACCCGGTAGAAGGTGCCTTTACCTGCAACGTCTGCCTTCACGATGTTGGCGCTGCGGCCAGCCAGTACATTCGAATAGCGACGGGCCAGGTCCTGATAAGTCGACTGCGCGCCCTCGACAGTCGGCTGCGACGCAATCTGCATCGACCAACCCGTTGCAGCAGCAGCCGGAGCCTGCGGCTGTGCTGCAGCAACCTGCTGTTGCTGTGCCTGCGGCTTGACCTCTCCTGCGATGTCGACCGGCTGATCAGACGGACGCTGAGGGACAACCGGAGCAGCGGACGGTGTTGCAGCAACGGTGCTCGGCTTCGCCGGCTTCAGCACAGGTTCGGCAGTTTGCGGCACGGTACCGGTCTGATCCTGGCCAACACGCTGCGGCGTCGGGTCAGTCGGTTCGGAAGCAGCAACCGGAGCGGCAGCCGGCTCTTCACGCGGTGCGAGTGTGCCATCAGGCTTGACCACCATGGTGCGGACCTTGCGCGGTGTTACCAGCGCGCCTTCCTGCGTGCCTGCGTTCTCCTGCGCGACCTGGGCAACGCGGTCTTCCGACTTGACCGGCTGTTGAGCCGCATTCTCTGCGACGCCTTCGCTGTCGTCTGTGCCAGAGAAAGCAGCAGTACGTTCAGCCTGCGCGGCCTGTTCCCTGGCAACGACATCGACCGGCTCCTCGGCATTGGCAACCAGCTTCGGCTGCACCGGGTTGGCCGGGCGGGCGCCCTTGGCAACGGCGTCATAGACCTTGTTGTCCTGGTTCGGGATAACGGTCCCACCGGGATTTTCCGGCTTCACCTTCATCGGCTGGCTATCCGCCTTGACGATGGCCGGCGCTTCCGAGCTCGAACCGCCACCGAATGAGAAAGCGAAGGCACCGATGCCGCCAACCACGGCGACTGCTCCGACCAGGGCAGCGATCATCAGGCCGCGGCGACGCGGCGCTTCATTGGCTTCGGCTGCAGCTGCATCCGGAATGGTCATGCTCTCGTCGAAATCCGGATCGTAGTCAAAACCGTCATCGGCGATCTGGCCGGCTGCAGGCGTGGAACGCTGAGCGCCACGAGGATCGTAAGCCTGGTAGCCGAGATCCGCATAGGCGGCCGCCGCAGCCGCGGCCTGTGGCGAGTCGGCATAGGCCGGCATCTCGACACGGTCACGCTTGTAACCGCTGCCGGCGTCGTCGTCATATTGGGCCGTCTTCTGAGGCGCGGCAGATTCTCCGGGCAGCATCTCGTTGAGAAGCGTCGAGAATTCGGCGTCAAGCTCGTCGAAATTCGAGGTTTCCGGCTTGTCCTGTTCGAAAGGCACTTCCGGAATATCGAGATCGTCCGCGAGCGCAACCACACGCTCAGGCACATCCATGGTCTCGATATCCGGCACGTCTTCACGAACAGCGGCCTGATGCGCAGGCTTCTGCCACGACGGAGCGGCAGCCTGAACGGACGGCTGCGGCACATCAGCCAAACGAGGCTCCATCTGCATCACCGGCTGAACCGGTGTGAGCTGTGTCGGCGCGGTGAACTGCTGCACGGATGCAGAGTATTGCTCTACAGGAGCCTCATATGGCTGAGCCGGAGGCGCCACGGGATTGCCACGGCTCCATGCGCGAATCGGCTGGGCGAAGGTCGCGGTAGCAGCAACTGCTGCTGCGGCCGGAGCTGCCCATTTCAATGCTTCGACAGGATCTTCCTCGATCTGTCCGGATGGCTCTTCGTCGAGCGTATCCAAGCCACCGGCCATCGCCGCATCGAAAGCATCGGTGTCAAAGTCGATGTCGGCCTCGGCTTTCGGAGCTTCTTCGACTTCGGCAGCGGCAAACTCCTGAACCAGCGCGGCGTCGAGATCGGCATCAACGTCATGCTGAGCCTCAGGTTCGCTCACAGCAGGCGAAGCTGCAAATTGCGGGCGCCAGTTTTCGACTTCTGCGGCGGGAGCGGCGGCTGGCCGTGCAGTCATGCGACCCAGCAGCGCGTTGAGTTCATCTTCCAGACTGCGGTCCTGCGCAGCAACGGACGGTACTTCGGCCACAGTTTCGGGAGCCATTGCAACGGGCTCGACCACCTCAGGCTCGGCAGTGGCGATCGCCACTGCCTGGCTCTCGTCGGTGAAAGCATCGTCGAGATCGATCTCGAAGTCAGGCTCGCTCCCGGCAACGATATCCGCTGTCTCTGCGTGATGCCCGAACGTTGGCATGAAAGTCTGCTCGGAACGCACCGGATCGGCCTCAACCTCTGCTCCGGCAACAGGCGCCTCTTCGTGTGCGCCGAAATCCATATCCACATCGGCCATGGCCGTGTCGAACTGCGTGTCGAAATCGTCGATGGCGGCGACAGAAGCTGGCTCGGCCGCAAAGGTCGTAAACACTTCGGCAGCAGGCTCGACTGCAATTTGCTGAGCAGCGACGGGCTCGACCGCAGCAACAGGCTCCCCAACCGTTTCATCGGTGAAATCGAGATCACCGAAATCAACGTCGCTCATAGCGGCTTCATAGTCTTCAAACTGCTGCCCGGTCGGCGCGGTTTCGGACACGACCTCATCATCGACGGTAACGACGTCAAAAGCGCGTTCGTCCATGTTTCCAGCGGCGGCCGTAAAATCGAAATCAGGTGCATCGTCTTCCACAGGGCCAGCGACGGCAGGCATGACGGGCTCGGCAACCTGGAACTCGCGTTCCATCGAAGCTGCGAGGTCATCGTCCGACCCTTCGTCTGCATACTGCTCGGCCGCCAACCGAGGAACGCGGGCCATCGGCTGAGCTGCGGCGACGGGCTCCTCTTGGTAAACCCCGAACTCGCCCATCAACTCCTTTTCGAGGTCGATATCGAAGTCCTCGGACGGCCCGGCAACGGGCTGCGGCGCAGCCTGGCGCTGCACCGGTTCGCGAGGATCGAAGCCCATGATGCGGGTCAGTTCCGCGAACGGATCGTCACTTGCGATGTCGTTGTGGTTGGCTACACGCGCCTGGGTTCTGTCTGCCATTGTCGTTCCCGAACTCGCACTCATCGGACGCCATGGACGTCGCGGAAGGTTGGCCCCTACCAGCGCAATGTGGGCAAATGGTGACAGGCTTTTCGGTCGAACCTAGCGCATTTCGGTCGGGGCATCCGCTCCGATCAACGCAAGGCCAGACGACAATACGTCCAGAACAGCCTGCACCAGCCCGAGTCTGGCATAGGTCAATTGTGGGTCGTTAACCTTAACAAAACGTAAGTCCACATGATCATTGCCGCGGTTCCACTGTGCATGGAAACCACTGGCCAGATCGTACAGGTAAAAAGCCAGCCTGTGCGGCTCCTGCGACTGCGCCGCCTGTTCGATCAGGCGTGGATATTCAGCAAGCTTCTTGATCAGCGCAAGCTCACCTTCATCCTTCAGCAGATCAAGTCCCGCCGACAGCTGCTGGCGCGACGGATCGACAATGCCAAGCTGCTCCTTCGCTTGCCGGAACACCGAATGGCACCGTGCAGTGGCATACTGCACATAGAAAACAGGGTTGTCCTTCGACTGCTCCGTCACCTTGGCGAAGTCGAAGTCCAGCGGTGCATCGCTCTTGCGGTAGAGCATCATGAAGCGCACCGGATCGCGGCCGACTTCCTCGACCACTTCGCGCAGCGTGATGAAATCGCCGGAACGTTTCGACATGCGAACGGGCTCGCCGTCGCGGAACAGCTTCACCAGTTGGCACAGCAGCACGGTGAGCTTGACCTTGCCATCCGTCACAGCTTTCGCCAGAGCCTCCAGCCGCTTGACGTAGCCGGCGTGATCGGCACCGAGCACATAGATCAGTTCATTGAAGCCGCGATCGACCTTGTCCTTCAGATAGGCCACGTCTGCGGCGAAATAGGTAAAGGAACCGTCGGACTTGACCAATGCACGGTCCATGTCGTCGCCAACGGCCGTCGAGCGGAACAGCGTCTGCTCGCGGTCTTCCCAATCGTCAGGCTTCTCGCCTTTGGGGGGCGGCAGTTTACCTTTGTAGATATGGCCCTTGAGCGTCAGGTCGGCGATAGCCGCACGGATTGCCTTGGCATTGTCGGCATGCAACGTGCGTTCGGAGAAGAAGACATCGTGATGCACGTTGAGCAGCGCGAGATCTTCCTTGATCATCACCATCATGGCGTCGATCGTACGATCCTTGACGATCGCCAGCGCTTCATCTTCCGGCATCTGCAGCAGGTTGCGGCCAAATTCCCTGGCCAGGGCCTGGCCAACCGGCACCAGATAGTCACCCGGATATAGGCCGGAGGGAATCTCGCCAATGTCGTCGCCCAGCGCCTCGCGATAGCGCAGGAAGGCTGAACGGCCGAGCACATCGATCTGAACGCCGGCATCGTTGATCACATATTCCTTCGTCACCTTGTAGCCGGCGAAGGCGAGCAGGTTGGCCAGCGTGTCGCCCACGACGGCGCCACGCGTGTGACCGACATGCATCGGTCCGGTCGGGTTGGCCGAGACATATTCAACGTTGACCGAGATGCCAGTGCCGATCCTCGAGCGACCATAATCCTGGCCCTCGGCAATCAAGCCAGTGAGATGCCGGTGCCAGAACGCGTCGGTGAGCCTCAGATTGACGAAGCCCGGTCCAGCCACTTCGGCGCTGGTAACATCGGCATCGCTGCGCAGGGCTTCGACGATACGATCGGCCAGCGCGCGGGGATTCTGTCCGGCAGGCTTGGCCAGTACCATCGCGGCATTGGTGGCAAGGTCGCCATGGCTCGCGTCACGCGGGGGTTCGACCGCGATGCGGCCGAGATCGAGCACGCCGCCATCTTTGTCTTTCAGATCAAGGCTTTCCACGGCCTTGATGACCCGCGCGGTGAAGTCGGCGAAGATATTCATGAAAACTGCTCAACGTTTATGCGAGAAGAACCGGTCATTGGCCGGCGAAAATCGCGCCCGGCCTAACTCAAATCGGGCGTTCGGTCAAACAAACGTCGGTGTTCCTTCAGTGCGTAGGTGTCGGTCATGCCGGCAATGAAGTCGGCAACGTCGCGCGCCTTGATACGATCCTCGGCACGGTCGAGCCCCTCGCGCCAACCGTCGGGCATGGCGCGCGGGTCGGCGAAATAGGTATCGAACAGGTCCTTCACGATCTGCTCGGCTTCGGCGCGCACGCGCATGACCTCGGGATGGCGGTAAAGACGCGCGTAGAGAAACGTCTTCAATTCCTTCTCCGCGCTGGCCATATCCTCGGAGAACCGAACAATGGTTTCGCCGGCTCCACGCACGGCGTCAGGGCTACCAGGGGCAAGCCGTGCGAGATTGGCCTTGGCGGTCACAATGACATCCTCGACCATCTGCGTGATCTGACGCCGCATCAGCTCGTGGCCGGTGCGTACCGGATCAAGCGCCGGATAACGTTCGCGTACTCCTTTGAGGATCGAGCCCGGCAGACCGACGGCCTCCAGCATATCCAGGCTGATCAGCCCCGAGCGGATGCCGTCGTCGATGTCGTGGGTGTTGTAGGCGATGTCGTCAGCTATGGCCGCGCATTGTGCCTCGACGCTGGCGTAGCGCGACAATTCGAGGTCGTGCAGCTCGGAATAATCCAGAATCGCCTTGGGCACCGGCCCTTTCAGACCCTCCCCCGCGCCATCGGTCAGCGGGCCGTTGTGTTTGACCAGCCCTTCGAGCGTCTCCCAGGTCAGGTTCAGCCCATCGAACTCTGCGTAGCGCCGCTCCAACCGCGTGACGACACGCAACGACTGCGCGTTGTGATCGAAACCGCCCCAGGGCGCCATCTTCTCGTTGAGGGCGTCCTCGCCGGTGTGGCCGAAGGGGGTGTGGCCAAAATCGTGCACCAGCGCCACCGCCTCGGCCAGATCCTCGTCGACACAGAGCGCACGAGCAAGCGCGCGGGCGATCTGCGCCACCTCGATCGTGTGGGTGAGTCGGGTACGATAGTGGTCGCCTTCATGAGCAACGAAGACCTGCGTCTTGTGCTTCAGACGGCGGAACGCCGTGGAATGGATGATACGGTCGCGGTCCCGCTGGAAAGGCGTGCGTGTCGGGCTTTCCACTTCCTGGAACAGTCGCCCACGCGAACGCGCAGGATCACACGCATAGGCCGCGCGTGGCCGGTAGCCGAAGCCGATATCGCCAAGCTCGCTGGTCATCGCCCCTGTCGCTGTTGACTTGCCCCGTCCCGCTTCATACCTATCATGCAGAACCGAACGCAAGGTGACGCCCATGGGTGCCGACGCCAAAACCGCCATGAAAGTCGAGATGACGGAATCCGCCGCCAAGCGGATTTCCAAGATCGTCAGCGACGAGCCCGGCAAAACCGCATTGCGTGTTGCCGTCGAAGGCGGCGGCTGTTCCGGTTTCTCCTACAAATTCGATCTGGTGGACGGCCGCAACGATGACGACATCGCCATCGAACGCGACGGCGCTACGATCCTCATCGACGACATATCGCTGATTTATATGGGTGGTTCCGTCATCGACTTCGTCGACGATCTGATGGGGCAGTCCTTCCAGATCAGAAATCCGAACGCCGTTGCCTCCTGCGGCTGCGGAACCAGCTTCAGCATATGAAGCCAGTTCTCGAAGGGCATGAGAAACCGACTACGGTTCTTATTGCGCGCGAGATCAACGCGATTTCCGATCTAGACATCATCATCTGGGCAAACCGCCACCGGACACTCGACAGCTATGCCGACGATGCGGATTTTCTGAATCTGGCGCGGTCGAACCCGCGAAATGAAAGCAACGTAGGCAAGGCCCGTCAACATCTCAACGAATTGGTCGGTCGCCGCTTCCCCGCGTTCTCATTGACCTCCAAAGAGGGTGAAGAAATCGCGCGGTCGATCTTTCTTCGCCGCCTCGAGGAGTATTTGGATGATGCGTCCAAGCCGTTCCAGACATGTCTGATGCTGACCCCGATCGAATCTTTATATGAATATCCCGAATGGCTAGGTGACTTCGACAACGGATGTGATTGGATCGATCAACACACCAAGCGCGAAGACGCACAACATCTGCATGACGTGATTGCAGCGCTTCTCGCGGCAAACAAGATCCATCTATCTTTGGAGGCAAGTTGACATGCCTTTGATCGGCGCGGTCCGTCAGGTCGCGCTGTCGGCCGGGCGCAATCTCGATGCCACGCTCGGCTTCTGGCATGATGTGCTCGGCCTGCCTCTGCATTCGCGCTTCGATCCGCCCGGCATGGCTTTCATCATGGCTGGGGATGTGAGGCTCTATTTTGCCGACGGCGTGCCGGCCGGCACCGTTTACCTGGACATAGCCGACATAGCGAATTTCCACGCGGAGGCCAAAGCAGCGGGTGTGCCGTTCACGGCGGCGCCGGCAATGGTGCATCACGACGTGAACGGCCTGTTCGGGCGGGCGGGCGAAAGCGAATGGATGGCTTTCCTGAAAGATCCCGCCGGCAACACGATCGGCCTGGTAGAGCGCAAGGCAAGCTAGCGGTCTCGCGCGACCCGTGTACGAAGATGTGGCCCAACACTTCGACCCATATCGAAACATTGCATGACGGCGGCAAGCTAGA
Source organism: Mesorhizobium sp. Pch-S (assembly GCF_004136315.1). Lineage (NCBI taxonomy): Bacteria > Pseudomonadati > Pseudomonadota > Alphaproteobacteria > Hyphomicrobiales > Phyllobacteriaceae > Mesorhizobium > Mesorhizobium sp. Pch-S. The sequence goes on from NZ_CP029562.1 coordinate 6,221,331, forward strand.
TGACGGTAAAACGTCACAAGGATCAGCGTGATGCCCGCCAGGACCGTTCCCGTCACAGAACTCGCCCTTCTCGTCCTGCTCTCGACGCTGTGGGGCGCCTCCTACACGTTCATCAAGATCGGCGTCGAGACCATTCCACCGGTGACATTCATCGCAGTGCGCACGCTGATTGCCGGACTGATCCTGCTCGGCGTCCTGCATTGGCGCGGCTTGCGATTGCCAAAAGATGTGGTGATGTGGCGCCGGTTCGCACTGCAGGCGGTGCTTAACAGCGCAGTACCCTTCACGTTGATCGCATGGGCCGAACGCTCCATCGATGCAGGCCTCGCCGTCATTCTCAATTCGCTGACCCCCATCTTTGCTTTCCTGCTCACCGCCCTCGTCACCAGGCATGAGCAGGTGACCAGTCGCAAACTGTTCGGCGTGACAGCGGGACTAGCCGGTGCATGCCTGATCATCGGATTGCAGGCGCTGAACGGGCTGGGCACGCAATTGTGGGCACAGCTCGCCATGGTGGCTGCGACCGTCTGTTATGGTGCCGCGGCGATAACCGGCAAGGGCTTCAAAGGGATGGACCCGATGATTCCGGCAGCCGGCTCGCTGATCGCTGGCGCCATGATGCTGATACCGCTCAGCCTCGTTGCCGATCATCCCTGGACATTGGCGCCTTCGACACACTCCTTGCTTGCGCTTCTCGGCCTGTCGATCTTTTCGACCGCACTGGCCTTCGCGATCTACTTTCGGCTGCTGCAGACGCTGGGCTCTGTCGGCGCCACCGCGCAGGCCTACCTGCGGGTTCCCATCGGTGTGGCGATCGGCGTCGTCGTCCTCGGTGAAACCGTCACGACAACAGCCGGCATTGGTCTGGTCGCTGTTATCGCCGGGGTTATCGCGATGACGTTGCCGGAGCGAAAGAAGGCGACGGCAGGAGCCTGAAGAGCCGGAAGGCGATAGGCCAGCTTCAATTGGATACAAATTGCCCCGTCAGCTGGCCGCGCCTACCGAGATAGGCGATCAGCGGATCCTCCGACGTGTTGTTCGCCAATGCAGCAGCATCGATGAACAGCGAAAACAACGCGGTCTGGGATGGGATATCTAGCTTCGCGTAGAGATTGCGACGGTGCAGTTTCACCGTCGCGGGTGAAATGCCGAGGCGTACAGCGGCCCCCTTGAGCGAGAAGCCGCGCAGGATCAGTTGAGCGACTTCGCATTCGCGCGCCGTAAGCACGCTACGCCCGAAATTCCTCAGCGTCCGGGCCAATGCGTTCTGCAGCAATGATTCTTGATTTTCAATGGTTTCCGGCCGCAGGTCGCGATAGTGCTTGAGAACTGCCTGGCTCAGCAATGGTGCCGCCATCTGCAGGAACTCGGCATCCTCACCACTGAAGATTTCATGCGATCTGCGCCGGGCGAGCGAAATCGCCACCTTGGTGTCGACGTCGAGGTTGACGACAATGTTGAACTCATCGTGCAGCCCGGAATGCCGATAGTAGTCACGATAATATTGCGAGCGGTCGAGCGACGGTTCGATCTGGTTCAGCCGGTAAAGTCCGTCGTCACCATTGTCCAGCGCAAGCCTGTAGAATGGATCCAGCCGATAGGATCCCTGCAGATAGTTGCGGATGTCGGACAGGCCCCTGTCGTTGCACCAGTCGTTGAAGAGTATTTTCGGTGCCGCATCCCTGCGGTAAAGCAGGATCAGGCCAGCGTCGACCTGGACGTGCTGTTTGAGCGATTGTGCAAGCCGCTCCTGAAAATCCAATGAGCCGACCCCTGCAAGCAACGAAAGCGCCAGGTCCATTGCCGCCGATGTCTCGCCACCGGGTGTCTGGGCGACTATCTCGCCATGCATCTTGGGTCTCCTCTCCCGGCCGCAACGTATGACAATGCGACAATGTCGGCAAGCAAGTGCGAATGGCCGGGCGAGACACTGCTTGAAACCTACAGCACCTAGCCCGAAGGCGTATTTTCAATTTCCCGCAGCGGTCCACACTGTTTGATGCGTATGTCCAGGCGCCCGTCAGGAATTGCGTCCGCCGGACTGCAATCGAGGGGAATCATGAAAAACAAAGACCTGAAAAAGAACCTGCTGCTGACATCTTGCCTGATGACGCTTGCCATGAATGCTGGCCCAGCAATGGCTGCTGCCGATCTGGTCGTCGTGAACGCCGATGTGCGCACGGTCGATCCAGCCAAACCGAAGGTGCAGGCCTTCGCCGTGGAGGACGGAAAATTCGTAGCCATAGGCGGCAATGACGAGATCAAGGCGCTAGCCGACAGCAGCACCAGCATCATCGATGCTGGCGGCAAAACAGTGACGCCTGGTTTCATTGACGGACACACCCATCTGACTTCCGGCATGGATATGGTTGTCGGTGTCGATCTCTCCTACATCCCGGACAAGAAGACCTGGCTCGAAAAGATCAAGGAAGCCGATGCCCGCCTGCCGAAGGGCGCGTGGCTGACAGGCGGTGGCTGGGACTACACGCTGGGCGAAGGCAAGCTGCCGACAAAGGAAGACCTCGACGCTGTCGTTCCCGATCGCGTTGTGATCCTGCGCGATATCGATTTCCATTCGGTCTGGGTCAATTCCAAGGCGCTGGAGGTCGGCGACGTAACAGCGAAATCGGAGGTCAAGGAAGGTGGCCAGGTCCTGCTCAACGACAAGGGAGTGCCAAGCGGCATTCTGCTCGAAGCCGCCGGAGAGCTTGTCGAAAAGCACCGGCCGGTAGCGACCGATGCCGAACGGCGTGCGGGCCTGCTGGAAACGCTGAAATTTGCCAACAGTGTCGGCATCACCGCCGTCAACGACATGTCCGACCTTGGCGCGGTGCATGATTATGCCGCCCTTGTCGCGGACAGGAAGATGCCGCTGCGCGTTGGTACGGATTCTTCGAAGGCGACCCGAAAAAGATCGCTGCGGCTGTCGCAGACCGGCAGGCGGTCGACAAGATCTCCGCCGAAAGCGGCGAACAGGAGAAAAAGGGACCGCTGCTTAAACTCGGCTACACCAAGTCGGTGATGGATGGCGTTCTTTCCACCCGTACCGCCTATCTGCACGAGGACTATTCGGACCAGAAGGGCTGGAAGGGCAAGCCGTTCGAGACGAAGGAAGAGCTCGCCGCAGCCATCCGCGCTTCCAACGAGAACGGTTTCCCGACGGCAGTGCACGCGATCGGAGACGGTAGTGTCGGCCAGGTGCTCGATGCCTTCAAAGAAGCCTCCGTTCCACGCGCCCAGCCAAACCGGATCGAACATATCGAGGTTGTGGAGACCGCGGACATCAAGCGTTTCAAGGATCTCGGCGTCGTTGCCTCCATGCAGCCGAACCACGCCACCGGCACCATCGGCAAATACATCACCGAGCGCATCGGCGAGAATCGCGAACCCAGAGCCTATGTCTGGCATTCCATGCTGGAAGCCGGAGTACCACTGGTGTTCGGCTCGGACTGGCCAACCTCTCCGCTCAGTCCCCTCACCCAGATCAATGACGCCGTCTTCCGCGAAAGCCCCTTCGGGCTGGGGAACGGACCATGGCATCCCGAGCAGGCGGTGAGTTTCGAGCAGGCGCTGTTTTCCTACACCCAGGCCGGAGCCAACATGACGCCATGGGGCGACCAGATCGGGTCGATCAGCGTCGGCAAATGGGCCGACTTCGTGATCGTCGATGGCACTCTTTCGGATCCGCTCGACCGCTCGATCCGCCAGCGCAAGGTCGAGGCGACCTACCTCGCCGGCAACGAAGTCTATCGCAAACCGTAGCAACAACAGCAGACCTCCCGACACAAGACTTCGGGAGGTCGCTTCCCGCCGGCACCAGCCTGCAGGAAAATCGCCCGTCGCTACCTGGCGACGCGCGGCAGATTCAAGATCTGCTCGGTCGTCAGAATGTCACCGAAAGTATCGTCGATCGAAGCCAACGCTGCGCGATGCAGCGTGTCGTGAGCAATGGTCTGGTCATTGCCGGTATCGAGATCGCGTGTTGCGCAGGCGTCTTCCGCCACGATCACGGTGTAACCGAGCGGCACCGCGTCACGTGCAGCACCAGCCACGCAGGCGTGCGTCATCAGGCCGGTTATGATCAGCGTATCGACCCCGGATCGTTTCAGGCGCTGGTCGATGTCGGTTGTCGGAAACACGCTGACCGACGATTTGCGCAGGATGACATGGTTGGCTGCCGGCTGGCTGTCACGGTGGAATGCAGAGGCCTCGCTGTCTTCGGCGAAAACCGGGCTGCCAGCGGGGGTGACGTGCTGGACATGATAGACAGTGGTGCCTTCGGCGTCGGCACGCTCGACAAGGCGCCGGGCATTATCCAGTGCCTTCGTGCCATCAGGGATCGGCATCTTGCCGCTGAAATACTCGTTCTGGAAATCGATCACCAACAGGGCAGTCCTGGCAGGATCGAGATGCTCGGGTGCCGGCGCGCCGGCGATGGCGCGGATGGTTGGATGTTGTGCCACGGAACTTCCTTTCCTTGCGTTTTCCGATGGCATCTGGTCCCAAAATCTGCAGATCGACAAAAGTGGCCTGAATGACAATATGTGATATGTTCTGGCCAACTTGTTCCGCCGGTCGTTTTCCAATGCACACAATCGCCGTCGTCGCCTTCGAAGGCATCAGCCCGTTTCATCTCTCGGTGCCCTGCGTCGTGTTCGGCGACGATCTGCTGAAGCTCGGCGCACCACGCTACCGCCTGTTGATCTGCGGCGAGCAGATCGGGCCAGTTGCCACCATGTCCGGTTTTCGGATCGATGTGGAACACGACCTCACCAGACTGGCGGAAGCGGATACGATTATCGTGCCCGCCTGGCGTGATCCCGACGAGCGACCTTCGCGAGCGCTGCTGCAGGCGCTCCGGACGGCGCATGCGCGCGGCGCACGCATGGTCGGCCTGTGCCTCGGCACTTTTGTCCTCGCCGAAGCAGGTCTGCTTGACGGGCGCACGGTGTCCACGCATTGGGCCTGGGCCGACGAGTTCGAGCGCGACCACCCGCATGTCGCCTTGAACCAGAACGCTCTTTACATCGACGACGGCGATATCCTGACGTCAGCCGGGACGGCCGCTGCTCTCGATTGCTGCCTGCATATAGTGCGCCGCGATCACGGTGCGGAGATCGCCAACCGTGTGGCGCGGCGCCTGGTGGTCGCACCACATCGTCATGGCGGCCAGGCGCAATACATCGAAAAGCCATTGCCGACGGGTGGCGACCAGGATCAGATCGGCACGGCAATCGGCTGGGCGATCGAGCATCTCCATGAACCTTTGAGCCTCGACCAGCTTGCGGCGCGCGCGGGCATGAGCCTGCGCAGCTTCACCCGGCATTTCCGCAACAAGACCGGCACGACCTTCACGCAGTGGTTGCTGAACCATCGCCTCGCCGCAGCGCAACGCCTGCTGGAGACCGGATCGTGCTCGATCGACCATATAGCCGAGATGGCGGGCTTTGGCTCGACGGTGTCGCTGCGCCAGCATTTTACGCGAGCTTTTTCGATCTCGCCGGCCAGCTATCGCCGCCAGTTCCAGAAGAAACCTGCACGGGAAGATGCCTGACCACGAGAACGCCCTCTCCGTCCCCCGACCATTCTCCTCCAGGCAGGCCCGGCAGCTTGACTTAGGCAGGTCTGTCGTCTGTTGATACGCACGGGCGGGTTCAAAGGACGAATTGACGGGAGGTATATTCTTCAGATGAAACGTTTCATCGCGATTTTACTGGCTGCTGCGGGATCGGTGCTGGCGTCCATGGCCAACGCCGCACCGGAGAAAATCATTCTCGATACGGACTTCAGCACCATCGGCGACGATGGCCAGACACTCATCATGGCGGCGCAATTGCAACAAGAAGGGATGATCGACCTGCTCGGCGTCACGGTGGTGACCGGCAACAACTGGCTCAAACAGGAGGTCGCCGATGCATTAAGGGCGGTCGAGCGCCTCGGGATCGACGAGAAGGTTGGCGTGTATGCCGGGGCAAACCTTCCACTCGTCCACGATCCACGCAGTTTCGAACACGAACGTGCGCTGTTCGGCTTCGGCGAAAGCTACAAGACTGCATTCCATCGTCCGCAACCGACCGACAAGGATCTGATTGCCCCACCGGACGGCTTTGCCACCAGGGCGAAGTTACGGCAGGAAAACGCCGTCGATTTCATTATCGATACGGTCAAGGCAAATCCCGGTGAAGTGTCGCTGCTGGTCATAGGTCCGGCCACCAACATCGCCCTCGCGATCCGCAAGAATCCGGAAATCGTGCCGTTGATCAAGCGGATCGTCTACATGGCCGGCGCCGTTGACGTGAAAGGCAACACGACGCCAGCCGCTGAAATGAATGTCTGGATCGACCCGGAGGCTGCCCGCATCGTCATGCGAGAGCCCATCGCGCAAGCCCTCATCCCGCTCGACGTCACCGACATCACCCAGATCGGGAAAGCGGAATTCGACCGCATCGTCGCCAAGGAAGGACCCGTGCAGAAACTGCTGGGCGACAGCTGGATGGCCAAGCGCTTCGCCAAGGATGCCAACGCCAAGGCAAATGTGTTCGACACGCTGGCGCTTGCCTACCTTGTCGACCCGACTTTCGCGACCAAGGTCGAAGACCTCTTCATCGATGTGGATATCGCCTACGGTCCAAGCTATGGCCGTACGCTCGGCTACTGGAAAGAGCAGCCGACACCGCTCCTGCAAAAGGTGAAGGTGGTGAAGGAGTTCGACAACAAACGCTTCAATGACTTCTACGTCGACCTGCTCACCAGACCGGTTCCCGTTGCGAAAGACTAGAGGGCCGCGCGTCCTTTTGGACGCGCAAAGGTCGCTCTAGCACTTTGAATTTGCGCATGATCCTTTCCGAAAATCGATTCCGATTGTCGGGGTCATGCCTAGGCGCAAATCCAGGCAAAGGCTGCTGTCCAGGCGGCCTTTGCCGCCAGCCATCACATCCGGCCGGCGGAAGAAGATTGGCAAGATGATGTCTCCATCCTCGCGCGGAGGGAGCGACCTGGGTTCCCTTAAAGCGACGGATAATGCAGGATCGAATCGGTATCAGTTGCCCCCGTTTGATTTGCCCGAGACAGCCGCGAGATTTTCATGAAGATCGTCACCTGGAACATCAACGGCGTACGCGCCCGCATCGAAAACCTCGTCCACTGGCTGGAAGAAAGCCAGCCAGACATCGTCTGTCTCCAGGAGATCAAGACCGTCGACGAGCAGTTCCCGCGCCTCGAGGTGGAAGCGCTCGGCTACCATGTCGAGACGCACGGCCAAAAGGGTTTCAACGGCGTCGCCATTCTGTCGAAACTGCGCTTCGACGAGGTCAATCGCGGCTTGCCGGGCGACGACGCCGACGAGCATGCCCGTTTCATCGAGGGCGTGTTCTCCACCGACAAAGGCGCGCTGCGCGTCGTGTCGCTCTATCTGCCGAACGGCAATCCGATCAGCGATCCGGTGAAGTTTCCCTACAAACTCTCGTGGATGGCACGGTTGGAGCGATGGGCCCGGCAGCGGCTGGCGCTGGAGGAGGCATTGGTGCTGGCTGGCGACTACAATGTCATTCCCGAAGCCATTGACGCCAGAAATCCTGAAGCATGGCTGGGCGACGCGCTGTTCCAACCAGAGACGCGACAGGCATTCCGGCGCCTGCTGAATCTTGGTTTCACCGAAGCCGTGCGCTCCGTTACCGATGCCCCGGGCGTCTATACGTTCTGGGATTACCAGGCCGGCGCCTGGCAGAAGAACAACGGCATCCGCATCGACCACCTGCTTTTGTCACCCGAGGCAGCGAACCGTTTCGCCGCGGCATCGATCGAAAAGCATGTTCGCGCGTGGGAAAAGCCGTCAGACCATGTGCCGGTGGCAGTGGACCTGACGCTCACTGCGGCGTGATCGCGCGAGCAAGCAGGCATCTGATAGTAAGCGGCTAGAAGCAGGCTACGACTACTGCTCGGCCCCGGTGACACCCTTGGCCAGCATGTCATCGGCCAGCGAGATGGCGGTGCGCCGATCGGCCTCGCCGGAAACCGCAAAAGCCTCTTCCTGCATGGAGCGAATCCACGGCTGATCGGCCGGTGTCGCGCGCGAAAGCGCGGCCGTCATCATGGCCAGCCCACGCACCACCTTGCCGCTCTGGAACAACAGGTTGCCAAGCGTTGCCTGTGCGCCGGCGTGCCCCTTTTCGGCGGCAAGCTGCAGCCAGCGGCCTGCTTGCCTGACGCTGGCCTTTGCACCGCCCTCGCCCTTCAGGAACATCTTGCCCAATTCGTACTGGGCATTCGGATTGCGGTAGTTTGCGGCAGCGCGCGTGAAATACTCCTGCGCAGTCACAGGGTCTGCGCTGACGGGGCTGCCAGGGATGCCTTGCTTCAGGTAATCGCCCAAAGCAACCAGTGCATCCGAAACGTAGCTTTCTTCCGGCGAGCCGGGCTCGACATCCTGCTCGGCGATTTCAGAGAAGAACTTATAGGCCGCGTAGTCGTCCTGGGCGACGCCATCGCCCTCGGCATACATGCGCGCCAGCTTCCAGGTCGCACCGATCTGGCCGTTCTCGGCGGCATATTTATAGGCTTCAACAGCCTGTTCCTTGTGGCCGTTCTTGTAGGCCGAGAAGCCGAACTGAAAGACTTCCCATGGACTGGACTTCGGCTTCACGCCACTCTTGTCGTCGAAAACCTTTTCATCGAAGGCAAAAGCCTGCCCCGCGGCGCCGAGGGTCGCCACCGCGACCAGCACCGTCAAAACAGAAGATCTTGCCAACTCACCAACCCGCATGGCTGCGCATTTCTTTCGTGTCGCCCATGCGGACGATCGAACCCGTACCGGCCAGCGACTTCGCGGCCACACTTTTGCGCGGCGCATTGCGCTGAGACTCATATTCAGATGAATTCTGCCACGCATTTTCGGCCAAACTGCGGTTGAAACCGCGCAGCGAAATGGCGGCCGCGCTGCGGTTCAACTGGCTGGCATTGATAAACACGCTGGCGTTCATTTCCATTCCTGCCGCGGCCATGCGGCCCATCCCTTGCGCCAACCGTCTTCGGTCTTGCCGGGGCCCTATCGAAGTGCTCCGGGTTTATGGCGGGAAATGGGCATCGCGTCCGTGTCGACTTCTTAGCCGATGGCTTGTTTCGAAACTGTTGCCGAAACGTCACAATTATGAATGGGTCCGTAGATGTTGCATTTACGGCACGGGCCTACGCAGCGACGCAGCAAACTCCCCAGGCGATATCCCAACACGTGGAAGAAACAAAAAAGCCGGGCACCCGGCCCGGCTTTTTTGTTCAAAATGAAGGACTTACCACTTGATGCTGTAACCGCCGTTGAAAGCAATGGCGTAGCCCGACTTGACACCCTGGTTGGTGCCTGGAGCGTATTTGGTTTCCTCACCGGAGCCGAGATAGCTGAAGCCAATGCCGCCACGGAACTCGCCACCGATGCCGTCCTTGTAGGAACCGCCGACAGCCAGCGTATAGGTGTCACCAATGACGTCCCAGCCGGTGCCAACACCCTGGTCCCAGGTCAGGCTGGCGAAACCCGAAACGCTATCGTTGAAAGCATGGCCGACACCGCCGGTGACAGTCCAGCCATCCTTCCAGAAATACTTGTCCGAAGAGATGGTCACGCCGCCAATCTTGGAACGAACGTCGAGCGTGGTCAGCTGGCTCCAGTCGGTCCACTTGACGCTACCGAACGCCAGCCAGCCCGGCGCGACGCCAGTCTGCAGTTTGAACTCGACGCTCTGTGGCAGATTGCCGACACCGATCGCATCCACCGGAACCGGTGCGTTCGGGCCAGCCTGCTGAATGATCTGGAGAAAACGGGCCTGAAGCGGCGTTCCCGCCGTTGCCTGGGCCAGCACCGCGGCCGGGGCTGTCAAACCACCGTCTGCTCCATACTTCGTGCCCGAGCGGTACATGACCTGACCACGCAAGGCGATGTCCGGAATTTCATAGGCGGCGCCGATGCGGTAGCCATATTCCTGGCCCTTGAGATTCAGGGTAGCGTTGCCCAGGCCCAGTGCCGCGTAAGAGTTCACGCGATTGTAGTCGAACTTCTCCATGAAGCCGCCGCCAAGCACCCAGAGCTTGCCTGTGCCGACATCAAATCCGACACCGCAGGTCAGTGCCGATTCATAGGTCGTGAACTCTTCGGAAATCTTGCCGCTCAGCGTCGGAAAGTCATACTTTGCGTTGCCGCCATTGTTGTTCACCAGCGTGCCGGCGCAACGCAGGTTTTCGGTCAGGTTGAACTTCACCGCAGCCGACGGAATGACATAGTCCTCGGCATAGTCGGTACCAACAAGCTTCGGATTGCCGTTCTTGTTGAACTTACGAGTCGGCGTCACATAAGTAACGCTCGAGCGCATGTTGAAGTTGCCCTGCTCGAAAAGGATATCCGTATCGGCCGAGCCGCGAGAGAAGCCGCCGGCGTTCGCCGAGCCGAACGTCGCCAGCGACATGCACCCTGCCCCCAGGAGCGCCTTGATACGTAGAGTGGTCATGAAATTCTCTCCCCGGAAATTCGTGCACCAAGCTAGAGCCAATTCGCGTTAATGAGGCAATAAGGAATTTCAAGGCGTACAAGTACAGTTTTTTACTGTGACGCCGAATACACTGCGTATACTCGCCCTCACCCCAGGCCGAACACCAAAAAGCCACCATTTTTGAAGGCTGGCGCAGCAAAATCGCTGCTAAATTTGCGGGAAACACCCGAAAAAGCCGTATTTTACGGGATGCGAGCCCGCATTGTTACATTATGGCAACAATGCGGTTCAAAACTTTCCCTTTACGTCAATTGTGACGCTGCGGAATGCTGTTTCCGGGTGCCTGCGACCGTTTTGAAAGCACCGGACGCAACGTCAGAATCGCCTCTCCGGCAGGCAGATTCTGCCCGCCGGATTCGGCGTCAATACCTGCCGGACTCAGCCGGCGTCGCGCACGCGGGTAAGCGCGGCCGAAAGCTTCGCCTGCTGCTCGTTGTATTCGACGAGCTTCTCGCGCTCGGCCTCGACCACCTCTTCCGGCGCATTGGCAACGAACTTCTCGTTCGACAGCTTCTTGTGCAGGCGGGCGATCTCCTCCGTCACCTTGGCCAGCTCCTTCTGCAGGCGCGCAGCTTCAGCGGCGAGATCGATCAGGCTTCCCAAAGGCAGGCAGGCCGTCGCCTCGCCCAGCACGATCTGTGCCGAGCCTTTCGGCGCGATATCGCCGTGCGATATCTCACCAATCCGGGACAGCCGCTTGATCGCGGCGTCATGGCGCACCAGCCGTTCCCGGGTGGTAGCGTTGGCGCCAATGACCACCAGCGGTGCGATCGCCGCCGGCGGCACGTTCATCTCCGAACGCACCGAACGGATGCCGGTGACCAGATCGATCAGCCAGTTGATATCGTCCGCGGCCTCGGCGTCTTCGAAATCCGGCGACGGCCATGACGCATGGCAGAGCAACGAGGAACGTTCCTTGCCTTCACCTGCCGTCTCGGCCCACAACTCTTCCGTCATGAACGGCATCATGGGATGGAGCAGCTTGTAGATCTCGTCCAGCACAAAGGCGACGCAAGCGCGGCTTTCGGCCTTGGCGGCCTCATCCTCGCCCATGAACACCGGCTTCAGCAGCTCGAGGTACCAGTCACAGAACTGGTTCCAGACAAACCGGTAGGCGGCGCCTGCTGCCTCGTTGAAACGATACGACGTGATCGCATCGGTGATCTCGCGCGCCGCGCGGGTCAATTCGGTCAGGATCCAGCGGTTCACCGCCAGCTTGGCATCGTTCAGCCAGAACGTATCGTCGCGAGCCACACCGTTCATCTCGGCGAAACGCGTTGCGTTCCAGAGCTTGGTGCCGAAATTGCGATAGCCGGCGATGCGAGCCGGGTCGAGCTTCACGTCACGTCCCTGCGCGGCCATGACCGCCAGGGTGAAACGCAGGGCGTCCGCGCCGTATTCGTCGATCAGTTCGAGCGGGTCGATGACGTTGCCTTTCGACTTCGACATCTTCTGCCCGTTCTTGTCGCGCACCAGAGCATGCACATAGACGGTGTGGAATGGCTCCTCGTCCATGAAGTGCAGGCCCATCATCATCATGCGGGCGACCCAGAAGAAGATGATGTCGAAACCGGTCACCAGCACATCCGTCTGGTAGTAGGTCTTCAGCTCCGGCGTCTTGTCCGGCCAGCCGAGCGTCGAGAACGGCCACAGCGCAGATGAGAACCAGGTGTCGAGGACATCTTCGTCACGGGTCAGGATCTCTCCCGGCTGGAAATTCTCCAGCTTCTCCTCGACCCAGGCCTTCCAGGGACCTTCGTGGGCGAGATAGTGCTGGATGGCGGCCTCGAGTGCCTCTTCCTCGCTCTTCTCGACAAAGATATGCCCGTCCGGGCCATACCAGGCCGGAATCTGGTGGCCCCACCAAAGCTGGCGCGAGATGCACCAGGGCTCGATGTTCTCCATCCAGTCGTAATAGGTCTTTTCCCAGTTCTTCGGCACGAATTTGGTGCGGCCCTCGCGCACCGATGCCAGCGCCGGCTTTGCAAGGACCTTGGCGTCAAGGAACCACTGGTCGGTCAACATCGGCTCGATCACGACATTCGACCGGTCGCCGAAGGGCTGCATCAGCTTCTTCTTTTCCACAAAGGGAATGTCGTTGCCTTCAGCATCCTTGACCGTAACGGCAAGCCCTTCCGCCGTGATCGCCTCAACGATCAGCTTGCGGGCAGCATATCGGTCAAGGCCGCGATATTCGTCCGGAACCAGATTGATCGCGTCGACTTCGGCCTCGTTCGGCACGTTTCCGGAACGAGCGATTTCCAGCGCCTGCGCCGCATAGTCGGCATAAGGCTCACCGTCCGCGCGCATGGCGGCCTGCGTGTCCATCAGCCGGTAGAGCGGAATGTTGTTGCGGCGCGCGACCTGATAGTCGTTGAAGTCATGCGCACCGGTGATCTTGACCGCACCTGAACCGAAGGTCGGATCCGGATATTCGTCCGTGATGATCGGGATCAGGCGCCGGTGCTCCTTCGGGCCGACCGGAATCTCGCAAAGCTTGCCAACGATCGGCGCGTAACGCTCGTCCGAGGGATGAACAGCCACCGCGCCATCGCCCAGCATCGTCTCCGGTCGGGTGGTCGCAATCGAGATGTAGTTGCGCTCTTCCTCCAGTGTGACGTTCCCGTCCGCATCCTTCTCGACATAAGTGTAGGTTTCGCCACCAGCCAGAGGATACTTGAAGTGCCACATATGGCCGTCGGCTTCCCTGTTCTCGACCTCGAGGTCCGAGATAGCCGTCTCGAATTGCGGATCCCAGTTCACCAACCGCTTGCCGCGGTAGATCAAGCCTTCCTTGTGCAATGTGACGAACACTTCGAGTACGGCCTTCGACAGGCCCTCGTCCATGGTGAAGCGCTCGCGCGACCAATCCGCCGACGCACCCAGCCGCTTGAGCTGATTGAAGATGGCGCCGCCAGATTCGTCCTTCCACTCCCAGACCTTGTCGACGAACTGCTCCCGGGTGAGGTCGCGCCGATGGATCTGCCTTTCCATCAGCCTGCGCTCGACCACCATCTGGGTCGCGATGCCGGCATGGTCCATGCCCGGCTGCCAGAGCACGTTCTTGCCGCGCATGCGCTCGAAGCGCACCAGAATGTCCTGCAGCGTGTTGTTGAGCGCGTGGCCCATGTGCAACGAACCGGTGACATTGGGCGGCGGGATGACGATGGAGAAAGGCTCCGCGCCTTCCTCGGCGCCAGCACCGGCGCGGAAGGCATTCGCCTCCTCCCAAATCTTGGCGATCTTCGGCTCGACGCTTTTTGCGTCATAGGTTTTTTCGAGCATGGGAAAGGCGTCCGGACTGTCGGGATTTGCTGGTGACGGTAAATCGGAAGGACTTGGCCAAGTCAACCACACGAACAACCGCCATCCGACAGATAGGAGCACCAGACGGCTGAACCAAGGCGACCTCTTGCCTTGGAAGTGCGCTCCGCTTACGATCCAACTGCTGCTGTAGGGCGCACCGGTTTCGGCCGAAGGGGCATTGCCCGCCTACGCCACCTAAACCCAGAATGCGCCCATGTCCCAGTTCGAGCATTTCCGCAGGCAGGCAAAACTCTATCTCAAATGGCATCGCGAGGGCCGTTATCCCGCTGCGGCGGCGATACGTTCCTTGCTGCCGCGCTTTCGAGATCTCAGCGACATGCAGATCCTTGAGCAGGAGTTCAAGCTCGCCGACGCCCAGGAGCTTGTTGCCCGCAAGGCAGGTTTCGAAAACTGGGAGGCGCTCAAGAAAGGATCTTCAGATATGAGCACCTCCTCCACGCCTGAAAAGGAACCCTTCCTGGCCTTGTCGGAGCCACAGCTGTTCGTTGCCGATATCGGCCGAGCCTGCGATTTCTATACAAGCAAGCTCGGCTTCACGCTCCGGTTCACCTATGGCGAACCACCCTTTTTCGCCCAGGTCTTTCGGGATGGTGCCCGCATCAACCTGCGTTATGTCGATAAACCAGTGGTCGATACCAGCAGGATCGTGCCCGAACACCTCGTCGTGGCAACCGTCGTGCTCGATCACGGTATCAAGAAACTGTTCCTCGACTACCAGGCCGCAGGCGTTCCCTTCTTCCAGCAACTCAAGACAGAACCCTGGGGCTCGCGTGCCTTCATCGTGAGCGATCCCGACAACAACCTCGTGTGTTTCACTGCAGCTCCATAGTCTGCGAGAAGGAGAGCCGGCATTGAGAGCCGGCTCTCATCCGGCGGCCTTCGGCAGGAGGCCTCCGTTGGCCGACAACATCCGAGAAAAAAGCTCCAGCAAGATATCGCAGAGCGGTTTTGGATCGCGGTTCCCACGCGCAATCGCATCGTCCACGACACCGTGCATGCCATCAAACAGAATGAGCGCAGTCATGCGGGCATCGGGCATGATCCAGACGCCCGCCGCTTGGCCGGCCTCGAGCAAGGCAACGAGCTGGGCAATCACGACGTCCTTTTCCCGTGATTGCCGGCGTGAGTGGCTGAAATCGTGGAAGACGACGTCATGCAGTTTGAAATTGGCGAGATAGGCCTGCACCGCGCCATGGACCCACCCTGACAGCCGCGCCGGGAAGTCCGTTGCCGGACAAGCCTCGATTGCCTCGTTCACGCTGCTCACGAAATCCTGCGAGAAACGCTCCCGCAAAGCCAGGACAACATCCGTCTTCGTCGCAAAGTAGTGATAGAACGTACCCTTGGCCACGCCCGCGCGTGCGACGATCTCGTCGATCGTCGTCGCTTCGATCCCCTTCGCGATGAAGAGCGCTGCCGCGGATGTCATCAGATCATCCGTTCGTACCTCGGCCGGTAAGGTGCGCCGCCGGGGGCGCGATCGGCGTTCTGCAGCTACGTTTGCGTTCATCCCGATTCCCGTCAGCGAAGGCGTCGTCAGTTTAAGACAACCGACCTCTCCTCGCATAGCTGTAATGATTTCAATATGTTTTTGTATTGACCGACGGTCGGTCGAATCATATTGTTGAGTTAAATCATCAGGATTTTTCCCATGCCGTCATCCCGCAGACGCGACCTTGTCGCGGCCGTCTACCTCGGCACCTTCATGGCAACGCTGGCCATCAGCATTGTCACCGTCGCGCTTCCGTCCATCCAGGCCGCTCTCAGAACAGATCTGTCCGGATTGCAGTGGGTCGTGGGGTCCTACGCGCTTTGCCTTTCCGCCTTGATGCTGTCTGCCGGGCCGATCAGCGACCGTTACGGGCGCAAGCGCGTATGGCTGTTCGGCGTGGCGCTGTTTTCGACGGGATCGGCGATCTCGGCCATGGCTTCATCGCTCGGCACTCTCATCGCCGGCAGTGCCTTGCAGGGCATTGCGGGTGCGCTGGTCATCCCGGGCGCGTTATCCATCCTGACGCAGGCATTTGCCGATCCCGTGCAACGCGCCCACGTAATCGGAGGCTGGGCATCCTTCAGCGCCGTGTCGCTTATCCTCGGACCGATGCTCGGCGGGTTCCTGGTCGACACTGTCGGCTGGTCGAGCATCTTCCTGATCAACATACCGCTGGGTGCGATTACAATGGCTCTCGGACTGAGAGGCATCGCCGAGAGCGCAGACCCTGACCAGGCTGCCCTCGATCCTGTCGGACAGGCACTGTCTGTCGTCTTTCTCGGTGCACTGACCTATGCGCTGATCGGAGCTGGCGATGCAGGCTGGACGTCGCCGCGCGTGGCGGGCGCGCTTGCCGTCGCGATCACCGGGTTTGTCGCCTTCATAGCAATCGAATTGCGTACGGCGCGCCCGGTGCTGCCGCTAGACCTCTTCCGTGACCGGCATTTCACGGCAGTCAACTTCGCTTCCTTTGCACTCGGCTTTTCAGGCTACAGCAGCCTGTTCTTCTTTTCCCTGTTTCTCCAGCAGGTGCAGGGCTTGTCTGCGACGGCAACAGGGTGGCGAATGACGCCTGTATTCGTCGCAATGGCCCTCACCTCTTCCTTGTTCGGCAAGCTTTCGTCGTGGTGCGGAACCCGTTGGCCGATGATCGTCGGTTATGCCCTGCTCGGCAGCTCGATGCTTGCAATGGCCCTGTTCACGCCAGGCACACCCTACCCGATCATCGCATCGGTTTTCGCGATCCTGGGCATCGGCATGGGGCTTGCCGTTCCCTCCACCGGTGCGGCGGCAATGGCAGCCGCACCGCGCGAAAGAAGCGGAGCCGCATCGGCGACGATGAATGCACTTCGCCAGGGCGGCATGACGATCGGCATCGCGCTGCTCGGCACACTGATGAGCGCCCGTGCCATTTCCTCGCTGACAGATTACATTTCTGCCACGAACAGGACCGACGCCCTCGGCGTCGCAACGACCGCGGTCAGGCAGCATACAACGCCGGTCAACCTCGACATGGCTCCCGAACTGTTCCGACCGCTGCTGGCCGATGCCATTGGCCAGGGATTTTCCCTAGCCGTCGCCTGCGCCGGTGCGTTGGGGCTGCTTGCCGCCACCGTGCTCGTGGCGGCTGGACGGCGTCCCCTCCGTGACCGCGGCCCGAACCTCGCGACCGATCGCGGATAGGATCGTTACCACCCTACCGCTTGCCCATCCTTGCGAGGATCGGAGCCGGCGCGATAAACGCCATTTACAGGAGCCTGCTCGGGATATCTCGGCGGCGCGGGCATCGACTTGTCCTGCTGAAACAGTATGCCCTGGAAACCACCCACACTCATATCCGCCTTCATGCTTTCGACCGGATGGCCAAACGCCTGCAATTGCTCGCCGACCCGTTCGAACAGGCGCGGTTCCAGAACAAGCCTGCCTGGACCGTCGTTCTTCTGTTCGTGCACGTAGCGCGCCGCATCCGCCGTTGCCTGCGGGCTGAAGCCGAGATCGATCATGTTCGCGAGGTGGGTTGTGAGCGAATAGGCCTGAATGGAACCCTGCATGTTGCCGAAGCCCAACAGCGGCTCGCCATCCTTCATTACAAAACCGGTTATGATGGTGTGGAAGGGACGCTTGCGGGGTTCGACACGGTTTGGGCTGGCCGGGTCCAATGAGAAGCCGCTGCCCCGGTCGTGCAGGAGGAAGCCGTAGCCCGGAACCGTTATCCTGGAGCCATAGACATTGTAGACGCTGTGAACCACCGAAGCCATGTTGCCCCAGCGGTCGGCCGCGATCAGATTGATGGTGCCACCTTTCAGCGTACCGGCAACGTCGGGCGTTCCGGCTTTCTTCATATCGATCCTGGAGCAGACCTCAGCCGCGTGTTCCTTTGACAGCAGCCTGTCCAGCGGAACATCCGCGAATTTGGGGTCGGCGTTGTATCGAAGCAGGTCCGAATAAGCGAGCTTCTTCGTCTCCACCAGAAGATGCCAGTATTCCGGCGAACTGTGATTGAATTTGCTCAGGTCGAGCCCGAGTTTTTGGCCGCATGCCTCGAGCAGATTCAACTGTAAAAGCGTCGCCCATCCCTGTCCGGGTGGTGGCACCTGGAAGACATCGTAGCCACGATAGCTGGTCGTGATCGGCTCGCTCCATTCCGGCTCGAATGCTTCGAGATCCGCATTGGTCATCACGCCACCGCCCGCCTTTACACGAGCAACGATCGCGTCAGCCACCGGGCCTTTGTAGAAACCGTCACGCCCCCTTTCCTGCAGCAACCGCAAGGTTTCGGCCAGATCGGGATTTCTGAGGATGCTGTAGAGTGGCGGCACATCACCATCGCGAAGGAAGACGCGCGCGGATTCCGCATCCCTGCGTACAACATCCAGGTTCTGCACCAGATCCCTGTGGTGGCGCTCGCTCATTCCCCAGCCTTGTTCGGCAATGGTTGCGGCGCGTTCGAGGGTCTCCTTGAACGTCATCGTGCCGAAGCGCCTCAACATGGCGTCGAAACCTGCGACTGCACCCGGCACGGTAACGGAATTCACGCCTTCGAGCTTACGATCCCTGAAATAGCGGCTTGTCCAGCCTTCGGGGGACCAGCCTGCCGCGCTGAGGGAATGGAGCTTGCGGTCAGCGGCTGACCAATAAAGCACAAAGACGTCGCCGCCGATGCCGGTATCGTTGGGCGACACCACATCGAGCGTCGCCAGTCCCGCGACAGCCGCATCCATTGCGTTGCCGCCCTTCTGCAGGATTTCCAGTCCGGCCTGAGCAGCAAGCGGATGGCTTGTGGTGACGATGCCGTTGCGCGCGACAACTTCGGACCGCCCCTGTTCGGACCATCCCATCGGGCGCATCCCAGGCACAGTGGTGCCATTGAGGCGCCCGCCTGGGTTTTCCGTCCCGGACGGCGTGCCGAAGGGCGTTGCCGATTGCGCAAAACTGCTCGTGTCACCCAGGATCGAAGTCATAGCCGCAGTACCAGAACCAGCCAGGAACTTCTGCTTCTCAAAATACGGGTCGACTTGGCAAGCATAAACACCCGTCGCCCTCCAGTGGCACCGGAGATCTCTAGCCGCCATCAGCGCCGTAGAGTTCCGCCAGGATCGGAACCAGTGCCGCAGGCAGATCCTCGGCGATGAGGCCGGGACCGAAGCGCCGCCCCGCCTCGGCATGCAGCCAGACACCCGCGCAAGCCGCCTCGAATGCCGGCATGCGCTGCGCGATGAGCCCGGCAACAATGCCGGCCAGCACGTCGCCCGAGCCCGCCGTCGCCAGCCAAGGCACCCCATTGGCATTGATCACCCCACGACCGTCCGGCGCGGCAATTACGGTATCCGCGCCTTTGTAGATGACGACACCATTCGCTCTCCTGGCGGCGGCACGCGCCTTGCCGAGCTTCGACAGATCTTCGCTCCCGGCAATATCTGGAAAGAGCCGGGCAAACTCACCCTCGTGCGGCGTCAACACCAACGCGGGGGCACCGGGACGGGCAGCAGCCTCGAACAGCCATTGCGGCGCTTCGCGAAAAGCGGTGATGCCGTCGGCATCGAGAACCAGCCCAACGGCGGCGGGTTCCCCCAACCGGTCGCCGGCAGCCAGCACCGCCAGCGCAAGATCGCGCGCTTTTTCACCGACACCAAAGCCTGGCCCCAGCACGAAAGCGGAGGAGCGCCCCTCGCCCAACACTGCCGCGAACTCCGCGACGTCCTCAACCTTGCGCAGCATGATCGAAGTCAGATGCATGGCGTGGACCGCCAGCGCACTGCCCGGCGCCAGCACTGTGACAGCGCCGGCACCGGCGCGTGCGGCTGCCAGCGCCGAAAGCCTGGCCGCGCCCGTTGAGGTCGCCCCTCCGGAAAAGACACCGACATGGCCGCGTCGATACTTGTGAGTATCGACGTCGAGTGACGGGAAGGCTTGCCGCCACAGCGCCGGCTGGTTCTCGAACGTGTCCACGGCAAGGGAGACGATGACACTCGCGGCGATGCCGATGTCGGCGACGACCACCTCACCACACAATCCGCGGCCCGGCAGCAGCAGGTGGCCGGGTTTCTTGCGTGCGAAGGTGACTGTTACAGCAGCTTGAAAGGCGCTGCCCAGTACCATGCCGCTTTCCCCCGAAACACCGGACGGCAAGTCGACCGCGAGGACCGGCAATCGCCTTGCGGCAGCGAGTGAAACGGCGCGCGCGGCGTCATCGGCAAGCGGCTTCGACAGGCCGGCGCCATAAAGTGCGTCGACTATCAGGTCCTCGGCCCCGGCATCGAAATCAGCAAGAGACCGCCTCGACACCGGACACTCAGCGGCTGCGACGGCGGCATCGCTGTCGTCGCGCGGCGTACCCGAAGACCAGAGTGACACGGCTACACCGCTCTCATGCAGGATCCTGGCAATCACATAACCGTCGCCACCATTGTTGCCCGGACCCGCCAACACATGGACGCGCCTCCTCGATGGAAAACGATCGAGCACAACGGCAGCCACCGCCGCACCTGCGTTGCGCATCAAACCGATGCCGTCGAACGGCCCATGGGCGATGGTAAGTCGATCGGCTTCTGCCATTTCTTTGGGCGTGAGCAACTCAAGCTTCATGCCGTATCTCCCATTGGCGCCCGAACGGACATTCGGACAGTTTGAGGCGGGAGGCAAATGCGCAATCCGAGAGCATATTGCTCAAAAATTGTGCAATAGTCGGAAATTCGGGAGGAGGAGCGACGAGCAGTACAATCTACCCGCCACAGGAAGAACGGCGCAAACCTGTTGCGTCATGCGCTTTCCATGAAAATTCGCGACGATACCTTCTCGGCGAGACCAGTTGGCACGCTTCATGCTTGAAGGATGCGCGAGCGGGACTGACAACCCGTTTTACCGGCAGTGGAGGCCCCATATCGACATGAAAAAGATCGAAGCGATCATCAAGCCGTTCAAACTGGATGAAGTGAAGGAAGCGCTTCAGGAAGCCGGCCTGCAAGGCATCACCGTAACCGAAGCCAAAGGCTTCGGCAGGCAGAAGGGCCATACCGAACTTTATCGCGGCGCAGAATATGTCGTCGACTTCCTGCCCAAGGTGAAGATCGAGGTTGTGCTCGGCGACGAGTCCGTCGAAGCCGCCATCGAGGCCATCCGCAAAGCCGCCCAGACGGGGCGCATCGGCGACGGCAAGATCTTCGTCTCCAACATCGAGGAAGTCGTGCGTATCCGGACCGGTGAAACCGGCCCGGACGCGATCTGACGCTAGAGCGTTTCCGTTTTTCACGGAAACGCGGAAACGCTCTAAGTTTTGTTTTCACCGCATTTTTGTAACGCCAAGTGATTCCACTTGGCTACAAAATGCTCCAAGCGCTAGCGTTTTTCAGTTTTCAAGTTTCAACGTCATCATACAGGAAAGAGACATGACGACAGCCAAAGACATCTTGAAGCAGATCAAGGACAACGACGTGAAATTCGTCGACCTGCGCTTCACCGACCCCAAGGGCAAGCTGCAGCACGTCACCATGGATGTGGCCGAAGTCGATGAAGACATGTTCGCCGACGGCGTCATGTTCGACGGCTCCTCGATCGGCGGCTGGAAGGCCATCAACGAGTCCGACATGGTGCTGATGCCGGATACCGACACAGTCCATATGGATCCGTTCTTCGCGCAGTCTACCATGGTCATCCTGTGCGACATCCTGGATCCGGTCTCCGGCGAATCCTACAACCGCGATCCGCGCGGCACCGCCAAGAAAGCCGAAGCCTACATGAAGGCAGAAGGCATCGGCGACACCATCTATGTCGGCCCGGAAGCCGAATTCTTCGTGTTCGACGACGTCAAGTACAAGGCCGATCCGTACAACACCGGCTTCAAGCTGGATTCCTCGGAGCTGCCGTCCAACGACGACACCGACTATGAGACCGGCAACCTCGGCCACCGTCCGCGCGTCAAGGGTGGGTACTTCCCGGTTCCGCCGATCGACAGCTGCCAGGACATGCGCTCCGAGATGCTCACCGTGCTCACCGAAATGGGTGTGCGCGTTGAAAAGCATCACCACGAAGTGGCTGCCGCCCAGCATGAGCTCGGCATCAAGTTCGACACCCTCGTGCGCAACGCCGACAAGATGCTGCTGTACAAGTACGTCGTGCATCAGGTTGCCAACGCCTATGGCAAGACGGCCACCTTCATGCCGAAGCCGATCTTCGGCGACAACGGCTCCGGCATGCATGTGCACATGTCGATCTGGAAGAACGGCAAGCCGACTTTCGCCGGCAACGAATATGCCGGCCTGTCGGAGAACTGCCTGTACTTCATCGGCGGCGTCATCAAGCACGCCAAGGCAGTGAACGCCTTCACCAACCCGCTCACCAACTCCTACAAGCGTCTGGTGCCGGGTTATGAGGCTCCGGTGCTGCTCGCCTACTCGGCTCGCAACCGGTCGGCATCCTGCCGTATTCCATTCGGCAATTCGCCGAAGGCCAAGCGCGTCGAGGTCCGCTTCCCCGATCCGGGCGCAAACCCGTATCTCGGCTTCGCGGCGCTGCTGATGGCTGGTCTCGACGGCATCAAGAACAAGATCCATCCCGGTCAGCCGATGGACAAGGATCTGTACGACCTGCCGCCGAAGGAACTGAAGAAGATCCCGACCGTCTGCGGCAGCCTGCGCGAGGCCCTGCAGAGCCTCGACAAGGATCGCGGCTTCCTCAAGGCCGGCGGCGTCTTCGACGACGACCAGATCGACGCCTTCATCGAATTGAAGATGGCCGAGGTGATGCGTTTCGAAATGACCCCGCATCCGGTCGAATTCGACATGTATTACTCGATCTAAGCAGCTTCCATGACCTGACAAGAAGAACCCCGGTCGCAAGATCGGGGTTTTTCTTTTGGCAAACGGCCATGCGGAAGCGACAGCTGGTGCGTTTGATCAGCCGCTACTGGCATCGCCGGTCAGAGATCGCTGTCACCTCGTGATGAACGGTGCCTTCCCGCCGCGCAGCAGCAAGACCGAGGATTGCCGGTTGGCAAAAAAAGACCCCGGCCTCGCGGCCGGGGTTATTGCCGGACTTGTCGAAGGAGGACGACTTACCCGGCAATCTCTTCGATCTCTTCAGGTGCATGCAGCGTCCAATCGGCGCGCCGCGCCAGGAACAGCACATAATAGACTGCCGCCACGGCCACGATCGCGAGCGTCGCGAGCAGACTGGGCCTGCCGAAGGCAACGTCCAGCCAGTTTTGATAGGCTACGTAGACCAGCGCGACGAAGGCAAGGATCGGCGGCAGCGGGAACAGCGGCATGCGATAGTGCCCCTCCGAGGTCGTGCCGTTGCGGCGCCCGGCAACAGCCGCCAGGCACAGCAGTGCGTAGATGACGACCAGCGACGTGCCGGACACCACCAGAAGCAGGCTGAGATCGATGAAACAGGCTGCGGCTGCGGCGATCGACACGACAATTGTGGCGATCCAGGGCGACGCGTAGGTCCCATGCACCGACGCAACCGCATTGTTGATCGGTCCGAACCAGGTTTTGTCACGACCGGACGAAAACAGAAGACGAGATGCCTGCAGCACGATGGCTATCACCGCATTGAAGATCGCGATCGCTATCGCAAGGCTCACGACCACCGTCAGCGCGTGCCCGCCGCGCGCTTCAAGGAAATATTCGATCTTCGCTGGCGCGGCGAGCAAGGCGGTGAGATCGGGGGAGCCGAGCAGCACAGCGGTCAACGGAATCAGTTCCGCGGCGACCGTGATGACGAGCGCCCACAGGACAACCTTGCCAATGCTGCGCTTGGCATCCTGTGTTTCCTCGCCGAAGTAAGCCGCTGCACCGTAGCCATTGTAGGCGAAGATGGCGACGGCGGTGGCGGCCAGGATCAGACCCGTTGAGGCTGGCACCAACGAATTGGTTGCGGCATCAAGAATCTGCGGCGAGGTGAACAGGCTGGAGAGTGGCCGCTCGATGTTGATGAAACCGAGCGCAACCAGGATCAGCAGGGCCAGCATCTCTATGCCGAGGAAAATGCCGGTGACAAAAGCATTAAGCTTGATGCGCAACGCTGCGACGATGCCTGCCAGGATGATCGTTGCCACCCCCACCCACTGCGCGTTGAGGTTGGGCAGGAGCACGCCAAGATAGGTTCCAACACCAAGCGCCACCACCGCGATGATCAGCACGATGGAAATGAAGACTAGAACCAGGGTGACAAATCCCCAGAAGCGACCGAGCGTGCGACCGATCATGGTGTATTCGCCACCAGCTGTCGGATAGGCCGATGACAGTTCCGCATAAACGAAGGCCATGAACAGGCCGATGATCGCAGCAAAGAGAAATGACAGGAACGAACCCGTGCCGGCCAGTGCGATGACGCCGGGCACGATGATAAAAACCGATGACGCCGGCGTCACTGCCGACAGCACGATCATCAATGTGCCCAATCCGTTGAGTGCGCGATCAAGCCCCCCGCTTGACGGCGATTCCTGTGATGGCATCAAGCCCTCCCATTTTGATATGATTAAAATATCGTTCCCATCAAAACGCTACGCCCGACTCGACATTTCGTCAATGAACTTCCACTAAAATCGCTTGCAATGATCACAGCATCGATTTTAATTTTAACATCGTTAAGGAGAAATCATGAGCAGACCTGCTGCCCAGGCCGAACGTCGGCTCACCTTGATCAGCGCTGCCGAGACGATGATCGCCAGGCACGGCCTCGCCGGCGTGACCTTGCGCGCCGTCGCCAATGAAGCCGGCATGAGTTCGAGCGCCGCGCTGTATTACTATCCAGGCCTGAAAGACCTTCTGGACGACGTGCAGAAACAGGCCGTCGAGCGTTTCTGCACGCTGAGAGCCGTGGCGATCGCGCAGATTTCGGACCCGCGCGAACGCCTGAAGGCGATGATCCGCTCCGGCATACCTGACGACCCCAGCGACCGGCTTTGTCGGTTGCTGATGGAACTCGGCGCCTATGCCCGTTCCGACGCCGCCTATGCCGCGCGTCACATCACGCTGTTCGAGCGGCAGGTCGCCATTTATGTCGGCATCCTCGAGGCTGGCGCCATCACCGGCACGTTCAAGCTTTCCGATGCCAGCGACACGCTGGCACGCAGCCTTGTCATTCTGGAGGACGGTCTCGGCCTACACCTTCTCAACATCGTGCCCGCAGTCGACCATCCGACCGCGCTCCGCCTCCTTACCGCCTACGCCGAGACGGCAACCGGCTGCCGCCTCTCCTGACCATTCTCCAACAGCCAACCTTCAAGGAAGATCGTATGAGTGAGACCTCGCATGTCACGCCCGCAGGCAAACTGCGCGCCCGGGCGCTCGGCATCCCCTTCACCGGCAGCCCGGGTCGATTCAACGCGATCACCGATGTGCCGGAGGTCGAGGTCGGCTACACCACGCTGATATCCGGCGACGGCAACATGGAAATCGGCAAAGGGCCGGTGCGAACAGGCGTCACCGCCATCCTGCCGCTCGGCCGCGAAGGTGCCGGCCAGGCGATCGCCGCCGGCTATCACTCCTTCAACGGCAATGGCGAGATGACCGGCGTGTCATGGCTGGAAGAGTCCGGCGCACTCAACATGCCGATCCTCATTTCCAACACACATGCAATCGGCCCCTGCCATCGTGGCACCATAGACTGGATGGTACGAAACAAGCCGGAGGTTGCCAGCCAGTGGATGCTGCCGGTGGCAGCGGAGACCTGGGACGGCTACCTGAACGACATCAACGGCCCGCATGTCACCAGCGGCCATGCTATCGCGGCGCTCGATGCCGCAAGGAACGGCGCTATCGAGGAAGGTTCGGTCGGCGGCGGCACCGGCATGAACTGCTATGCCTTCAAAGGCGGCAACGGCACCGCTTCGCGCGTCGTGGATTACGGCCATCGCAGCTACACCGTTGGCGTCTTTCTGCAGACCAATTTCGGCTCCCGTAACGAACTCACCATTGCCGGGGTGCCGCTGGGCGCGGAACTCTGCGACGACAACCCGATGGAGGCCTTTGCAGCCAGCCTGCCCGCGGGGGCCGGCTCCTGCATCGGTATCGTTGCCACCGATGCCCCCCTTCTGCCCGGCCAGTGCAAGGCACTCGCCAGGCGCGTACCCCTTGGGCTTGCCCGCACGGGAACTGCAGGTTCGCATTTCTCCGGCGACATCTTCCTTGCCTTCTCGACCGGCAATCGGGATGCACTGAACGGCCGCTTTCCGAGGGGCGAACCTGATGCCGGCACCTACAGCCACATGGATTTCATCCCCTGGGGCCGCATGGATGATTTCTACACCGCGGTGGTGCAGGCTGCCGAGGAAGCAGTGGTCAACGCGCTGGTCGCCAATGCCGAGATGGTTGGTCGCGATGGCCATCGCAGTCCCGCCCTGCCACACGATCGGGTCGTAAAGGCGCTCAAGGCGCGCGGCGCAATCGCAAGCTGACGGCTGATCCGTCCCCGTCCCCATGGCAGCGCGCCGGTCTTCGTCGGCGCGCCAGCCAGCGGCAAGCCCAAGCCGAAGGTCGAGCTTTCGCGACAAGCTTCCGGCATTCTGTTAGCATGCCCGCAGCAACACCCGCTTGATAATTTGAACTTAAAAGTTCCGGGAAGGGAATATTAGCTCTCCCGTGATAGGGTGAAGCCAGCTTGGGGACCATTCCATGAACAAGAGCGATCCGGGCAGCCGCTTTTCAGCAGATGCGGTGCGCAAGTTCGAAGATCCGGACGCGGACAAGACGTCTTCCGCTGGCTTGAGCGAGCTTGCCCGTCAGGTGGCTGCGCAGTACCGCAGCGATACGATGTCGCCTGTCATGGTCATCGGCACGTTGCGGCTGATCGAATTTTCTTTGCTGTTCGTCTCCGGTATAGCCCTCTACGTCTTCTATGAAGGCTTTTTCCAGAACCTCGCCTGGCAATACACGCTGACTTTTGCCTCTGCCTCGTTGCTTGCAATCGTCCTCCTCGAGGTTGCCGACTGCTATCAAGTTCCCCGGCTGCTCAGGCCCGTCGCCAATTTGGGCCGCCTCCTGTCGGTCTGGGCCGGCACTTTCGCCGCGCTCGCCGTCGCCGCCTTCTTCCTCAAGATCTCAGAGGACTACTCGCGACTTCTGTTCGCCACGTGGTTCATCGTCGGCTTCGTGCTCACCTTCCTGATGCGACTGGTCACCGCACGCCTGTTGCGCCGCTGGGCGCGAGACGGACGTATGGAGCGCCGCGCCGTCATCGTCGGTGGCGGCAAAGCGGCAGAGACGCTTATCCGCTCGATCGAGAAGCAGCCGGACAACGATATCCGTATCTGCGGCATCTTCGACGACCGTGACGACAGCCGTTCGCCGCCGGTAGTTGCGGGCTACCCCAAGCTTGGCACCATCGCCGAACTGCTCGAATTCGCCCGCGTCGCCCGCATCGACATGCTGATCGTGTCATTGCCGATCTCGGCAGAGGCGCGCGTGCTGCAGCTTTTGAAGAAGCTCTGGGTGCTGCCGGTGGACATCCGCCTTTCCGCGCACAGCAACCAGCTGCAGTTCAGGCCACGCTCCTACTCATACATCGGCTCCGTGCCGATGCTCGATATTTTCGACAAGCCGATCAACGACTGGGATTCCGTCGCCAAGCGGGCCTTCGACATCATCTTCTCGATCCTCTTCATCGTCGCATTCTCGCCAGTCATGCTGGTGACAGCGATTGCCATCAAGCTCGACAGCAAGGGACCGGTGCTCTTCAAGCAGAAGCGCCACGGTTTCAACAACGAGGAGATCGTGGTCTACAAGTTCCGTTCCATGTACACGGACAAGTCCGATCCCAGCGCCAAGAAAACAGTCACCAAGAACGATCCGCGCGTAACCCGCGTCGGACGCTTCATCCGCAAGACCTCGCTCGACGAGCTGCCGCAATTCTTCAATTCGCTGTTCGGCACGCTTTCGCTGGTCGGCCCACGGCCCCATGCTGTCGCGGCACAATCCCACAACCTTCTCTACAACGAAGTGGTCGACGGCTATTTCGCACGCCATCGCGTCAAGCCGGGAGTGACCGGCTGGGCGCAGATCAATGGCTGGCGTGGAGAGATGGACACCAACGACAAGATCCGCATGCGTACCGAGTATGATCTTTATTACATCGAAAACTGGTCGATGCTGTTCGACCTGAAGATCCTGCTGTTGACGCCGGTACGCCTGCTCAACACGGAAAACGCCTATTGAACACGCTGACCCATGAGCTGCCTTCGGGAGCAGTCAATGCCAAGCTGATCGCCCTGCTGTCGTCAGGGGCCATCATCCTCGGCATTCTGCTTTCTGGCTTTGTCATCGAGGAACCCGCTCCGTACGAGCTTTACATGGCCGCGCTGATCGGCGTGTGGGCGCTGTTCGGCCTGTACATCTCGCGACCGGTCGTGCCACTGCTCGTCCTGCTGGTGTCGATGAACATCGGCGGTATGATCGCCATGACGCAGATGGCGGACCTGTCATGGACGCCGCTTTATCTGGCCGTTTCGCTGTTTCTTGCCTTCACCGCCGTCTTCTTCGCTTCCGTGCTCGAACGAAAGCCCGACCTCTACAGGCTCATTTTCCTGGCCTATGTGACCACTGCAGTCTTCACCTCGGTCCTCGGTATCGCCGGTTATTTCAAACTGTTTCCGGGAGCCGAAATCTTCACCAAATACGAGCGCGCGGCCGGCGCCTTCCAGGATCCGAACGTCTTTGGCCCGTTCCTTGTCCTGCCCGGCATCTACCTGTTCTACAGATTGCTGACCGGACCGGTACAGCGCATGCCCCTCATAGCGATACCGTTGCTGATCGTCGTCGGCGGAATTTTTCTGTCTTTCTCGCGCGGTGCCTGGGGCCTTTTCGGTGTGGCCGTCATCCTGCTGACCGGACTGGTGTTTCTGGAGAACACCAGCGGTCGCTTCCGCCTGCGCGTTGTGATCATGACCATTGCGGCGCTGGCACTGCTGATGGTTGCGATGCTGGTGGTGCTGCAGATTCCGGGCGTGTCGGAGATGCTGACCACGCGCGCAAGGTTGGCGCAGGACTATGATTCGGCACGCCTCGGTCGGTTTGCCCGCTATGGGATCGGCTTCATGCTGGCCCTGGAGAAACCGTTTGGCATCGGCGCGCTGGTGTTCGGCAAGATCTATGGCGAAGACACCCATAACATCTGGCTGAAGACGCTGATGGATTATGGCTGGCTGGGTTTTGTGTCCTACCTGACGCTGACGATCTGGACGATCGCGGCTGGCTTCCGCCTGCTGCTGCGCAACAGGCCCTGGCAGCCTTATGTGCTGTGCGCCTATGTCGTCTATGTCGGCCATATCGGACTGGGCAGCGTGATCGATATCGATCACTGGCGCCATTTCTACCTGCTGCTGGGCATGGTCTGGGGTGGCATCGCGCTGGAATACCGTTATCAGCGCGGATTGATTACCTTGGCCGATGCTGGTCCCACGCTGCCGAGCCGCCAGCGGGGCACCGGACAAATGGCCCTCCCCGCAGTTCGCTCGGTGTCGCTGCTGTCCCTGGCACCCGCGAAGTAGAAAGCCGGAGAGCCAGCCCTTGCGGACACCGGTGATCGCCGATGCGAAAACCGGAAATGGGGTCAAGTCTATCTGTTGGAAAAATGGTCGGAGTGGCCGGATTCGAACCGACGACCCCTTGACCCCCAGTCAAGTGCGCTACCGGGCTGCGCTACACTCCGAGCCGGTCGCGATGTACGTGATACCCCTGCGCCGGTCAACCTGTTTCGCAAGCGATTTTGCGAGGCGACAGCCAGGCCTCTTCACAGGAACACTATCTGCCGACATCGCTGTCGATCCGGCAGACTGTCACCGCACCTGATCGAGCAGGCGCTTGCACTCCAGCAGGTCGAACAGCGCCTCCTGCAACAATGCGCGATTGTCGCGCGAGAGCTTGCCGGAGCCGGCCTGCACGGGGCCCTCGTCGTCGGCCTTGCCGAGACCAAAGAAACGGCGATTTGGCTTGGCCGTTGGCTGGCCGACCAGCATCTCATCGTCGGTGCGCGGCTGCGCTGCCGGCGTCAGCGGCACTTCCTCGGCCTGCCGGCGCTGCGCGATCGCCTCGACGGCCGCGACGTCACCATGACCAACGGCGATCAGGAACTGGTTGCCGTTCTCGCGCAGCAGCTTCTGCACACCCTTGATGGTGTAGCCCTGGTCGTAGAGCATATGGCGGATGCCTTTGATCAGCTCGACATCCTGCGGCCGGTAATAACGACGGCCACCGCCGCGCTTCATCGGCTTGATCTGGTTGAAACGTGTTTCCCAGAAGCGCAACACATGCTGTGGCAGATCAAGGTCTTCGGCGACCTCGGAAATCGTGCGGAAGGCGTCGGGGCTCTTGTCCATGGGTGGATCCTCGCGCTGGGCATCGGATCGGACGCGTCGTCACGTGCGTTGGTCAATCCAATGCGCAAAGAACAGACGAACCGAAGATTCGACACTATCCCGTCGAATCGCGGTCCATTTCAGCGATTTATCACCCGACATTCAAGCCCGGCAGAAAGCCAGGGCCGGTTTTCAACCGCAGAGTCGGACTTTCGCCTATTTGCCTGATTTCGTCTTGCCGGCTTGATGAGAGCGCAGGATGCGGCTCTTCAGCACATTCGAGGCCTTGAAGGTCATCACCCGGCGGGGCAGGATGGGCACTTCCTCGCCTGTCTTGGGGTTGCGCCCGATACGCTCGTTCTTGGAACGGACATGGAAGGTGGCGAAGGATGACAGCTTGACCGTCTCGCCACGAACGATGGCCTCGCATATTTCGTCGAGCACCGCTTCGACCAGTTCGGCCGACTCTGTACGCGACAAACCGACCTTGCGATAAACGGCCTCAGCAAGGTCAGCACGTGTCAGTGTCTTTCCCCCCATCAGAGACCGTCCTATCAGCTTGTGCTCAAATGTATCGACTAAACGAGGCGGAGCCTAAGTAATTGACTCGACAAGGTCAAGAACCGAACCGTGCGGTTCGCTTCACCATCTGACGAGAACGGCACCCCAGGTGAATCCACCCCCCATCGCCTCCAGAAGCACGAGGTCGCCACGCTTGATGCGACCATCAGCGGCAGCGATCGAAAGCGCCAGCGGCACCGAGGCGGCGGATGTGTTGCCGTGTTTGTCGACGGTGATCACAACCTTCTCCTCGGCGATGCCGAGTTTCTTGGCGGAAGCGTCGATGATGCGTTTGTTGGCCTGATGCGGCACGAACCAGTCGAGGTCGTCTGCCGTGATCCCCGCCTGCGAGAACGTCGCCTCGATCACGTCCGTGATCATGCCAACGGCATGCTTGAACACCTCGCGCCCTTCCATCCTGAGATGACCGACCGTTCCGGTGGTCGAAGGACCGCCGTCGACATAGAGCTTTTCCTTGTGCGAGCCGTCGGAGCGCAGGCTGGCTGCCAGCACACCACGGTCGGCGATGGTACCCGCCGCCTCCGCTGCCTCCAGCACCAGCGCGCCAGCGCCGTCGCCGAACAGGACGCAAGTCGAGCGGTCGTTCCAATCGAGAATGCGCGAGAAGGTCTCCGAGCCTATCACCAGAACACGCCTGGCCAGTCCGCCGCGAATGTAGGCATCAGCCGTGGTAACCGCATAGACGAAACCTGAGCAGACTGCCTGCATGTCAAAGGCATAGCCATGGCGCATGCCCAGCCGCTGCTGGATCTCGACAGCCGTGGCAGGAAACGTGTTGTTGGGCGTTGAAGTCGCCAAGACGATGAGGTCGATATCGTCCGGCGTAAGACCGGCATCGGCCAGGGCCGCGCGCGCAGCCCCCTCGCCGAGCGAAGCCGTCGTTTCGTCGTCGGACGCGATATGGCGCTGGCGGATGCCGGTGCGCTGGGCGATCCATTCGTCCGACGTTTCGACCATGCCCTCGAAATCGGCATTCTTCATGATACGGCGGGGCAACGCCTGGCCCGTGCCGCGCACGACTGATCTGATCAAGCTGCTTTATCCTTCTTCGTCGACCGCGACGTCAGACTTTCTGGGTGCCGGAGACTGCGGGTTGCGGGCATGAAACAGATCGAGATCCGCTTCGATGCGATCCAGCAAACGATTGCGCACCATGTCGTAGGCCAGTTCCACCGCCGCGGCAAACCCTGCCGAATCGGCGCCACCATGGCTTTTTACCACGACGCCGTCCAATCCGAGGAAGACACCGCCGTTGGAACGGCTGACATCCATCTTTTCGCGCAGCAGGTCGAAAGCACCTTTTGCGAACAAATAGCCGATGCGCGCCATCAGCGTCCGCCCCATGGCGGCCCGCAGGTAGCCGCCGATCTGGCGGGCAGTGCCTTCGGCGGTCTTCAGCGCGATATTTCCGGCGAAACCTTCCGTCACCACGACATCGACCGTACCCTTGCCGATGTCGTCACCCTCGACGAAGCCGTGATAGACAAGCGAGTTCATATTGGCCTCGCGCAGCATGCGCCCAGCCTCCTTGACCACTTCCTGCCCCTTGATCTCCTCGACGCCGACATTGAGAAGGCCGACAGTCGGCCGCTCCACGCCGAAGACCGCTCGTGCCATGCCTGTGCCCAGAATGGCGAAATCGACCAGCTGATGGGCGTCGGCACCGATGGTGGCGCCGACATCCAGCACCACGCTCTCGCCACGCATGGTCGGCCAGATGGCGGCGATCGCCGGCCGGTCGATCGTCGCCATCGTGCGCAGGCAGAATTTCGACATCGCCATCAGCGCGCCGGTATTGCCTGCGGAGACGCAGGCATCGGCTGAATTGGCCTTCACCGCTTCGATCGCCTTCCACATCGACGATTTCCAGCGACCATGGCGCAAGGCCTGGCTCGGCTTGTCGTCCATACGGACGGCAACTTCACAGTGGAAGAATTCGCTCTTCTCGGCCAGGCCGGGAAATTTGGCCAATTCAGGCCGCACCACGTCTTCGCGGCCATAGATAATGAAACGGATGTCCGGGCGACGGGTGGCGACAGTCTGGAGCGCCGGAATGACCACACCGGGACCGTGGTCACCGCCCATGGCATCAATGGAGATTTTTATCACGCGTTGTTCATCTCGTGGGTTGGCTTGGGACCATCGTGACTTTCCGGCGAAAATAGCGGTTTTGAGTCACCGCACAACCGGCTTTTGTCGTCGATCCATGGCTTTCAAGATTTTCCGAGCAGGGATTTCAGCTTTTTCTGGAATTCGCTTTCGGGTTCGGCCCCATCCGGCGCAGTCTCCAGAGATACGCCGGCCTTGCGCGGATAGGGATCGATCGCCAGGCCGAAGAACTGCTCGGCCAGAGCGCCGACATCGATCGTGTCGCCGATGAAGGTTTCCGGGCTGTCGGGGCCGTCGGCATCGAGCAGAATCTCGCCGCCACCCTCGAAACCCTGACGGCCCAGTTTCGAATCTTCGGGCAAAAACAGGCCCTCGACCTCCTCGTCGATATGGGCCGTCAACGGTTCCAGCGTCACCACGCAGGCCTGGGTGATGTCACCCTCGACCCGGCCTTTGACCTTCACGCCGTGGCGTTTCCAAGGCGTGACCACGAGATCGGCGACATAGCGCTCGACGGAAACCAGTCCATGGTCCTTGGCAAGAGCCTCGCGCTGGGCGGCATCGGCTTCGATACGCACCGGCATACCCTTTTGCGGCAGGCGCGAGACATGCGCCTCGAACGAAACCGAACTCCGTGGTTCCTCTTGATGATTCATCGCAGTCATCCTTCAACCTGCAGCGGCTGGAAAGGCAAGCTCGCCAAGGCAGATCGCTTCCGATGATTGCAAAGCAAGCGCCTCCTTGGCCCGCAGCACATAAGCCGCCATATCCGGCGCCTCCGGCCAGTCCGCGACATCCGGGCGGACGTTGCGGGACAAAGCAGTGGCGAGATCACCTTTGTCGTCGCGATTCAGCGCATCCGCGTAGGCAGCGGTGCGGCCATAGTACATCTTCGCCAGCTTTTTCATGCGTTTCGGGACACCCACGTCGCTGATGCCGAGTTCACGCAGCGAATGATCGACCTCGGTGAAGAACTCGTCGATCAATGTCTGTGCCAATTCCGCCGGCACGCCACTCTCGCCATGCAACCGGTGCTGGAACAGGAACATATGCAGCGACAGCATCTCGAAACGGCCGAGCGGCGTATCGGGCACATTCCAGTGCGAATAAAAGAAAGTTTGCCGCGCCGCCGCCACGATTTGTGCGTACAGCGCCTCGACAATAGCGCGGTTGGCATGGCGTTCACGGCCGAACAGGCGCTGAAACATTGGGGACGGTCTCCCGGGGACCTGTTTGTTAAGGCAGAATTGTTGCATCGGCGGCTAAGCTGGTTTACCGGTTTTGCCGCCTCGCGCAAGCCGGTGCCCGAGAGCGGACTATGGAGTTGTCGTTGCGCGCATTGAAATTCAAGTCGACCGCCTTGGCAGGTCCTGCATCCGTCGCATCGATGCTTGTCATCGCGGCGGCACTGACCGGCTGCAACTCATCAAAGATGTTCGGGGACCTGACGCCCGGCGAGACACTCACCCAGGGCTACATCGTCGACCAGCAGACGCTGGATTCGGTTCCTGTCGGCTCCAGCCGCGAGCAGGTGCTGTTGGCGCTCGGTACGCCGTCCACTACGGCGACCTTCGACAACGAGGTCTTCTATTACATCTCGCAGACGCGGCGCCGTTCGGTCGCCTTCGCCAATCCGAGCGTCGTCGACCAGAAGGTACTGGCCGTCTATTTCGGCCAGGACGGCCGTGTCGCACGCCTGGCAAATTACGGAATGAAGGACGGCCGGGTGTTCGACTTCATCTCGCGCACGACGCCGACCGGCGGCAAGGACCAGAACTTCCTCGGCCAGATCATCTCCGGCGCCGGCAAGCTCAAGCCCAATCCGGCTGCCGGGCTCTAGTGGCGCCGCAGGCGCGGCTGCCTGCCATACAATCCTACAAAAAGAAAACCCGCAGGATCGCTCCCGCGGGTTTTCTTTTTAGCAGATACCGCCGTCAGCCGTGCGCGAGCACCGCAAGCAGCAGCAGAGCCACGATGTTGGTGATCTTGATGGCCGGGTTCACAGCTGGACCAGCCGTGTCCTTGTAGGGATCGCCAACCGTGTCGCCGGTGACGGAAGCCTTGTGTGCCTCCGAACCCTTCAGGTGCTTGACGCCATCCTTGTCTGTGAAGCCATCCTCGAACGACTTCTTGGCATTGTCCCAGGCGCCACCGCCGGAAGTCATCGAAATAGCCACGAACAGACCATTGACGATGACGCCGAGCAACGATGCCCCCAGCGCCGCGAAAGCCGAGGCCTTGGAACCCGAGATCAGGAGCACGCCGTAGTAGACGACCAGCGGCGCCAGCACCGGCAGCAGCGACGGAATGATCATTTCCTTGATCGCAGCCTTGGTCAGAAGATCGACCGCCCGTGCATAGTTGGGCTTGGAGGTGCCCTTCATGATACCTGGATCCTCGCGGAACTGGCGGCGTACCTCCTCAACGATCGAGCCGGCTGCGCGTCCCACCGCGGTCATCGCGATGCCGCCGAACAGATACGGGATCAGACCGCCGAAGATCAGACCGGCGACCACATAAGGATTCGACAGGTCGAAGGAGACCGTGCCGAGATCGGAGAAGTAGGGATATTGCGCGGCATTGGCGGCGAAATATTGCAGGTCGTTCGAATACGCCGCGAACAGCACCAGCGCACCGAGGCCAGCCGAACCGATGGCGTAACCCTTGGTGACGGCCTTGGTGGTGTTGCCGACAGCATCAAGCGCATCGGTGGAATGACGCACTTCCTTGGGCAAGCCGGACATTTCGGCAATGCCGCCGGCATTGTCGGTGACCGGACCAAAGGCGTCGAGCGCCACGATCAGCCGGCAAGACCAAGCATGGTGGTGACGGCGATCGCGGTGCCGAACAGGCCCGCCAGCTGGAATGTGGCGATGATGCCGCCGACGATGACGATTGCCGGCAGCGCGGTCGATTCCAGCGAAACCGCGAGGCCCTGGATGACATTTGTGCCGTGGCCGGTGACCGAAGCCTGGGCGATCGAATTGACCGGGCGCTTGTTTGTACCGGTGTAGTATTCGGTGATCACCACGATCAGCGCCGTCACCAGCAGGCCGATCAGGCCGCAGATGAACAGGTTCGTTCCAGTCACGACATGCGCACCGGCACCGACCTGGCCCCAACCAATGGTCATGGACGTGGCGGCACCCAAGCCGACGATCGACAGTATGCCCGTGACGATCAGCCCCTTGTAGAGGGCTCCCATGATCGAACCATTGGCGCCGAGCTTCACGAAGAAGGTGCCGATGATCGAAGTCACGATACAGGCGCCGCAGATGACCAGTGGATAGAGCATCATGCTGGAAAGCACGTCCGTGCCGGCAAAGAAGATTGCAGCCAGGACCATGGTTGCGACCACGGTCACGGCGTAGGTCTCGAACAGGTCGGCAGCCATGCCGGCGCAGTCACCAACATTGTCACCGACGTTGTCGGCGATGGTGGCGGGGTTGCGTGGATCATCCTCCGGGATGCCGGCTTCGACCTTGCCGACGAGATCGCCACCAACGTCAGCACCCTTGGTGAAGATGCCGCCGCCCAGACGAGCG
The DNA here is from genome assembly GCF_004136315.1 of Mesorhizobium sp. Pch-S. Lineage (NCBI taxonomy): Bacteria > Pseudomonadati > Pseudomonadota > Alphaproteobacteria > Hyphomicrobiales > Phyllobacteriaceae > Mesorhizobium > Mesorhizobium sp. Pch-S. The sequence goes on from NZ_CP029562.1 coordinate 6,257,712, forward strand.
AAGATCGAGATCAGCGAGGCGCCGAAGCCAAGGGCTACAAGCGAGTCGATCACGGTGCGATCGCCAGGCGCCAGGCCGAGCGGACCGGTCAGCACCCAGTAATAAACGGAGACGCCGAGCAGCGCGAGGCCGGCAACCAGCATGCCGGTAATGGCCCCCGACTTGAAGGCGATGTCGAGGCCGGCTGAAAGGCTGTTCGACGCGGCCTGCGCCGTGCGCACATTGGCGCGCACCGAAACGTGCATGCCTATGAAGCCTGCCGCGCCCGAAAGCACGGCACCGATCAGGAAGCCGATGGCGGCGGTACCCGACAGCAGCCACCATGCCAGCAGGAACACGACGACCCCGACGATGGCGATGGTGGTGTATTGGCGCGCCAGATAGGCTTGTGCGCCCTCGCGGATTGCCGCGGCGATTTCCTGCATGCGTGCGTTGCCCTGGTCGGACGCCAGCACGGACTGTGTAGCCCAGATGGCGTAGACGATTGAGAGCACGCCGCAGAGGATGACGACATAAAGCATGGTCATTTGCGGATTATTCCTCGATCTGTGGCCCGGCAGACCTCCTCCCCAGGCCGTGGAACCGAACCGGGATTCCCGAGCGGAATCCCGACCCCTCGATCGATTTATGCAAAGCCGTGGTCTCGACCGTCAAGCCGGCATGCGACATTTGCCCGCATTTCGCTGCGACAGTTTACCGCGCCCGACGCATCGCCCAGCCCGAATGCCTGCGCGCACTTCACCTTGAAGCAGGTGGTGCGGTCCAACGCTACCGCTGCAGGTCGCGGTCCGGTTGCATGATGAAGATCAGCACCGCGAGCATGGTCATATAGAACTTGAAGGCGGCTTCCTGGCCGTTCCAGGTTTTCGACTGCCACATGGCAAACCACTCTCCACCGATGACCATGAAGCCGAAATACCAGACCAGAAAGCCCATGGTTGTGGCGATAATCGCGAATTTCTTGGCGTTGTTGAACGTTTCGCCACTTCCCTTGCGGGCGCTCCACAAATTCCAGGCGGCGATCAGGAAGAGCACGCAGGTCAGTGCCTCACCGAAGATGATCAGCCAGTAGCCCATGGTCCAGAGCGTTGGGTTGGTGATCGAACGATACATCAGGGCATTGCCCGGAAAGGTTGTGTCCATGGACAGCACATGCTGGACAAAGGCGAAGTTCGAGCCATAGTCGGTGATGTTGCCAAAGGCGACGAGGAAGGCGAAGGCCGCCAGACACAGGCACATGGTGATCTTGGAAAGACGTGACGTCATGGCAAAAGCCCCTTCTGCTTTCGATGATTCTGGTCACGGCAAAGCAAGATCACCGAGTCCCGGCGAACACGCAATGAGCGTCGCTTCGATTGTCCTGACCGCGAGCGCGGAGCGACACGCCGGAAGGCATCAGCTGACGACGACGCTGCTGTTGCTGCGACTGCCGGTGAGCTGCGCGACCGGAGATCTTGTATCCCTGGAGACTGGCAATGCTGGGCGTCATGATTTTTCGATCATCCGGCGCCGATGGATCGTCGCAGCAAACACCACGGAACTGGAAATAACCCTCGACCATCCGGCAGGGCGTTAAACGACGAACCCCAGTCGGCTGCAGACTATCGGGCAGCCTGCCCCATCCGGCGTGCCGCAACACGTTCGAGAGCCATCAGCCCGTCGTAGATGAAGACTGCAAGCCCGGCAACGATGAGCCCTCCCTGGACGACGAAGGCGAGGTTGTTGGAGATCAATCCGGCAATGATGACCTCGCCCAGTGTCTTGGCCGCGACCGTGGACCCGATGGTGGCGGTGGCCAGGCTGATCACCACCGACAGCCGGATGCCGGCAAGGATCACCGGCAGGCTGAGCGGAAGTTCCACCCGGAGCAGTTTCTGGCGATTGGTCATGCCGGCACCACGAGCCGCCTCCACGACATTGGCCGGCAGCGTGGTAAGTCCGGTCAAAGCGTTCTCGAAGATCGGCAGCAGGCCGTACAGGAAGAGCGCGATCAAGGTCGGCTTCTCGCCGAAACCGACAGCAGGCACGGCCAGCGCCAGCACAGCGACCGGTGGAAAGGTCTGGCCGATGTTGACCAGCGAACGCGACAGCGGCAGGAATTCAGCGCCGAAGGGCCGTGTCACCAGGATGGCAAGGCCGATCGCGACAATGATCGCGGCGATCGTTGCCACGGCGACGGTGCCCAGATGCTGCAAGGTCAACGACAGCAGGCTTCCCTGGTTGTAGATCGCCGGCGCATTGTTTTCCGTGAGCGGCTTGAACAGCGGTTCGAACCAGCCCGGATAAACGATGAACGCCACCAGGAGCACCAGCAGAACGACACGCAACGCTGCCGGCAGGAAAACCTTCATGCCGGCCTCGCCGCGAGCTTCACCAGGCCGTCGACGGTGACCCGGCCAAGCGCCTTGCCATCGGCCCCCTTGACCGGTAGCGCCGGCTTGCCGGTCCAGAGCAGTTCAGCCAGTGCATCGCGCTGGCTGGCGTCGGCGGGTATTGCTTCGCCTTCCGCACTGCCCTTCTCAACCGCATCGCCGACGCGGCCAAGCGACAGCAGCCGGAACGGCCGCTCGGACGAGCCGACCAGCGTTTCGACGAAGGAACTGGCGGGCCTCGCCAGGATCTCGGCGGGTCTGGCGTACTGCACCAGCTTGCCCCCGTCCATGACGGCAATCTTGTGACCCAGATGCACCGCTTCTTCCATGTCGTGGGTGACCAGGATGATGGTGGTGCCGAAATGTTTCTGGATGGCGAGCAGGTCTTCCTGTGCCTTGGTGCGGATGATCGGGTCGAGCGCGCCGAACGGCTCGTCCATCAACAGCACATTGGGTTTGGCGGCGAGCGCGCGCGCCACGCCGACACGCTGCTGCTGGCCGCCCGACAATTCGTGCGGATAGCGCGGGCCGAAAGCGGCGGGATCGAGCTGGAAAAGCTTCAGCAGTTCATCGACGCGTTCATCGATGCGTTCCTTGTCCCAGCCGAGCAGCAGCGGCACCGTTGCGATGTTCTGTGCCACGGTACGATGCGGAAACAGGCCGTGGCCCTGGATGGCGTAACCGATCGAGCGGCGCAATTCGTAGTCGGGCAACGAATGGTTGTCGACGCCATCCAGCTTGATCGTGCCGGAGGTCGGTTCGACCAGCCGGTTGATCATGCGCAGCAGCGTGGTCTTGCCGGAACCGGAAGTACCGACGATGGCCGCGATGGTGCGTGGCTCGATTACCATCGAGACGTCATCGACCACGGTCTGCTTGTCGTAGCGCTTGGTGATGTTCTCGATTTCGATCATGCGACCGCTTCCCTGCGCTTGGCTGTTGCGGTGAGTTCGATGACGGCATCAAGCACGATGCCTGCCGCGAAGGCCAGCGCCACCGTCGGCACGGCACCGAGCAAAACCAGATCCATCGCAGTCTGTCCGACGCCCTGAAAGACAAAGACGCCGAAGCCGCCGCCACCGATCAGGGCGGCGATGGTGGCGAGGCCGATGTTCTGCACCAGAACGATGCGGATCCCGGTCAGGATCACCGGGAAGGCAAGCGGGAACTCCACGCCGAACAGTCTCTGGCGGTCCGTCATGCCCATGCCGCGCGCAGCCTCATTGGCCGCCTTCGGCACTCCGGCCAGCCCCACCACCGTGTTCGCCACAACCGGCAGCAGCGAGTAGAGGAACAGCGCCACGAAAGCCGGCGCTGTGCCGATACCGCGAATGCCGAGCGCGGCGGCTCCTGGCACGTGCAGTGCCACCCAGCCGAGCGGGCCGATCAACATGCCAAACAGCGCGATCGACGGGATGGTCTGGATGATGTTGAGCACGTTGAGGACCCCGGCCCGCAGCACGTCGACCCTGTGGCAGAGAATGCCGAGCGGCAGGCCGACCACGACGGCGGCGGCCAGCGAACCCAGCGCCAGGGCGACATGCTTACGTGCCTCGGCCCAGAAACTGTCGGCCCTGTTGGCGTATTCTTTCAGAATGGAAAGGCTGTCCCAGCTGCCGGATGCCAGAAGGGCGCCAATCGCCACTGCGGCGACCAGGAGAATGCCAATGCGCACAAACGGCGACAGATCGAGCCGCGTCAGCACGTCGGCCAGCAACAGGGCAAAGGCAAAAAGCAGCAACCAGAAACCGGAAGCCGGTGACACGCGCGCGAAGGTGTTGCCGGGTGGTGTCAGAAAACTGCCGGCCATGCCGATGGCCAGAGCAAGCGCCACCAAGAGAACCACACTCGCGACAAGCCGCCAGGCCAATGCCGTCTTCAACAGCGCCACGATGATGGCGGCGATGATCAGCGCCAGCAGCAAGGGCCCACTGACGGAGGGAAGCGCGTCGAGTATGGAGCGCCCTTCCCCCGGCACGATGCGGTTGGCACGAAAGGTAGCGAAGGGTGCAAGGAAAGCCGCATAAGCGGCGATCGCGGCAATCACCACGCCCAGCTTGTCAAAGCGAATGCCCACGATCCCCAGTCCTTCAGATCCGGCGCGCCCAGTGGATTCGATCCAGCCGGCGCGCCGGAACCGCTCCCTACTTGAGGAAGCCGTTCTTCTTCAGGAAGTCCTCAGCAACTGCCTTGGCCGGCTCACCGCCGACCTGGACGCGACCGTTCAACTCCTGCAGCGTGACCAGGTCGAGCTTCTCGAACACCGGCTTCAGCACTTCCTCGATCTTCGGGTTTTCCTTCAGCACCGCCTCGCGGATGATCGGGGTCGGCTGGTAGACCGGCTGGACGTTCTTGTCGTCGGCGAGAACCACGAGGCCCGACGGTGCGATACCGCCATCGGTGCCGTAGACCATGGCAGCATTGGCCCCATTGGTCTGATTGGCGGCAGCACCGATGGTTGCAGCCGTGTCTCCACCCGATAGGGTGATCAGCTGATCCGGCTTCAGGGTGAAGCCGTAAGTTGTCTGGAAAGCCGGCAAGGCAGCGGCCGAATTGACGAATTCGGCTGAGGCGGCCAGCACCACCTTGCCGCCGCCCGCCACGTATTTGCCAAAGTCGGAGAGCGTGGCCAGCTTGTTGGCGTCGGTGACATCCTTGCGCAACGCGATCGCCCAGGTGTTGTTAGCCGGCGACGGTGTCAGCCAGACAAGCTTGTTGGCGTCGTAGTCGAGCTTCTTGGCTTCGGCATAACCCTTGGCGGCATCCTTCCAGACCGGATCGTCGGCCTTCTCGAAGAAGAAGGCGGCGTTGCCGGTGTATTCGGGATAGATGTCGATCTCGCCTGCAATAATCGCCTTGCGTACCACAGGCGTGGCACCAAGCTGAATGCGATCAACGGTCTTGATGCCGTTGGCATTCAGAACCGACTGGATGATGTTGCCAAGAACCCCGCCCTCGGTGTCGATCTTGGATGATACGACGACATCGGCAGCGTTGGCGGAGGCGACGGAGAGGCCGAGCGCCACAAGCGCACCGGCTAAAAATCTGGTTGAAGACATGGCGGCAAATCCCTCTGATAAAACCGATGACGATGCTTGCTATCGCACGCCCCAGACGGGCAGTCGGGGCATACGGTTTCATAAGATGGAGGGTAAGCGCAATATTTTTATCCGCAATGGGCGTTCGACCCGCGCCTATCCCGACAGCGTTCTGTCAGTTGGCCTGGCGCAGCTTTGTCCGCTAATTGCCGGCCGGATCCTCCTGGCTCCGAAATTGTGATCCCGCTATCCGGCTTCATAGGAAGCCGCACCTTGGGTGCGCGAACCGGCAAACAGCAAACCTGTCAATCCGAGGATGACAACACCCAGAACCATGATCTGGAGTCCGGTGACGGTTTCGTTGAAAAGCAACGCCGACAGGACCATCGTCACCGCAGGCGCGGGTACGGTGATGGAACTGGCCACTGAAACGTCGATATGGCGGACGGCGTAGAACCACACGATCAGTTCAACATAATAGGCAAGTCCCATCGCCACCGCGAATATCTGGAACTGAAAATCCAAACCTAACAATGGGATGCTGTCAAAACCCTCGAGTGAAACTGCAAGCACCGACAGAAAGATGGTCGAAACGACCAAGCGCGACGTTGTGACCTGGCTTGGCGTGATCGGGGTCGATAGCAAGGCCTGCCTGACGATGATGTGAGCAACACTCCAGACCAGCGGAACCGCGAGCGCCAGCAGGAACCAGAATGACAGCCCAGCCAGCTGCCAAGTGCCCTGCGTGGCAAGATAATAGAGTGCGACAACCACCAAAAGCATGAAGCCTAGCTCGAGAGCACTCTTGCGGCGGCGCAGGAACACCGCTTCGAGCGCGGCAGCAAAGAGCGGATAGGCCTGCAGGGCAATCGCCGCATTGACCGCTCCCGCCTTTTCGAAGGCCAGAACATACATCCAGGTGGACAGGCTGAAGAGCCCGCCGGTGAACAGCGTAACGCCAAGCACACGCCATCGTTCTGCTCGAGGCATATGTTCACCGAACAGGCCATGTTCACCCGAACGCCATTCGAGTGCCAGCAGCGGAAGTGAAAACAGGAGCTGCCAGACCGATAGCCAAAGCGCGAATGAAAGCGCACTGGAACCAGCAGGGCGGCCGATTGCGATGATCGGCATCAGGCCAAGCACGACGAGGCAAATGAAAGCGAGTGTGATGCCGGTGCCGCGCCGCGGACTGAAGGGCTGGTCCATGCAGAGCTCCGGATGCCGGCATTGCCGAGAGGTTGGCACCAGAGGTCAATACAGAGATACCGGCAGCTAGCCATAGAGGCAGCTCGTGATGGATTCTGCTCCAGCCAACACGTCATCAGCCCGGTGTTGGGACGTGACTATCGGCTCGGCTAAAATCGCATGAAGACAGTGCCATCGGGGCCGAATGTCACGACATCGTAGGCTTCGGGTTCAACGCCCGGCATCTCCATGCCCGGCGAGCCAACGGGCATGCCTGCAACAGCAAGGCCCTTGACGGCCGGCCGCTCGGCAAGCAGTTTCCCGACCGCCTTGGCCGGCACATGCCCTTCAAGCACATAGCCGGATACCAGGGCGGTGTGGCATGACTGCAGGGCCTGAGGTATCCCCTGCTCCGCCTTGAATTTCTCAAGCGTTGAGCTCTCCACGACCTTCACTGTGAAACCTGCCTTTGCCATGTGATCTGCCCATGCGCCACAGCAACCGCATGATGGGTCCTTGTATACCGTCACCAGAGCCTGCTCCGCAGCGAAGGCCGACGGGCCTGCCAGCAAAGCCGCGGTCGCGATGAAAAACGTCCGGCGTCTCATTACCATCTCCTTTGGTACGATCAGCATGGAGCCAGACATCGGCTCCATGCTGATCGGTTGGTCTAGCGATAGCGCTTACTTGGCCTTTTCGATCCTGGTTACCGTCAGGCGGCCGTTGACGCGGTCGGCCTCGAATTTAACCTTGTCACCGACCTTGACGGTTTTCAAAGCTGCCGGATCGGCTGCCACGAAGACCATGGTCATCGCATCCATATCCAGGTTGGTGATCGGGCCATGCTTCAGCGTGATCTTGCCTTGAGCCTGGTCGATCTTGGTGACCTGACCGTCGACCGGTGCTGCCTCGGCGGACGTGACCAGCGCGATCAAGATCGCTGTGGCTGCTGCTAGTTTACGCATCGTGTTTCTCCTTCGTTGCGATGGTTATTTGACGACAATGGTGCCGGCCATGCCGGCTTCGCGGTGCCCGGGGATGAGGCAGGAGAAGTCGAACTCCCCCGCCTTGGTGAATTTCCAGACGATCTCGCCGGTTTTCTTTGGAGCCAGACGCTTGGCGTTCGGATCGTCGTGTTCCATGTCGGGATTCTTGGCCATCTGCTCGCCGTGCTTCAGGTTCTCGGCCAGCGTGCCGAGCACCAGTTCATGGTCGAGCTCGCCGTTGTTGCGAAGCATGAATTTGACCTGCTCACCAGTCTTGATCTCGACACGGTTGGGCAGGAACTCCATGCGGCCGTCGGCCTCACGCATGACGACCTGGACGACGCGTGCCGGCTTTTTCGGATTGCCCGGTTCACCGTAGGCGCGCTCACCATCGTGGCCCGCATCGGCAAAGGCCGCAGCCGGCGAGGCCAACATGGCCAGGGTGGTAACAAGGACTCGGATATTCATGAACAGACTGTCCTTCAGTGGTTGTTGTGCTGGTTCTTGGACGATGGATGACCGCCGGGTTTCACCACGGTGACTTCGGCAGTCTGCGACTTGTCGAAGGCGGGAGCCTCACGGCGTTCCGCCTTCTGGCTTTGACCGGTCCACTCGTAAGCGACCGTACCCGACGGGTGCTGGTACCAGCCGGGATCCTTGTAGTCCCCGCGAGCCAGGCCCTCGCGGACCTTGACCACCGAGAACATGCCACCCATCTCGATCGGCCCGAACGGACCGAAGCCCGTCATCATCGGCAGGGTGTTGTCGGGCAGCGGCATTTCCATTTCGCCCATGTCGGCCATGCCGGCGGTGCCCATCGGCATGTAGTCCGGCACGAGACGCTTGATCTTCTTGGCCACCTCCTTCTTGTCAGCGCCGATGAAGGTGGCGAGTTCGTGCCCCATGGCGTTCATGGTGTGGTGCGATTTGTGGCAGTGGATGGCCCAGTCGCCGGCGTAGTCGGCCACGAAATCGAATGCGCGCATCTGGCCGACGGCGCAGTCGATGGTGACTTCGGGCCACGCCGCGGCTTCCGGCACCCAGCCACCATCCGTGCACGAAACCTTGAAGTCGTATCCGTGCATATGGATGGGATGGTTGGTCATGGTGAGGTTGCCGAAACGCACCCGCACCTTGTCGCCCCTGGCCACCACCAGCGGGTCGATCCCCGGGAAAACACGGCTGTTCCAGGTCCACATGTTGAAGTCGGTCATCTCCGCCACCCGCGGCACATAGGCGCCGGGTTCGATGTCGTAAGAGGACATCAGGAAGACGAAGTCGCGGTCGACGCGGCGGTAGGCGGGATCCTTCGGATGAACGACGAAGAACCCCATCATGCCCATCGCCATCTGCACCATCTCGTCGGCGTGCGGGTGGTACATGAAGGTGCCGCTCTTCCGCAGCTGGAACTCGTAGACGAAGGTCTTGCCGACGGGGATGTGCGGCTGGGTGAGCCCGCCGACACCGTCCATGCCACTGGGCAAAAGCTGGCCATGCCAGTGGATGGTCGTGTGTTCTGGCAGTCGATTGGTGACGAAGATGCGCACCCTGTCGCCTTCCACCGCCTCGATGGTCGGCCCCGGCGACTGGCCGTTGTAGCCCCACAGGTGCCCGACCATTCCCGGAGAGAATTCGCGCACCACAGGCTCGGCGACGAGATGGAATTCCTTCCACTCGCCGTTCATGCGCCACGGAAGCGTCCAGCCGTTCAGCGTGACGACAGGATTGTAGTCGGGTCCGCTTGTGGGCACGAGCGGCGGCCGCGTCACGGCCTCTGTCATCGTCGGCGCCTCCGGTACCGAGGCAAAGGCCGTACGACCCGACACCACACCGGCGCCGAGCAGCGTCATGGCGCCAGTCGCGCCGAGGAAGTTGCGGCGGGAGACCGTCATGGCCTGTTTCTCCTTTGGACTATTCATCGCCACCTCCCGCGCCACCACCAATGATGGCGCTCTGGAAATCGACACCGGCGACGAAGACGTCGCGTTGCGCCTCGATCGCCGCGACATTGGTCTCGATGCCTTCGCGCGTGGTCGTCAGAAGCTCGAACACGTCGATCAGCATGCCGTTGTATTGAAGCTGCGCTTCCTCGGAGATCACCTTGCGCAACGGTATGATGCTGGCGCGGTACTGCCGGGCGATATCGTTGGACGCACGATAGGCAAGCAAAGCCGAGCGAGCCTCGGAGCGGATAGCGATCGCCTTGGCAGCGAAGCGGTTGACGGCCTGCATGTAGGTCTCGACATTTCGCCGTCTGGTCGTCTCGCCGAAATCGAAGATCGGGATCTCCAGTTCGAGATCAAGCGTGACGCCTTTCGGATAGTCCTTCTCGACCTCGCCGTGATCATTCTTGCTGCGTTCGAAATTGGCAAAGCCGGCCAGCTGAAAGGCCGAGACATACCGGGTCGCGTTGTCGAGCTTGAGCGAACGGGCCAGAGCGTCGAGTTCGAGCCGTGCCACGATCAGATCGACACGTTTGCGAATGGCTTCCGTCTCGGCCTGATCCGATGTCTGCAGTTTCTTTGGCAGGGACGGCAGCCTGTTCGGGATCTTGTAGCCGGCATCCGCGCCCCACAAGCCGAGCTCACGCGTGAGCGCCTCGCGCGTAACGCCTGCTTCAAGCCTGGCGGCGGCGAGTTGGCTGGAGGTTTCGGCATTGAAGGCACCCGCGCGTGCCTGATCCAGTTTGGTTGCCGCACCGGTCTCGCCAAGCTTGCGCGTGAGGTCGGCCGCTGCGTCCGTCGAGGCTCTCGCCTGCTCGAGATAGGTCACCCGATGCCGGGCGGCTACGGCTCGATAATACGCCTTGCGTGCACTGGCCGCCTGACGAAACGTTGCCTCGATGGCACGATATCGCGCCGCCTCGAATTCCTTCTCGGCAATCGCCTTGCGTGCGGGCAAGGTGAGCAGCGCCAGCAGCGAACCGACCAGCCGGCGTTCGATGTCCAGCGATCCTTGCTGCAAGGTGCCGCCAAGCGAAATGCTCGGATTGGGCGGCAGGCTGGCTTCCACGAAGGCTGCTTCGGAAACGCCGAGCGCATTGTATTCGGCCTGAAGGTTCCTGTTGCTTAGCAATGCCACCTGGACGGCACTGTCGGCGTTCAATGGCTGGGTCAAAAGTACCTTCACACGCGACGCCGCCGCCTTGGCATCGGCCTTCGAGGCGATCTTCAAGGTTTGCGCGCCGATTGCGGACGATACCTGCGCACCCACCGGCTCCATGCCGGCGTCCTTGCTGAAGGTTGCGCAGCCTGCCAGCGTCAGCGCGAGCAGGCTGACACCTCCGAGTTTGACGAACTTGCCGTTCTGGACAGCCGGCAAGACGGAAGAAGCAAAGGAGACGATCGGCATCATTTGCCTTTCTCCTTCGGCGCCACTTGGCGGTTGCTGTCGACCCAGGATTTGGGCGCAACAGGACGGTAGTCGACCGTGCCGGCGAGCACCGGCGTGTACCGCGCAGGCGGCACGGCAATGGCAGGGTCGGCTGGCGACGGCCCTGTGCCGATCTCAGGCAAGGCCGTGCAGGCGGAAAGGATGATGGCGGGTGCCATCACGAACGGAGACCTCATGAATGATCCTCAACGACGGAGATGAATGGAGAACGCGGGCCTGACGGAGCACGGGCTCCAGGCCAGGCCATACGACGAGTGGCGAGAGCCGCCATGCCGGTTCTCCGCGAGGATTCCGGGCACTGACGCTCAGTCGGCGCGCACGATCTCGCCGGCGCATGGGCCGGACCGATCGTCAAGGTCGATCAGAAACAGGAACTGGGTGCGTCAATCGAGCGGAGACTTCCGCCCGGGACGCAACAATCCAACCTACGCCGACGTTTCAGGCGTGGGCCGGACGGGGAGGACGTTCAAGCCGGAGGGTCGCAGAGCCTTCCAGCACGTCGGCCAGCTGGCGGTGCTTGATCTGCCAGGTCAGGAAGCTGACCGGCGCGACACAATCGACGGAAAGAATGGCGGTGTGGCAGGCCATGGCGCAGCAGGTTTGCGCCAGATCCTGCGGTTGATGGTGCGAGCCGCTGCAGCTGCTGCCCTCGCAGGCGGCCGAACTGTCTTCTTGTTTGCCGCCGCTATGGTCGTGGTTTCCGGCGCTCGGATGGTCCATAGCCGAGGCTTCGCCGACCACGACGTCACCAGTCGCGGGCAAGACCGCGCCTGCGGCCCAGCCCGTGCTGCTTATCGCCACCGCCACCATGACAAGCGCAACCGATAGCATCCTGCCCATGTGAAAAAACACAGACAAAAGGCTGGCCGCAACATTTGCTATGGCTTGGCGAACAGTCATCAGGCGCAATTCCAACGGCCTTGGTTTCTCACCTTGACGCCGAAGTTCCGACGCGGATCAGACAACGGCTACCGGATGAAGGTATTGCCGGGATATCGAAGGGCCAACAAGTTTTTTTATACATATTTGTATTCGTCTCTCGTCGACCGGCACGATGCGTGGTCAGCCAACCCGACACCGTGAGAATCATCAACCCGACAGCGGGTTGCAAGCGCGACTTTTGTGACGGCGGTCCAGTGGCGCGTCAAGCAGCAGATGATTGCTAGTACAGAACCGTCACGACGTTCGACCTCCATGGTGACAAGAATCACAAAATTGTAAATCGGGCGGAAAGTGACGGTGAAGTCACGCGCCTAGCCTCTGATCGTCGGGCCCCCAAGACGCCCGCGTTCGACAAGAGGAACAATCATGCACAAGACCATCGGATATGCTTTGATCATCGTGGCCGCCACGGCGACCGGCGCTTTTGCCAACAGCGGTTCCAATCCAACAAATTCCGAGCTCGACAGGATCTTGCAAGGCCATGGATCGGCTGGCGAGGCGGCCGGATCGGTGTCGAATCCGGACATCTCCTACAGGGTTCTTGCCAACGGAGACCTTGAAAAGACCAACACACGTTACAACCGCGTCGAGATCGTGAAGCCCTCCTGGTCGCAGGGCCAGCGTGCCAGCTGGGCGGGACGGAGGTAGCCGTCGACACCGTCCCTCCGCGGAACGATTTGACGCAAGGAGCGATCCGACCGACGGATCGCTCCTGAAGCTGCTTCACCTCTTGCCCGGCTCATGGAGCCAAGCTCACGACTGCGTTGGGCGGCGTTGCAACTTCCTCGGCCGTCACCAATCCGTGATCGCAGTTCCACAATCTGCCTGGCTGAAGACCCAGATTGAACACAGTTGTTGCAGATGCCGATAGCCACCATCGGAATCGAACCAACTTCAACGGCTTAGAGTGACCACCATGAGACGAATTCGGCGGAGGGGCGAGAATTTGCAGGACCAAACGAAACTTGTCTCAACAGCCAATCTCCGCCGCGCCGCCGAGCAATCCAAGACGGCGATGCGACCATAACAGACGTCGAGCGGGAATACCCGCTGACCAACAATTCATTGAGACATGGTTCGTGCAGGAAGCGGACGAACCGAACCAACCTTTGAGGTCATCAACGCTTGGACAACCAAGCCAGATGAGAGCCATTCGTCATGAGAATTCTTCTGGTCGAAGATGATGAACAGATCAGCCAGTACATCCAGAACGGACTGAAATCGTCCGGCCATGTCGTCGACATCCTGAGCGACGGGCGCGACGCCCTGTCGGTAGGACTGCGTGAGCCCTTCGATGTGGCAATCATCGACCGGATGATCCCGGGGCTTGATGGTCTTTCGCTCGTGCGCGGTCTGCGCGGCGCGGGTGGCAAGGTTCCGATCATCTTCCTGACCTCGATGGGCGGAGTCAACGATCGCGTTGAAGGTCTGGAGGCCGGTGCCGACGACTATCTGGTCAAGCCGTTTGCGTTTTCGGAACTGCTGGCAAGGGTGAATGCCCTGTCGCGCCGTCCGCCGATCACCGCCGGCAAAGCCAAGCTGCGCGTGGCGGATCTGGAACTGGATCTGTTCAGCCGGCTGGCCAGCAGAGGCGGCACGAGCATCGAATTGCTGCCGCGCGAATTCGCCCTGCTTGAACTCCTGATGCGCAACGAAGGCCGTATCCTGACAAAGACGATGCTGCTGGAGCGCATCTGGAACTTCAATTTCGATCCGCAGAGCACGGTCGTGGAAACCCATATCAGCCGCTTGCGCGCCAAGATCGACAAGCCCTTCGACGTGCCGCTGCTGCACAATACGCGCAACACCGGCTACAGCATTCATGGCCAACGCTAGCATAACGCGCAGTACGTCAATCCGACTCGCCGCCTTTTACATCTCGCTTTTCCTGCTGTCGTTTCTGGGCGCCAATGCGGTGGGTTACAATATGGTTGCCTCCTATCTCTACGAGCGCCTGGACTCGAACGTGATGGAGCGATTCAGGGAGATCGAGACCGCCTACGACAAGAACGGGATTGATGGCGCTGCCGCCATGATCCGAAGCCATGGTCCGGCGATACGTGGTCAGGAAACGCTCTATACCCTCAAGGATTCTGGCGACACCGTCCTGGTCGGAAACATCGACATGGTTGACGTGCCGCCAGGTTTCTCGACACGGGCGCCCACGAGCCACGACAAGCCCCCGACCAATTATCGGCTCTATCGCAGGAACCTCGACCAGTACGACCTGACCGTCGGCGTCAGCTACGACGATACCAACCGCCTGCGCTGGATCGCACTTGTGAGTTTCGGATGGGCGACGGCCATTGTCCTGGCAGCCGGCCTGGGTGGCGGCGCAATACTCGCCTTCCGCACGCGTCGCCGGATAGCCAGATTCTCGGAGGCCATGAAGGCCGTCGGCGCTGGTGCACTTGCCACCCGACTGCCGATTTCGAGGCGCCATGACGACATCGACGCTCTGGCAATCGAGGTCAACGACGCGCTGGGGCAATTGCAGGCAAGTGTCGCGGCCATGACCCAGGTCACGACCGATATCGCCCACGATCTCAAAACGCCCATCGGACGGCTATACCTGACGCTTGAGGCAGCTTCCGAAAGCAGGGATCAGGCATCGGCGCTACCGCTTATCGAACGAGCGATGAATGAAGTCGCGCGCATCACTGCGACGTTCGAGGGACTGCTGCGCATCTCCCAGATTGAATCCGGCGCACGCCGGTCGCGATTTGCCAAAGTAAACCTGACGGCGCTGGTTCGCGACATCGACGATATCTATCGCGATATTGTCGAGGACAGTGGGCGTTCGCTCCGCTTTTCAGACGACAAGCGCAACAGCTCCGCCTTCGTGTGGGGCGATGCCGATCTTCTGAAGCAGATGTGCGTCAACCTGATCGTCAATGCAATGCGTCATACACAGGCGGGCGCACGCATTGTTGTCGGCGTCAGAGTTCGGGGCGGCTCGTGCGTGGTCATTGTCGGCGACAACGGACCTGGCATCCCCGAGCTTGAACGCCAGAAGGTATTCAAGCGCTTCTATCGGCTGGAAAAGAGCCGTACGACGGAAGGCACCGGGCTGGGGCTCAGTCTCGTCAAGGCGATAGCCGATATCCACGGCGCCAACATCTCCCTGAATGACAACAACCCGGGCCTGATCGTTTCGATTTTCTTCCCGACCGTTCACTAGAGCCGCGGAACTGCTGCGCATTTTCCTGGAAAATCTCCGCCCGTGGAGGTCAGACGCACGGGCGGATAGGCAGGCATGCGTTTCGTCATTGAGACGCTCCCTTGATAAGGCGCCGCCTTTGAGCCCGTTTGAGCCGGGATATACAAATCTGTAATTCGGCTATTGCCTTCCCCGCTCGGTGCATCGTTTTCTCTGGAGCATCACCGACCAGAAGCCGGCAAACAAATGTTGCGAGCAGGCAACAGTTGCGGTCGTCCTGCAACACTGCGTGTCGGTCTTACAGATATGTAAGCCTCGTGTTCGGCGCAGGAAAAACTCGTGCCCGCAGATCAATTCGGCCGCACCGACGACCGGTACGGCGTTACTCGAATTGAAAAGGTGGGAAATGAAAAAATCCATTCTGTCGGCCGTACTCGCCGTGCCGGCGCTCGGTTTCAACGGTGCCTATGCCGCTGATCCGGCAGTTGTTGCCGAACCGGAACCAGCGGAATTCGTCAAGATTTGCGACGTCTATGGCGCCGGCTTCTTCTACATCCCCGGGACCGAAACCTGTCTGAGGATCGGAGGGTACGTCCGCTACGACATCGGCTTCGGCGAAAACCTCGGTTCGGATGTCGATGGCGATGGGCTCGGCGACACCTACTACAAGCGCGCGCGCTTCTCGCTGCAGACCGATGCGCGAAGCCAGACCGAACTCGGTACCTTGCGCGCCTATGCCAAGATCAACTTCGACCGCGACACCAATGGTTCGATCTGGAACTACAACTCGTTCGGGTCGCCGGTCGGCGACAACATCTACATCAACGATATTTATGTGGAACTCGGCGGTTTCCGGATCGGCATGACCGACTCCGTCTTCACCACGCTGACGGACTATGCCGGAAACGTCATCAACGATTGGCTGCTGGGCTACGGACCATTCCGTACCAACCAGGTTTCCTACACCTACACAGGCGGCAACGGCTTTGCGGCCACCGTCGCGCTGGAGCAGGGAGCAGGCTCCTACACCATCGACAACTATGTCCCCCATGTCGTCTTCGGCGGATCTTACACCCAGGGCTGGGGCAAGGTTTCGGCAGTTGGCGCCTATGACAGCGTCAACGAGGTCTGGGCGGGCAAGGCAAGACTGGACATCAAGGCAACGGATGCCATCTCACTGTTCGTGATGGCCGGCTACAAGTCCGACAAGAACATCCAGAACTACTATGGCGACTGGGGTGGTTCATGGGCTGTCTGGGGCGGAGGCACGGCAAAGGTGAACGACAAGACCAGCCTCAATCTGCAAGTCGCCTACGACGACAGCAAGGCCTTTGCGGCGGTTGCCAATGTCTCCTATGCGGTTGTCCCAGGTTTCTACGTGACGCCTGAGGTCGTCTATACGAGCAAGCTCGACTACATAACCAACGGCAAGGGCTCTCTCGGCGGGTTCATCCGCTTCGAACGGAACTTCTAGTCGATCGGCCTGCTGCCCAGAAAGGTCAGCAGGCCTTTCCATTATCCGAGGATCTGGCTGAGGAAGAGTTTGGTGCGCTCGTGGCGGGGATGATCGAAGAACTCCACCGGCGTGTTCTCTTCCACGATCTGGCCCTGATCCATGAAGATCACGCGGTTGGCCACCTTGCGCGCGAAGCCCATCTCGTGCGTCACGCACAGCATCGTCATGCCCTCTTCGGCAAGACCGACCATCGTCTCCAGAACCTCCTTGATCATTTCCGGATCCAGCGCCGACGTCGGCTCATCGAACAGCATGATGCGCGGGTTCATGCACAGCGAACGTGCGATCGCTACGCGCTGCTGCTGGCCACCCGACAGCTGGCCCGGATACTTGTGCGCCTGCTCCGGGATCTTGACCCGCTTCAGGAAATGCATGGCCGTCTCTTCCGCCTGCTTCTTCGGGATCTTGCGCACCCAGATCGGCGCCAGCGTGCAGTTCTCCAGGATCGTCAGGTGCGGGAACAGGTTGAAGTGCTGGAACACCATGCCGACCTCGCGGCGCACTTCATCGATCTTCTTCAGATCGTTGGTCAGTTCCTTGCCGTCGACGATGATCTTGCCCTTCTGGTGCTCTTCCAGACGGTTGATGCAACGGATCATCGTCGATTTGCCCGAGCCCGAAGGACCACAGATGACAATGCGCTCGCCACGCATCACCTTCAGATTGATGTCCTTCAGCACATGGAACTCGCCATACCACTTGTGCATGCCGACGATTTCGCATGCAACCGAACTGTCGGAGATCGGCGGGAGCGAAGTCTGATCGGTCGTCATATCCGAAAATGCCGTCATGGGGTGCTCAATGGGAAACCGGGCCGCGTCTCTCCAGGAAGTCGGCGAAACGGGCGAAGGAGAAGGATAGCGTAAAGAAGATCGCGCCGATGAAGAGGAAGGTTTCGGCAGCTGGCGAAGGCCATTCAGGATCGGCGAGCGCGGCTTTGCCGGAGCTGATCAGGTCGAACAGGCCCACCACCAGGACAAGGCTGGTGTTCTTGATCATGACAATGATGGTGTTGGCAAGGGCCGGGATGACCACCCTGATCGCCTGCGGCAGGATGACGAGGTACTGCGTTCGCCAGAACGGCAGACCAAGCGCCGCCGCCGCCTCGTATTGACCCTTCGGGATCGCCTGAAGACCACCGCGGATCACCTCGGCGAGATACGCCGCCGCAAAGATGGTCAGCGCAACCAGGGCACGCACGAACTTGTCGGGCAGGAGCGCCTCGGGCAGGAACAGCGGCATCATGATCGAGGCCACGAACAGGATCGAGAGCAGCGGCAGGCCACGCACGGATTCGATCAGCACGACAGCGCCAATCCGCACCATCGGCATTGCCGAGCGCCTGGCCAGCGCAAGGAGGATGCCGATCGGGAAGGCCGTGCCGATGGCGACAACCGTCAGGATCAATGTCACCGGCAAACCGCCCCAGGACGAGGTGGGCACCTCGACGAGGCCGAAGCCACCCCCCATCAGCCAGACGATCAGTGCGAATGCAGCAATCCACAGCGCAAGCAACCGGGCTGTCCAACTCGCCGGCCGAACAGACCAGGCCAGCAGCGCCACGATCAGCAAACAGACGATCGCAGGGCGCCAGCGTTCGTCGACCGGATAGATGCCGAAGAGCAATTGCCCGGACTTCGCATAGACAAAGCTCCAGCAAGCCCCGGTGGCTGTACGGCAGGCGTTGGGATCTGGATTGAACCACACGGCATCGATCACCAGCCAACGCAGCATGGGTGGCACTGTGACAATGAGCAAGGCGCTGAACACGAGCGTGAGGGCTGCGTTGAGCGGCGAGCCTAACAGAAGCTTGCCGAGGCGCTGCAGGGCTGCAAAGCGCATTTTGCGCGGCAGGGTCTCGGGCGGCATGGGAAGGGATACTGCCTTCATGGCTTATCGCTCCACGATGGCGATGCGGCGATTGTACCAGTTGGCCGCGCTCGACAGGGTGAGATTGAGGGCGAGATAGACGCCAAGAATGATGAAGACGCCTTCGATCGAATGGCTGGACTTGCTGATGATGGTGTTCATGACGGCAAGGAAGTCCGGGTAGCCGACGGCAATAGCCAGGGTCGAATTCTTGACGACGTTGATGTATTGGCTGTTGAGCGGCGGCACGATCACCCGCAGCATTTGCGGCACGACGATCAGGCGCAATATCTTACCACGCGGCAGACCGAGCGAGTTGCCGGCATCCCATTGCCCGCGACCGACGGACAGAATGCCGCCGCGCACGATCTCCGCCACAAAGCCTGTGGTGTAGATGGTCAATCCGACGAGGATCGTGCTGAGCTCCGGCGTCAATTCCTTGCCGCCCTGGAAGTTCGAGCCGGCAAAACTTGGCCAGTCGACCGCAAAGCGCACGTCGGCCAGCCAAACCCCTGCAAGCCCTGCCACCAGGGCAGCAGGCACCATCCACGGCCGCGGCCTGGCCCTGCGCGCCGTCACCCAGGCAGCGGCCAACAAGGCAAGGGCCGCCAGGAGAATGATCAGGCCAGTCGTGCCGATATCGACGCCGATGGCGGGCACCACGAAACCGCGCATCGATGCATAGACGCCCGGCAGCGGGTTGAGCGCCTCGCCGACTGGTGGCAGCACTTTCCACCACAGGGAATAGAGAAAGATCAGCAGCACGATCGGCGGTGAGTTGCGCGCCAATTCAACCCAAACCCGGCAAGTGCCTGCAGCCAAAGGGTTGCTGCTCAGTCGGGTGATACCGACGATGAGGCCGAGCACGGACGAAAAGAGAATGACCAGGACGGAAATGAAAACCGTGTTGGCCAACCCGACGACGATTGCCCAGTAATAGGGATCGCGCGACTTGTAGGTGAGGATCGCTTCTGAAATGACGATCCGCGACGGCGTCGTCAGAAAATCGAAACCAATCGGAATACCTCTCGCCTTCAGATTGTCGAAGGTCGTATCCACCAGCAGGACAACGAAGGCGACGAAAGCCAGCACCAGCGCAGCCTGGATGATCGTCGATCGGGTCTTGACGTCGCTCAGCATTCCGGCCTCGCAGGTTCACAGCGTTGGGAGGTCAAGAGGAGCTGCGCCCCTCTGGATGCGGCTCACTCCCAGGGATAAGGATAGTTGAGACCTCCATCCTTCCAGAGCTTGTTGAGCCCCCGATCGACCTTCAACGGGCTGTCCTTGCCGAGATTGCGATCCCAGATCTCGGCGTAGTTCCCGACCTGTTTGATGACGTTGTAGGCCCACTTGTCGTCCAGCCCGAGCGGCTTGCCAAAGCCGGCCTCCCCTCCAAGGACGCGCTTGATATCCGGCCCACCGGAAGCGAGCTTTTCATCGATGTTCTGCGATGTGATGCCATTGAGTTCCGCCCAGAACAACGCGTTCACAGTCCAGCGCACAACGTCGAAGAGCTGATCGTCGCCACGTGCCACGGCAACACCGTTAGGCTCGGCGCCATGGCCTGCCTTGATGATGTCGTAGTCGTCCGGGTTCTTGGCAACGGAGGCACGCTGGCCAGCCGCAGCGGTTCCGTCGGTGACGTAGGTGTCGCAGCGACCACCGAAGAAGGCGTCACGGGCCTGGATGGTCGAGTCGTAGTAGACCTTCTTCATGGTGATGCCATATTCCTCCTCGGTCTCCTCGATGGCCTTTTCGGTCAGCGAACCGCCGCTCTGCAGGCATACCGTCTTGCCGTCCAGTTGCTTTGCATCGGTGATGTTGTCGGACTTGCGCACCAGAACACCATCGGTGTCGTAGAGCGTGATCCACACGAAGCGTACGACCGAGTCACGGCTGTAGGTGATCGTGGAGGTGCGCGACAGCACGTCGATCTCACCGGTCTGCAGTGCCGGGAAACGCTGGCCGGCATTCAGCGGCACGTAGCGGATCTTTTCCTTGTCGCCGAGGATTGCCGTCGCGAAGGCGCGGCAGATGTCGGAATCGAAGCCACGATAGTAACCCTTCTCGTCCGGCCGGGAGAGGCCGGGCACACCTTGGCTCGCGCCGCAGCTCAGATAGTCACGCTCCTTGATCTTGCCGACCACGCTCTGCGCGCTGGCAGCGTTTGCGCCCGCCACGAGCCCAGCCAGGCCGAGCGCCATCACGGCAAACCGTTTGAAGTTTCTCGCACACATGTTCATTCCCCTTGTTCTTTGTTGTCATTGTCCGTCAGCGGCGCTGTCCTGGCTCAGAGCCAAGGCAGGTTGTTTTTTCGCGAACAGCTCGAAAGCGTGCATAAGGTCGGTCAGAAGGTCGCTTGCTGCCTCGAGACCAATCGACAGTCGCCAGACCGGACCGGGTTTCAGCCAATCGAGGCTGGTTCGCCCCTTTCGCGGGTCGTTGACCGCGATCAGCGAATGCACTCCACCCCAGCTCGCGCCAAGTTTGAACAGGCGCATGCGGTCGAGCGCTTCGGCCTGAAACGGCGCCAGGTCAGGCCGCAGCACGAGGGAAAAAACACCTGCCGCACCCGCGAAATCCCGTTTCCAGACGCCATGCCCCGGATGCGCCGGCTGGGCCGGATGCAGGATCTGAACGACTTCGGGTCGGGATGCCAACCAGGCCAAGATTTCTCGCGCCGTGGCATCGGCCTGTCGCATGCGGACCGGCATGGTCATCAGCCCGCGCTCGCACAGCGCGCAGTCATCCGGCGAAACCCCGTAGCCAAGGAAACGCGCTGTATCTTTCAGGCGCCTGAACAGCGCGTCGTCACGAACGGCGACGGATCCCATCAACAGGTCGCCATGACCACCGACATGCTTGGAGAGAGCCTGCATGGAAATGTCGACGCCATGATCGAGAGGCTTGAACAGGAGATGCGAAGCCCAGGTGTTGTCGGTAGCGACAAGCGCGCCGGCTTCGTGAACAGCGGCGACAATGGCCGGCACATCCTGCACCTCGAACGTGGCGGAGCCCGGTGACTCCACCCAAACCAGTTGCGTCCTTTCATCGATGAGTCCGACAAGATCTGCGTCAAGCCGCGGATCGTAGGAAACGGTATCGATCCCCAATGGTCCAAGGAACCGCAAGGCCATGTCGCGTGCCGGTGCATAGAGGGTCTCCGGCACGAGCACACGGTCCCCTCCCTTGCATGTCGCCATGGTCGCCAGGGTGATGGCCGCCATGCCGGAAGGCACGACAAGCGCGCGACTGCCGCCTTCCAGCGCGGCGATGTGATCCTCCAGCTGGCGGCTCGTCGGCGTGCCGTAAAGCCCGTAGCTGAAACCGTCGTAGAGGCGTTCGGTGCGGCTTTGGAAGGCTTCCAGATTGTCGAAGACCACAGTCGACGCACGCTCGACCGACATGGCCAGCGCCCGGAAGGGCTCCCGGGAGCGTAGCGGAGGATGAATGTGTGCGGTGTCGTCCTGTCGGGTCATGGACGAAACCCTAGTCGACTCACCCATTGCCATCTATGGCCATGACGATAGAGTTCATCCACTTATGATATGAGCTGTTCATGAACCCGCGCGATATCGACGTCTTCAATGCGATCATGATCACGGGAGGTGCCGGGGCGGCCGCGACGCTGCTCGACACTTCGCAACCAGCGATCAGCCGCTCGCTCGCCAAGCTGGAGGCCGAACTCGATTTTCGTCTGTTCGACCGCATTCGCGGCAGACTCGTGCCGACGCGGGAGGGCGAACTGTTCCATGCCGAGGTCAAAGCCAATCTGGTCGGGCTTGATCGGCTCAAGCTGCGGGCAGCCCAGATCAAGGAAGTCGGCACGGGTACGATCCGCGTGGCCAGCCTATCGGCATTGGGGCATGGGCTGGTCCCACGCGCCATCGTTGCTTTCTCGAAAAAGCACCCGCAGGTGCGCATCAGTTATCAGGTCCGCACCTCCCATGTCGTCCGTGATCTTGTAGCGTCCGGCAGTTTCGACATCGGGCTCGCTGCCGACGAAGTGGATACCACAGGGGTTTTGCACAGTGTCTTCACCACACCACGCGCGGTCTGTGTCATGCCAAAGAACCACCGACTGTCCGCCAAATCCGTCGTCACGCCTGCCGATCTTGCCGATGAGAACTTTCTGGCTCTGTCGCCGGAGGACACGGTGCGTTTGGCGATGGACAGGATCTTCGTCGAACACGGTGTGCGGCCACGTGTCCTCATCGAGACACCCTATGGCCTCACCATTGCCATCCTCGCCGCGAAGGGCATGGGGGTGGGACTGGTCAATCCCTCTGTCATAGCCGACGGGATGATCGCAGGCATCGTCGCCAGGCCATTCGAGCCGGCTGTTCATTTCCGCGCGCTGATCCTGCGTCCACCGGATGGCATCAATTCCGCGCTTGTCACCGACTTCACCGCGGAACTCTATGCCGCACGCAATGCACTGGGAGACTAGACGCCCGGTCGTTGCCCGGCTCTCGACCGCAAGCCGCTTACGACTTCCTGAGAGAGACGAAAGGCACGCTTCGTCAGGCCTGACGCAAAGCCGTGCTGCGCAGCGCTCCAAGTGCCACGAGGCAGAGAATCGAGACCGGAAAGACGATCCATGCAAGCATCGACCAACCCCAGGCGTTGTAGACTGCCCCGGACATCAGTGAGGCAAACGCCACCGAGCCGAACAGGATCAGGTCGTGGAAGCCCTGTATCGTACCCTTCTCCTCAGGCCGATAGCTTTCCGTCACCATGGCGGTTGCGCCGATGAAGCCAAAATTCCAGCCCAGGCCAAGCAGGATCAGCGTGGTCCAGAATTGCCAGAGCTGGATGCCTGACAACGCGATCACCGCACATCCGATCAAGAGCACGAAGCCGACGGCGACGATGCTTGGTGCGCCAAAACGGTGGATGAGCCGACCGGTGAAGAAGCTCGGCCCGAACATCGCCATCACGTGCCAGGAGATGCCCAGCGTAGCTTCATCGGAGGAAAAACCACAACCGACCATGGCCAGAGGCGCGCCGGTCATGACGAAGGTCATCATCGTGTAGGAGCCGACGGCACAGAAGAGCGCGATGAAGAAGCGCGGCTGGCTGATGATCTCGGCGAGAGGCCTGCCACCATGGGCGGCGGCGTGTTCGGCTTGCGACGGTCTTGGCGTGTTGAGGAAAAACAGGATCGCACCGCCCGCCACCGAAAGGGCAAGGATAGACGCGAAGGCGCCGGCAAAAGGCACCGGGGCCAGCAGGTCCTTGGTGAAGATCACCACCTGCGGGCCGAGAATTGCCGTGACGATACCGCCCGCCAGCACGAAGGAAATGGCACGTGCCTTGAATTCCGGAGGTGCATTGTCGGCGGCAGCAAAGCGGAACTGCTGCACAAAGGCGGCCCCCACCCCTATCACCAGCAGCCCGAACACAAAGATCCAGAAACTCGACTGGAACAGCGCCAATGTGGCAATCAAGCCGCCCAGCGCGGTCACCACGGTGCCGAGGAGAAAGCCGTCGCGATGGCCCAGGCGGCGGATCAGCGCAGCAGAAGGGAGCGCGCCCACCGCCAGGCCGACGGAGAACCCTGTGAGCGGTGCCGTGGCAAGCGACTTGTCGGGGCCAAGCAGGAATTCGCCCGCCAGCGCGCCGAGCGCGAAACAGATCGGGCCGGCCGAGCCCAGCACCGCCTGAGCCGCGGAGAGGATGAAGGCGGTACGGCGCGCCTCGTTTTCAGCGGCGGCCGTCACGACGCTCATCGTGCGTCCTTTCCCCTGCCCTCGCCGCGCACGCGGCGTGCGACACGGTCGAGCACCGCATTGACCAGCTTGGGCTCTTCTTCGGAGTAGAACGCCTTGGCGATGTCGACATATTCCGAGACGATCACCGCGACCGGCACGTCCTCGCGCTTCATCAACTCGTAGACGCCGGCGCGCAGGATAGCGCGCAGCGTGGAATCCAGGCGGGACAGCGGCCAGTCTTCTGTCAGCGACTGGCGGATAACCGGATCGACAGTCTTCTGGTTCTCGACCACACCAGCCAGGATCGCACGAAACCACTGTGCGTCCGCCTCACGGTAGAGCGCGCCGTCGACTTCCTTGCCGAGCCGAAACGCCTCGTATTCGGCGGTGATCTCCAGCAAGCCGGAGCCGGCGACATCCATCTGGTAGAGCGCCTGCACTGCTGCCAGGCGCGCAGCACCCCGCTTGTTGGCCTGGCGCGGAGCAGAATCGGACGGTTCGGTCACGATGGCGCTCCCAGTTTTTCCTTGAGCGCAATCATGGTCAGCGCTGCGCGCGCCGCGAACCCGCCCTTGTCGCCTTCGCTCTTCTTGGCGCGTACCCAGGCCTGTTCCTCGTTTTCGGTGGTCAGGATACCATTGCCGATTGCAATCGACTCCTGGACAGAGAGATCCATCAGCGCACGGCTCGACTCGTTCGCCACGATGTCGAAATGATAGGTATCACCGCGAATGACGGTACCGAGCGCCACGAAGCCGTCATAGATCTTGCCGCCCTCGGCCATGCCGTCGAGCGCGAAGGCAATGACGCCGGGGATTTCGAGCGAGCCAGGAACGGTCACCACGTCGTAGGTCGCGCCCGCTTCGCCGAGTGCGCTCGCGGCGCCGTCAAGCAGCGCGTCCGCGAGGTCGTCATGGAACCTCGCCTCGATGATGAGAAGGTGGGCGTTCTTCTGCGGCTGAATGAACGCCTTGCCGTGTTGGGATGTGCCAGCCATGAAGGTCTCCGGAATTGTCGGTGACTTAGGCCGAAGCGACGGCGGGCGCAAGCGACGTTTGAGCATGCCTGCCATCACATGCGCTCACCGACAGCCATGCGCCGACGCCGGGACTTCGCAGGGACACCCTTTTATTGTTTTAGGGATAAAATATAATCCCGCGCCAGAACACATGACGGACGAAGGTATTCCATGGAGAAGCGGGCAGACAGCTCAGAGACCGCAAGGCCACGACGCCCGCGGCTCGACGAGATCGAGGCAGCGCGGACTCGGCTGGCAGCCTACATGCCCCGCACGCCGTTGCTTCAGCTCGATCTCGGGCTGCCGGATCGGCGCATCTTCCTCAAACTGGAAACACTCTCCCCCATAGGGGCCTTCAAACTGAGGCCGGCACTCAACGCGCTGTTGTCGCGTGACATCAAGACCTTGCGCAACGGCGTTGCGACGGCAAGTTCCGGCAACATGGCCTATGGCATGGCCTGGGCGGCGCACAGGCTTGGTGTCCCGATGGCCGCCTACATGTATTCGGGAGCACCGCGTGCCAAGATCGACGGCGTCCGCAAGCTCGGCGGCGAGGTCCGCTTCATCTCCATGGAAACCTGGTGGCGTTATATCGTCGACGCCGAGCGTCCCGAGCTCGACGAGCTTCTCATCAATCCGGTGACGGATCAGGCAGTGCTGATCGGTAACGGCACGATCGGCCTCGAGATCGTCGAGGATCTACCCGAGGTCGATGTGGTGGTGACACCCTTCGGCGGTGGCAGCCTGACGACGGGTGTCGCCAGCGCAGTCAAGGCTTTGTGCCCGGGAACGAAGATCATCGCCGCCGAAGATGAACAGGCCGCGCCTGTCACCGCTGCTCTTGCTGCCGGGCGCATTGTCGAGATCGACACAAGGCCGTCCTTCGTGAAGAGCATTGGCGGCCCGTCGCTCGTGCCGCAGTTGTGGCCGGTTGTGCATCCTCTCATCGATGGAGCTGTTGCCGTCAGTCTCGACCAGATCACGGATGCGATGCGGCTCTTGTTCTCGAAAGGCAAGATCGTGGCGGAAGGTGCCGGCGCCGCTTCGCTGGCGGTTGCCCTTGCCAGCGACAGCATCAAAGGCAATGTGGTGTGCGTCATATCGGGCGGCAACATCGACACGAGGGCTTATTCGCAAGTGCTGGCTGGTGTCATTCCGGAGCCATGATCTGCGATCCACCTAAACAACCGGGCAGCCGACAGACAGCGATGAATATGCAAGGCCTGGACGCCTAGCGCTGTGCCGACCGGACTGTCATTGCGACAGAAACCATGTCACCTGCAGTCAGATCGAGTTCTCGCCTTACCTTGTCCTTCAAAGGCAGAAGATAGCCCTCGTTCTTTGGGAACAACGACGAGGAAAACGTGAAACCACGGATCGTGGCCTCGACCGGGATCATCCCCCAGCCATAAGTCACGAACTTCGACATTTGCCGTATCTCTTCGCCGCAATGTGGAGGTACCGGCGCAAAGAAAAACGGAGACGGGCCTCGCCAGTGAATTATCTGGGCTTCGAATTGAAACTCAGACATGGCGCTCCCTCCGGTAAAAAGGGCTGGAACCCCTCAAAGCCCTTCTTTTGCCGCCTCGGCCAGCCGCGCCGCGTAGCGTGCCATGGTGTCGATCTCGATGTTGATGCGATCGCCCACCTGCCGATCCGCCCAGGTCGTCACCTGCAGTGAATGATGGATCAAAAGCACGTCGAAATGCGTGCCCTCCACCTTGTTCACGGTAAGCGAGGTACCGTCCAGCGCCACGGAACCCTTGGGCGCAATGAATTTGGCCAGTTCGCGCGGCGCCTCGAGCGTGAAACGCACGGCATCGCCCTCGTCCTCGCGCGCCACGACCAGTGCGGTACCGTCGACATGGCCTGACACGATATGACCGCCCAGTTCGTCGCCTATCTTCAACGCGCGCTCAAGATTGATGCGGGTGCCGGCCTTCCAGTCCGACGCCGTGGTGAGCCTCAGTGCCTCCTCCCAGGCCTCGACCTCGAACCAGCGTGCGTTGGACCCCTGCTCCGGCAGCGCCGTCACCGTCAGGCACACGCCGCCACAGGAAATCGAAGCGCCGATGTCGATGGTCGCCGGATCGTAGCTGGTATCGATGCGCAGGCCGATGCCTTCCTTGCGCGGAGCAACCGCGGCCACAGTGCCAATATCGGTGACAATGCCGGTGAACATCAGAGATTATCCCTTACCCATTCTGCGCAACGATCCTCGCCGAAGCTGGTCTCGCGCAATTTACGGTATCCTGCCGGAATGCCGGTCGCGTCGATAGGCGACGCAATTCCATCCGCGCCGATCGAGGCAGGCCCGGTGAAGAGAATGATCCGGTCAACCAAACCCTCGTCCAGAAATGCCTTGGCGATCTCCGCGCCGCCTTCAACCAGCACGCTCGCCATACCGAGCGCGGCCAGGTCCTCCATGAGTTCTGGCAGCGCGATACGGCCATCGACCGTTTCAGTGCCGATAAAGCGCACGCCGCGCCGTTCCAAGGCTGCCTTGCGCTGAGTATCCACTTCGGCGCAGGCGGCGATGTAAAGGGGCACACGGTCCACATCGGCCAGGAGCTTGGCTGCTTCCGGCAAACGGATGTGACGATCAAGCACCACCCGCGCCGGCGAGCGCCCTTCCAGCCCAGGCAGGCGCACAGTCAAAGCAGGATCGTCCTCGAGGGCCGTACCGATCCCGATCAGAACCGCGTCCGCTTCCGCGCGGATCAGATGCACCTCGCGGCGCGCTGCATCACCGGTGATGGAGATCTGGCCGGCGCCTTTGCGGCCGATCATGCCGTCCGCGGAAAGGGCAAGTTTCAGAATCACTTCCGGGCGCTTCCTGAGAGAGCGCATCAGGTAGCCGGCCATCTGCTCGCCAGCCTCCGTGGCCATCACATGCTCGATCACTTCAACGCCGGCATCACGCAGGATGGCATAACCCTTGCCCGACACGCGCGGATCCGGGTCGCTCGCTGAACCAACCACCCGCTTGATGCCTGCGGCAACCAGTGCGTTGGCACAGGGTGGCGTGCGGCCATGATGGGCGCAAGGTTCGAGTGTCACATAGGCGGTCGCACCGTTGGCCAGCACACCCGCCTCGGCCAGAGCCTCGGTTTCGGCATGCGGACGCCCGCCGACCGCGGTCACACCGGTGCCAACGATCATCGGGCCGGCGCCATCATCCCGTACGATGATCGTGCCAACCGAAGGATTGGTAGCCGTGCGGCCGAGATTGCGTCGCGACAGCCGGATCGCCGCGGCCATGAAACGACGGTCGAGAGCCTGCTGTTCTGGACTGCTATGCGACGTCACGTCTTACTCAGCGTCCTCGTCGCCCTTCAGTTCGCCAAGCACCTCGTGGAAGTCCTTGGCTTCGCGGAAATTGCGATAGACCGAAGCAAAACGGACATAGGCAACATCGTCCAGCGACTTCAGCGCGTCCATCACCAGGCGACCAACTTCCGCCGACGGGATTTCGGTCTCACCCGAGCTTTCCAGCTGACGCACGATACCAGTGACCGCGCGGTCGATCCGATCGGGATCGACATTGCGCTTGCGCACCGCGGTCTCGACCGAGCGCGCAAGCTTGTCACGATCGAATGGCACCTTGCGGCCTGATTTCTTGACGACGACGAGGTCGCGCAACTGCACGCGCTCGAACGTGGTGAAGCGGCCGCCGCAATCGGGGCAGACGCGGCGACGGCGGATGGCGGCGCCATCCTCAGCGGGACGCGAATCCTTCACCTGCGTGTCTTCGGACTGGCAATAGGGACAACGCATGGCGGGCCTTGGCTAACGATTCTGATTGGGCGCGAGGCTAGAGTGTTTCCGACAAAGTAGGAAGCGCGGAAGCAGAATCCAACACCATCCTCTACCTCCAATTTTCCTGACCGGGACAAGTCGTTTCACACCCGACCTCCTTTGAAGAACCGGCTCAACCCGAGGGCGTGATGACATAAACAAGAACTGGCGGTTTTCATCATGAAAACCGCCAGTTCCCCGGCACCGAAATGGTTTTCGTTCTGAAATTCACGGCAGGCGCAATGTCAGATGCTTTACACTCCAGTCAGTAGATCGATCGGCGCCCTTCCCTGACCGCCGGGAAGGGCAAAGTCTGCTCAGTCGGCCAGCTTCAGCGCATCACGGATGGTGAAGAACATGTCAGTCTGGTCCGTCAGGCCGGCAAAATTGGCCGCATGCGGACCATAGGCCGCGACACGGAGCTGCGCACCAGTATGTTCCTGATCGTTTTCGTCTTCCGACGTGCCGTAGTTGATGGTGAGGACCGTGCCATCCTTGGTGTTCAGAGCCTGGGTCAGACCGGTGGACTTGGTCTCGTTCGGAATGATCTGGCTGGTGTGGGCGTGGTCGGCGGTAACGATGACCAGTGTCTTGCCGTCGGCCTTGGCGAAGTCGAGCGCAACCTGCACGGCTTCGTCCAGATCGACCGTCTCGCCGATCTGGCCGCATGGATTGGCAGCATGATCCTGCTTGTCGATCGAAGCACCTTCGACCTGCAGGAAGAAACCCTTCTCGTTGGTCTTGAGCAGCTCGATCGCCTTGGTCGTCATCGCGGCCAGCGTCGGAACGGTGGCGGCGCGTTCGCTGTTCGGTTCGCAGGTCACGACCGGTTGGTCGATGTTGCCATGGTGGGTGGCCTTCGGGCCCTTCCAGCGCACCGGCATGTTACCCTCCGAGAACAGGCCAAGCACCGGCTTGTCGTTGTTGGCGGCGGTCAGAGCCTTGAGTTCGTCGGCATTCGTCACGATCTGGAAACCGCGCTCCTTGGCCTGGTCGAGCAAGGTCTTGTCCTTCCAGTCGCCGGCCTTGGCGGCCTCGGCAAAGCTCTTTGCACCACCGCCCAGCACAACATCGGCGCGGGTGTTCAGCAATTGCTCGGAAATCGATCCGAGGCCACCGTTCTCCAGCGCATTGGTCGGGCATTTTTCGGTGGTCGCTGTCGGGCCGTAGCATTTCCGCTGCGTGACGTGGGCGACCTGCACCGCAGGCGTGGCGTCCTGGATCTCGGCGGTCGAGACGTTACCCGTGCCGATACCCGCCGCCCTGGCCAGCTCGATCAGGGTCTTGTGAGACTTTTCCTGGATGTCGACGGAGATGGCGCCGTTGTAGGTCTTGGTGCCCGTTGCCCAGGCCGAGCCTGAAGCCGCGGAATCGGTGACATAGCTCGGCTTGCCGCTCTTCTTGTCGAGCGCATAGTGCGTGTACTGACCGGTAACCGGCAGCGCATCAATGCCCTTGAAGAACCCGCCGGCGCCTTCGGCAACATTACGCGCCACCGTGATTTCGGAATCGCCCATGCCGTCGCCGATGAGAAGGATGACATTCTTCACGTCACCGCCCTGGATGTATTTCTGAAATTCAGCGGTGGCCTCTCCGGTCAGACGCCGGGCACCACCCTGCTGGGTAATGTCACCCTTGGCGCCGCGCTGCAGAAAGGCATCGGCAGCACCCTGCCCGTAAACGGTGCCGGACACGAGAAGCGCCGAAAGCGCTGCGGTAGCCATCAGCGAACGCCTGATGAGATTGGTCATGGTCATCCATCCTTCAAAACGGTGATAAGGTCCCCTGAGACCCGCCCCCTTACCCGTTTTGTTGGAAAGCCATGACCGGCGGATGACAGACGGGCAATGGCTGGATGATCATCCCCTGTTCCGCGCTGAAAAGCCGATTTCAGGCTGACGCGCCAACCGCAAGTGATGCAGTCTCCAAAAACAAAAAGGGACCCACAAGGGGTCCCTGAATGTCTTCGACTGATCCTAACGGATTAGGCCGCTTCGGTCTCGGTCGCTTCGGCTTCGACGCGAGCGCGGTCGGCAGCGCCCTTGGCCGAGGTATCGCGGTCAACGAACTCGATGACCGCCATGGCAGCGTTGTCGCCCTTGCGGAAACCTGCCTTCATGATGCGGAGATAGCCGCCGTTGCGCTGCGCATAACGCGGCGCGATCGTGTCGAACAGACGCTTCACGACCGGCTCGTTGCCGATCTGTGCGATGACCTGACGACGAGCGTGCAGGTCGCCGCGCTTGCCGAGCGTGACGAGCTTCTCGACGATCGGACGCAGGTCCTTCGCCTTCGGCAGAGTGGTGACGATCTGCTCGTGCTCGATCAGAGACACTGCGAGGTTGGCGAACATCGACTTGCGGTGGCTTACGCTGCGGGCGAAGCGACGGCCTTTGAAACCGTGGCGCATGGCTCTTTTCCTTCTTCAGTTGTTCAAGAGGCCACGGCCTCTGATGGTTTTCCGCATGACCGTCGGATCAGCGGCTATCGCCGCCGATCCTTGGAATTCATGCTCAATATTGGTCTTCGTAACGCTTTGCGAGGTCTTCGATATTTTCCGGCGGCCAGTCCGGCACTTCCATACCGAGGTGCAGGCCCATCGCCGCCAGTACTTCCTTGATCTCGTTCAGGGACTTGCGGCCGAAGTTCGGCGTGCGAAGCATCTCCGCTTCCGTCTTCTGGATGAGGTCGCCGATGTAGACGATGTTGTCGTTCTTCAAGCAGTTGGCCGAACGCACCGACAGCTCCAGCTCGTCGACCTTCTTGAGGAGCGACGGGTTGAAAGCGAGTTCAGTGACGGCCTCGGCAGCGACTTCCTTCTGCGGCTCGTCGAAGTTGACGAACAGCGAGAGCTGATCCTGCAGGATGCGTGCAGCGAAGGCCACCGCGTCCTCACCGGTAACCGAACCATCGGTCTCGATGGTCATGGTCAGCTTGTCCTTGTCGAGTTCCTCGCCGTGGCGGGTGTTCTCGACCCTGTAGGAGACCTTCTTGACCGGCGAGTAGAGCGAGTCGACCGGAATAGCCCGATCGGCGCGTCTTCAGCGCGGTTGCGCTCAGCCGGCACATAACCCTTGCCGGTGTCGACGGTGAACTCCATACGGATCTCCGCGCCCTCGTCGAGGGTGCAGATGACGTGGTCAGGGTTCAGGATCTCGACGTCGCCAACGGTCTGGATGTCACCAGCCGTGACGGCACCCGGGCCCTGCTTGCGCACGACCATGCGCTTCGGACCATCGCCTTCCATCTTGATGGCGATTTCCTTGATGTTCAGCACGATGTCGGTCACGTCCTCGCGCACACCGCCGATGGACGAGAATTCATGCAGTACGCCGTCGATCTGCACGGCGGTAACAGCCGCACCACGCAGCGACGAAAGCAACACGCGACGCAGCGCGTTGCCCAAGGTCAGACCGAAACCGCGTTCCAGCGGCTCTGCGACCAGCGTCGTCAGCGTCTTGCCCTTCGACGAAAAGTCGATCTTGTTGGGCTTGATCAGTTCCTGCCAGTTCTTCTGGATCATTTTCTACCCTTCCGTTTCCCCACCACCATCCAATCGTGGTGGGCGACCTGGAAACCATTCGGGAACGCGCGAGGCGTTCCCGGTGGCATTCGAAAAGCTGTTAGACGCGGCGCTTCTTGCGCGGACGGCAGCCGTTGTGCGGGATCGGCGTCACATCACGGATCGAAGTGATGGTGAAGCCCGCAGCCTGCAACGCGCGAAGCGCCGACTCACGACCCGAACCCGGACCGCAAACCTCGACCTCGAGCATACGCATGCCGTGTTCCTGCGCCTTCTTGGCGACGTCTTCGGCGGCCATCTGGGCAGCGAACGGGGTCGACTTGCGCGAACCCTTGAAGCCCTGGGCGCCAGCCGACGACCAGGCAATCGCATTGCCCTGTGCGTCGGAAATGGTGATCATGGTGTTGTTGAAGGTCGAGTTGACGTGAGCGACACCCGACGAAATGTTCTTGCGTTCGCGGCGACGGACGCGTGCGGCTTCCTTGGCCATGGTAGTCCTTTCAGTTGATCTCTACACCGCCGTAATGCCAGCGGCTCCACCTGGAGGCAGTCGGACTTCGGCAGTCGGCAGTCGTGTTATCCGACTGCCCATTGCCTACTGGCGACTGCCGCCAAATTACTTCTTCTTGCCGGCGATCGCCTTCGCCGGACCCTTGCGGGTGCGGGCGTTGGTGTGGGTACGCTGACCGCGCACCGGCAGCGAACGACGGTGACGCAGGCCGCGGTAGCAGCCGAGGTCCATCAGACGCTTGATGTTCATCGAGACTTCACGACGCAGATCACCTTCGACCTGATAGTCGCGGTCGATCGTCTCGCGGATCTGCAGCACTTCGGCATCGGTCAGCTGGTTGACGCGGCGCTCGGCCGGGATGCCGACCTTTTCGACGATCTCCTGGGCGAACTTCTTGCCAATGCCGTGAATGTACTGAAGCGCGATGACGACGCGCTTGTTGGTCGGAATGTTAACGCCGGCTATACGAGCCATGTCTTCTCTTTCTCCATTTGGGCCGGACGACGACGTCGAACCGGCGCTTTGCGTGAACCCGCGTCCGGTGGAGGCCGGCCCATGCGGGAGTTCCTGTTCAAAGCGGCTGCCTTGTCCTCACGGACAAGCAAAGCTCATGCCTGATAGGGAGACGGGCCGCCTTACTCCAGCAGCCCGGCCCAGTCAAGCTTAATTGTTCATTTCTGGACAGCCGTTGCCAGAATGGTCTCGATCTGACCGGTCACGGCATCGATGTCGGCCATGCCGTCGACGCCTTTCAACATGCCCTTGGCATGGTAATAACCGATGAGCGGAGCAGTCTTCTTGTAATATTCGCGCAGACGCTCCTCGAAGACTTCGGGGTTGTCGTCCTTGCGCACCGGCTGTCCGGCGGCCGCTGCTTCCTGCGCGCGCTTGACGATTCGGCCGACAAGCACCTTGTCGTCGACAACGAGTTCGATGACGGCGTCCAGCTTCAGCTTGCGCTCCGCCAGCATCGCCTCCACAGCGTCGGCCTGCGCCAGCGTGCGCGGATAGCCGTCAAGGATGAACCCTTTGGCGCAATCGGCCTGGTCGATGCGCTCGGCAACGATGGCGTTGACGATAGCGTCGGACACCAGTTCACCGGCGTCCATCACGGCCTTGGCCTTGAGACCTACGGGTGTTTCCGCCTTGACCGCAGCACGCAGCATGTCTCCGGTGGAGAGTTGCGGAATGCCATGTTTTTCAACCAGTCGCTGCGCTTGCGTCCCCTTGCCCGCACCAGGCGGGCCAAGCAATATCAACCTCATCTACCCCTCTTACCTCCGCGCAGCTTCGACTTCTTGATCAGACCCTCGTACTGATGCGCGATCAGATGACCCTGAATCTGCGCAACGGTGTCGAGCGTTACACTGACCACGATCAGAAGCGAAGTGCCACCAAGGTAGAACGGTACGCCAGTCGCCGAAATCAGGAATTCCGGCATCAAGCAGATGACAACCAGATAGATGGCGCCGATCACGGTGATGCGGGTAAGCACGTAGTCGATGTACTCGGCAGTCCGCTCTCCCGGACGGTAACCGGGGATGAAGCCGGAATGCTTCTTCAACTGGTCGGCGGTGTCCTTCGGATTGAAGACGATCGCCGTATAGAAGAATGCGAAGAACACGATCATGGCCGCATAGAATGCCATGTAGAGCGGCTGGCCGTGACCCAGCGACGCCAGCACGGTGTTCGCCCAGGCCGGCAGGTTGGTCGTGCTTGAGAACCCGGCAACGGTCGCCGGCAGAAGCAGCAGCGACGAAGCGAAGATCGGAGGAATGACGCCCGACGTATTGAGCTTCAGCGGCAGGTGCGACGTGTCGCCCTGGAACATCCGGTTGCCAACCTGACGCTTCGGATACTGGATCAAGAGCCGGCGCTGGGCCCGCTCGAAGAAGACGATCAGCGCGATGACCACGACAGCCAGGATGATGATGGCCAGGATAAGCGGAGTTGACAGCGCACCGGTGCGGCCGAGTTCCAACGTGCCTGAAATCGCGCTTGGCAGGCCGGCGACGATACCGGCGAAGATGATCAGTGAAATGCCGTTGCCGATGCCGCGTGCAGTGATCTGCTCACCCAGCCACATCAGGAACATGGTGCCGCCCACCAGTGTAATCACGGTGGAAATGCGGAAGAACATGCCCGGATCGGTGACGATGCCGTTGCCGTTCTCGAGCCCCGCCGAAATGCCGTATGCCTGCACGATGGCGAGCAGCACTGTGCCGTAGCGGGTGTATTGATTGATGATCTTGCGACCCTGCTCGCCTTCCTTCTTCAGCGCTTCGAGCGACGGAATGACCGACGTCATCAGCTGCATGATGATGGAAGCGGAGATGTAGGGCATGATGCCCAGCGCGAAGATCGCCATGCGCTGCACGGCGCCGCCGGCGAACATGTTGAACATGCCCAGCACGCCCTTGGACTGCGACTGGAAAGCCTGCGAGAACGCGGCTGGATCGATGCCTGGAAGCGGGATGTACGTGCCAAGGCGATACACGAGGAGAGCGCCGATCGTAAACCAGATGCGCTTCTTGAGATCCTCGGCCTTGGCAAAGGCCGCGAAATTGAGATTGGACGCCAGTTGTTCAGCAGCCGAAGCCATGGAAATTTCTCCGCCAGATGACGCGGGAGCGCCCGCTTCGGGCAGCGCCTATCACCGAGCTCCGGACATAGGCTCGGCAATGCCAAGATGCAAGCGGCCGCGTCGTGCGCGGCCGCTTGTCTAAGATATTATTCGGCAGATGCCTTTTCGGGCAGCTTCACCGAACCGCCGGCCTTCTCGATCTTCTCGATGGCCGCCTTTGAAGCGCCGGCCACGTCGAAGCTGAGCTTTGCCTTGAGTTCGCCATCCGAAAGGACGCGCACGCCATCCTTGAGGCGGCGAATGACGCCGGCCTTGACGAGTGCCTCACCGGTCACGGTTTCCTTGGCATCAAGCTTCTTGGCATCGATCGCCGTCTGGATACGGGCGAGCGACACCGTGGCGAAGCTCTTGGCGAAGATGTTGTTGAAGCCGCGCTTCGGCAGACGGCGGTAGAGTGGCATCTGGCCACCCTCGAAGCCGTTGATGGCAACACCGGAACGGGCCTTCTGACCCTTCACGCCGCGGCCAGCGGTCTTGCCGGAGCCCGAGCCAATGCCGCGTCCGAGACGCTTGCGAGCCTTGGTCGCGCCGTCCTTGTCACGCAGGTCGTTGAGTTTCATGATTCTTCTCCTGCGGCTTACTTCTCGTCCACAACGCGGACGAGATGCTGGACAGCCGCGATCATGCCGCGCACGGAAGGCGTATCTTCCAGTGTGCTCTTGCGGTGCATCTTGTTGAGGCCGAGGCCGACCAGCGTTGCACGCTGTTCCTTCGGACGACGGATCGGCGAGCCGATCTGCTCAACGGTGACAGTCTTGGTAGCTTTCTTGGCCATGTTGGTGGTCCCTCTAAGCTATCGACTATTCATCAGCCGCAACGGCATTGCCGCGGCGGGCCTGAAGGGTCGAATACTTGATGCCACGCGCAGCAGCCACATCCTTCGGATGCATCTGGCGCTTCAGGGCGTCGAAGGTGGCGCGAACCATGTTGTAAGGGTTCGACGAGCCCATCGACTTGGCGACGACGTCATGCATGCCGAGCGTCTCGAAGACAGCGCGCATCGGGCCGCCGGCGATGATACCGGTACCCTGCTTGGCGGTGCGCAGCAGAACGCGGCCGGCGCCCCAGCGTCCTTCGACGTCGTGGTGCAGCGTGCGGCCCGAACGCAGTGGCACGAAGATCATCTCGCGCTTGGCGGATTCGGTCGCCTTGCGGATTGCCTCAGGCACTTCGCGTGCCTTGCCATGGCCGAAGCCGACGCGGCCCTTCTGATCGCCGACGACGACGAGTGCGGCGAAGCCGAAGCGACGACCACCCTTCACCACCTTGGCGACGCGGTTGATGTGTACGAGCTTGTCGACGATGCCGTCGTCGCGCTCTTCGCGGTCACGGCCACGCTCGCGGCCGCCTTCCCTACGTTCCTGTGCCATATCCTAGTCCTTGTTCTTTTCCGGAAGCACGGGTTGCTGAAATGCCGGCGCCTCTTTACGAGGTCGCCGGCGGCGAAAAACTTGTGCCTTCTGCACGATCCGTTCCGAAATGTCAGCCCCTTTTCGAAGCCGGCTTTCGGAAAGGTGCGAACTTAGAAGTTCAGGCCACCTTCACGGGCGGCTTCGGCCAGCGCCTTGACGCGGCCATGATAGATGTAGGAGCCGCGGTCGAAGACGACATCCTTGATGCCAGCCTTGATGGCGCGCTCGGCGACGAGCTTGCCAACGGCAGCGGCAGCTGCTGCGTCGGCACCGGTCTTCTTGGTCGCCTTGAAATCCTTCTCGAGCGTCGACGCAGCAGCGATGGTGTGGCCGCTGGCATCATCGATCACCTGGACGTAGATGTTCTTTGAAGTGCGGTGTACCGAAAGACGCGGGCGGCCGTTGGCGACTGCCTTGATCTGGCGACGGATGCGCGACGAGCGGCGCAGAGTGGCTTCTTTGGTTGCCATGGTCGTAGTTCCTGCCTTGTAAGACGGGGGTTGCCCTGTGCGGTAGGTTTTTCTCCTCCCGCGGCAACATCCCGTGGCGTTGCATTTCGTTGGTCCGGCCCTGTGCGAACAATCCGTTCAGGGCCGAGCCGATTACTTCTTCTTGCCTTCCTTGCGGACGATCTTCTCGCCAGCATAACGCACGCCCTTGCCCTTGTAGGGTTCTGGGCCGCGGTATTCGCGGATCTCAGCAGCGACCTGGCCGACCTGCTGCTTGTCGATACCCGAAACGGTAATTTCGGTCGGCTTGCCTACCGTGATCGTGATGCCCTGCGGGGTCTCATAAACCACATCGTGCGAGAAGCCGAGCGCGAGCTGCAGGTTCTTGCCCTGCATGGCGGCGCGGTAACCGACGCCGGTGATCTCGAGCTTCTTCTCGAAGCCGTCCTTCACACCGGTCAGGATGTTGACGATCTGGGTGCGCGACATGCCCCACTTGGAGCGTGCGTCCTTCGACTGATCCCGCGGTTCGACGGCGATCTGGCCTTCGTCCAGCTTGACCAGGACTTCGTCGTTGACCACGAACTTCAGTTCACCCTTCGGGCCCTTGGCTGTCACGGTCTGGCCGTTGACAGAAGCGGTTACACCGGCCGGTACCGAGACGGGTTTCTTACCAATACGAGACATTTTCTCTCGTCCTTCCTATCTCAACTCGCCGATCAGAAGATCTGGCAGAGGACTTCGCCGCCGACGTTCTGCTCGCGTGCTTCGTGATCAGCCATAACGCCCTTCGGGGTCGAAAGGATGGCGATACCGAGGCCATTGGCAACCTGCGGGATCGACTTGGCCGAAACGTAGACGCGGCGGCCCGGCTTCGAAACGCGGGAAATTTCGCGCACGACCGGATTGCCGTCGAAATACTTCAGTTCGATCTCGATTTCCGACTTGCCGTTGTCGAAGTCGGTCTGGCTGTAATCGCGGATGTAGCCTTCCGACTTCAGCACGTCGAGAACGCGGGCGCGCAGACGCGACGCCGGGGTCGACACCGACGACTTCTTACGGCCGTAGGCGTTACGGATACGGGTCAGCATATCGCCGAGAGGATCACTCAATGACATTTCTTGTCCTCCTTACCAGCTCGACTTGACCAGGCCCGGGATCTGGCCAGTATTGCCGAGATCGCGAAGCGCGATACGCGAGACCTTGAGCTTGCGATAGAAGGCGCGCGGACGGCCCGTGACTTCGCAGCGGTTACGGATGCGGATCTTGGCCGAGTTACGCGGCAGAGCCGAGAGCTTCAGCTGGGCGCGGAAGCGCTCGTCCATCGGCTTGGACTGATCCATGACGATTTCCTTGAGGGCCTTACGCTTGGCAGCGTACTGGTCCACAAGCTTGCGGCGCCGGTTGTTCTTTTCGACTGAGCTGGTCTTTGCCATTTCAGATTTTTCCTTTGCTCGCTGCCGTTACTGGCGGAAGGGGAAGTTGAAAGCCTTGAGCAGTGCCCTGGCTTCGTCGTCCGTCTTCGCAGTCGTACAAACGATGATGTCCATGCCCCAGATCTGATCGACCTTGTCGTAGTTGATCTCCGGGAACACGATGTGCTCCTTGATGCCCATGGCGTAGTTGCCACGACCATCGAAGCTCTTCGGATTCAGGCCGCGGAAGTCGCGAACGCGCGGCAGCGCGATGTTGACCAGGCGGTCCAGGAATTCATACATGCGCTCCTTGCGAAGCGTTACCTTGGTGCCGATCGGCATGTTCTCGCGAACCTTGAAGCCGGCGATCGACTTGCGAGCGCGAGTGATAACCGGCTTCTGGCCAGCGATCATCGCGAGATCTTCGGCAGCCACCGAAGGCTTCTTGGAGTCGCCGGTGGCTTCGCCGACACCCATGTTCAGCACGATCTTGTCGATGCGCGGAATCTGCATCTCGTTGTCGTACTTGAACTGCTCCTGCAGCGCCTTCTTGATGGTCTCGTTGTAGACCTGCTTCAGGCGCGGCGTGTTCTGCGCGGTTTGTGCTGCCTTAGCCATTGATGACTTCTCCCGAGCGCTTGGCGACTCGTACCTTCTTGCCGTCCTTCTCAAGCTTGAAGCCAACGCGGGTCGGCTTGCCATCCTTGGGATCGGCAACGGCGATGTTCGAAAGGTGGATCGGCGCTTCCTTGCGGATCAGACCGCCCTGCTGGGCCTGGGTCTGACGCTGGTGGCGAACCACAATGTTAATACCGCGAACAATCGCGGTGTCTTCCTTCGGCTGGACGGACAGGACTTCGCCGGAGCGGCCCTTGTCCTTGCCGGAAAGCACGACGACCTTGTCGCCTTTGCGGATCTTTTGCATTTCTCCGGCTCCTTACAGCACTTCAGGTGCGAGCGAGATGATCTTCATGTGGTTCTTCGCACGAAGTTCGCGCGGAACCGGCCCGAAGATACGGGTGCCCACCGGCTCTTTCTTGTTATCGACGAGAACGGCTGCGTTCTTGTCGAAACGGATCACGCTGCCGTCCGGACGACGGATGTCCTTGGCCGTGCGAACCACGACCGCCTTCATCACGTCACCCTTCTTCACGCGGCCGCGCGGAATGGCTTCCTTGATCGACACCACGATGATGTCGCCAACGGAGGCGTACTTCCGCTTCGAGCCGCCCAGCACCTTGATGCACATGACACGACGGGCGCCGGAGTTGTCCGCGACGTCGAGGTTTGTTTGCATCTGAATCATGACTGGCCGCCTTCTTCTTCGCTATCGGGACGGACTCAAAAGCCCCTCCCCGGTCTGTCCAAAATTCGTTTCGTTACGCCTGATCGGAACCGATCACGACCCAGCGCTTATCCTTGGAAATCGGAGCCGATTCCTGGATGGACACCTGGTCGCCCACCTTGTGGGTGTTGTTCTCGTCATGCGCCTTGTACTTCTTCGACATGCGCACGGTCTTCTTCATCACCGGATGGGTGAAGCGACGCTCGACCTTGACGACGACCGTCTTCTCGTTCTTGTCGCTGACGACGGTGCCCTGCAGGATGCGCTTTGGCATGATTCTCGTCCTTATGCCTTCTTGGCCGCTGCTTTTTCAGCAGCGATTGTCTTGATGCGCGCGATGTCCTTGCGGACCTGCTTCACGCGCGCGGTCTTTTCGAGCTGGCCGGTAGCCTTCTGGAAGCGCAGGTTGAACTGCTCCTTCTTCAGGTCGGCAAGATCAGCGTCGAGCTCGTCGACGGTCTTCATACGTACATCAGAGGCCTTCATCTCTTAGCCCTTCCTTATTCTGCAATGCGCTGCACGAAGCGCGTGCGAACCGAGAGCTTGGCGGCGCCGAGGCGAAGGGCCTCGCGAGCGATCTCTTCCGACACACCGTCGATCTCGAACATGATGCGGCCTGGCTTGACGCGGCAAGCCCAGTAGTCGACCGCGCCCTTACCCTTACCCATGCGGACTTCGGTCGGCTTCGAGGTCACCGGAACGTCCGGGAACACACGGATCCAGACCCGGCCGGCGCGCTTCATCTCGCGGGTGATCGCGCGGCGGGCCGCCTCGATCTCACGCGCGGTGACGCGGTTCGGCTCCAGCGCCTTCAATCCGAAGCCGCCGAAATCCAGGTTGGTGCCGCCCTTCGCGGTGCCGTGGATGCGGCCCTTGAACTGCTTACGGAACTTTGTGCGCTTTGGCTGCAGCATCGTTCTAACTCCAAATTCCTATGCCAATCAGGCGTTTTCGCGACGACGGCTGCGCTCGGAGCGCTCACCGCCCTGCGAATGATCGCCTTCGGTGGCACGACGTTCCGAGGCCATCGGGTCGTGCTCGAGGATCTCGCCCTTGAACACCCACACCTTCACGCCGCAGATACCATAAGCGGTCTGGGCTTCGGCGGTGCCGTAGTCGACATCGGCGCGCAGCGTATGCAGCGGCACGCGGCCTTCACGGTACCATTCCATGCGGGCGATTTCGGCGCCGCCGAGACGGCCCGAGCAGTTGATGCGGATGCCTTCGGCACCGAGGCGCATCGCCGACTGCACGGCGCGCTTCATGGCGCGACGGAAGGCAATACGACGCTCGAGCTGCTGGGCGATCGACTGGGCGATCAGCGTCGCGTCGGTCTCCGGCTTGCGCACTTCAACGATGTTGAGGTGCGTTTCGGACTGCGTCATCTCGGTCAGCTTCTTGCGCAGCTTCTCGATGTCGGCGCCCTTCTTGCCGATGATCAGACCCGGACGAGCAGCGTGAATGGTCACGCGGCACTTCTTGTGCGGACGCTCGATGACGATCTTGGAGATCGCGGCCTGCTTGAGTTCCTTCTCAAGATATTCGCGGATCTTCAGGTCTTCATGCAGCAGCTTGCCGTACTCGCCGGTGTTTGCGTACCAGCGGGAATCCCAGGTGCGGTTGATGCCGAGACGGAGACCGATCGGATTGATTTTCTGACCCATTATGCGGCCTCCCCTTTCTCTTCAACCTCACGCACGACGATCGTGAGGTGCGAAAACGGCTTTTCGATACGGCTGGCGCGACCGCGGCCACGAGCGTGGAAACGCTTCATGACGATCGACTTGCCGACGTAGGCCTCAGCCACGATCAGCGCATCGACATCGAGGTCGTGGTTGTTTTCCGCGTTGGCGATCGCCGATTCCAGCGTCTTCTTCACGGTGTCCGAAATCCGCTTGCGCGAGAATTCGAGATCGTTGAGCGCAGCCGCAACCTTCTTGCCGCGGATCATCGCAGCAACCAGGTTCAGCTTCTGAGGGCTGATGCGGATCGTGCGCAGAACGGCACGAGCCTCGTTATCAGCAAGCCTGCGCGGAGCTTTGGCCTTGCCCATGATTACTTCCTCTTCGCTTTCTTATCCGCGCCGTGACCGTAATAGGTCCGGGTCGGAGCGAATTCACCGAACTTGTGACCGACCATGTCCTCGTTCACGGAGACCGGGACATGCTTCTGGCCGTTGTAGACACCGAAGGTGAGGCCGACGAACTGCGGCAGGATGGTGGAGCGGCGGCTCCACATCTTGATCACCTCACTACGACCACCTTCACGAACCTTGTCTGCCTTCTTCAGAAGGTAGCCGTCGACGAAGGGGCCTTTCCAAATCGAACGAGTCACTTGGCGTTACCTCTTCTTAGCTCTTGCGCTGATGGCGCGAGCGCACAATGAACTTATCGGTCGCCTTGTTGGACCGCGTCTTCTTACCCTTGGTAGGCTTACCCCACGGCGTGACCGGATGACGGCCACCCGAGGTGCGGCCTTCACCACCGCCGTGCGGATGGTCGACCGGGTTCATGGCAACACCGCGGTTGTGCGGACGCTTGCCGCGCCACACCGAACGACCGGCCTTGCCGTCGTTGATGTTGCCGTGGTCAGGGTTCGACACGGCGCCGACGGTCGCAAAGCACGAGCCGTGCACGATGCGCTGCTCACCGGAGTTCAGGCGAAGGATCGCCATGCCCTGGTCGCGGCCGACGAGCTGGGCATATGCACCAGCCGAACGGGCGACCTGGCCGCCCTTGCCGGGCTTCAGCTCGATGTTGTGCACGATGGTGCCGACCGGCATGGCCGAGAGCGGCATCGCGTTGCCCGGCTTCACGTCAACCGATTCACCAGCCACGACCTTGTCACCGGCCTGCAGGCGCTGCGGGGCGATGATGTAGTTCAGCTCGCCGTCCTCATACTTGATGAGAGCGATGAAGGCCGTGCGGTTCGGGTCATATTCCA
Source organism: Mesorhizobium sp. Pch-S (assembly GCF_004136315.1). NCBI lineage: Bacteria > Pseudomonadati > Pseudomonadota > Alphaproteobacteria > Hyphomicrobiales > Phyllobacteriaceae > Mesorhizobium > Mesorhizobium sp. Pch-S. The sequence goes on from NZ_CP029562.1 coordinate 6,300,948, forward strand.
GGCGCTCGACCGTGCCGACGACATCAAGCTTGCGACGCTTGAAGTCGATGATGCGGTAGGTGCGCTTGTGACCGCCGCCGATGAAGCGGGCCGTGATGCGACCGTAGTTGTTGCGACCGCCCGACTTGGTCAAGCCTTCGGTCAGACCCTTGACGGGCTTGCCCTTGTGCAGGCCCGAGCGGTCGACGATGACCAGCTGGCGGGTGCTTGGCGTTACCGGGTTATATTTCTTCAGTGCCATTGTCGTTGTCCTCGCGGCCTAGCTCAGAGACCCGTCGCGACGTCGATCGACTGGCCATCGGCCAGCGTCACCACTGCTCGCTTGACGTCGCCCTGGCGGCCGATCGTGCCGCGGAAGCGCTTCACCTTGCCCTTGCGGACCAGCGTGTTCACAGCCGTCACCTTGACGCCGAACAGCGCCTCGACTGCTGCCTTGATCTCCGGCTTCGACGCCTTCTTGGCGACGTTGAAGACCACCTGGTTCTGCTCGGACGCCATGGTCGACTTTTCGGTGATCGCCGGCGAGACGATCACGTCGTAATGACGAAGGTCGGTCATTTGAAGCGCTCCTCGAGAGCCTCGACGGCGGCCTTGGAAAGGACCAGCGTGCCGCGGCGCAGAATGTCGTAGACGTTGATGCCCTGGATGGGCAGCACGTCGATGTTCGGGATGTTCGAAGCAGCCCGCTTGAAACCCTGGTCGAGTTCGGCACCGCCGATGAACAGAGCGTTGGTCAGGCCGAGCGACGCGAAGTTCTCGACCAGAGCCTTGGTCTTGGCTTCGGCCAGCTTCAGCTCGTCCACGACGATGAGCGAAGAGCTTTTCGCCTTGGCCGACAGAGCGTGCTTGATGCCGAGCGCGCGGACCTTCTTGGGCAGGTCGTGCTCGTGGCTGCGGGCAACCGGGCCATGAGCCTTGCCACCGCCGCGGAACTGCGGAGCGCGTGCCGAGGAGTGACGGGCGCGGCCCGTACCCTTCTGCTTGTACATCTTGGCACCGGTGCGCGCGATGTCGGCGCGGCCCTTGGCCTGATGCGTGCCCTGCTGCTTCTTGGCGAGCTGCCAGCGAACGACGCGGGCGAGGATGTCCTCGCGGGGCTCAAGGCCGAAGATCTCTTCCGAGAGCTTCACCTTGCCGGCGTCCTTGCCGGCGAGAGTGGTGATCTTGAGGTCCATTATTCCGCTCCCTCGGTGGCCGGAGCCTGATTGTTGGCGGCGGCGCGGATCGCGGCCGGCTTCGGCGCGTTGGCAGGCAGAGCCACCTTGGCGGCGTCGCGAACCAGGATCCAGGCGCCCTTGGTGCCCGGAACCGCGCCACGGATGAGGATGAGGCCGCGATCGGCATCGGTCGAAACGACTTCGACGTTCTGCGTGGTCACGCGGGTAGCACCCATGTGGCCGGCCATCTTCTTGCCCTTGAACACCTTGCCGGGGTCCTGGCGCTGACCGGTCGAACCGTGCACACGGTGCGACAGCGAGTTACCGTGGGTCGCGCGGCCACCACCGAAGTTGTGGCGCTTGATGACACCCTGGAAACCCTTACCGGTCGAAGTACCGGTGACGTCAACCTTCTGGCCGGCGACGAAGTGGTCGACGGTCAGCTCGGCGCCGACGTCCAAGAGGTTGTCCGGCGAAACGCGGAACTCGGCAAGCTTGGCCTTCGGCTCCACGGAGGCGGCGGCGAAATGACCGCGCATGGCCTTCGACGTGTTCTTCACCTTGGCAAGCCCGACGCCGAGCTGAACAGCGGTATAGCCGTTCTTTTCCTGCGTACGCTGCGCGACAACCTGGCAGCTCTCCATGCGGAGAACGGTAACGGGGACATGCTCACCGGCATCATTGTAGATGCGGGTCATTCCCACCTTCTGTGCAATTACACCTGAACGCATAGGTTCATCTTCCTTCAGAGGAGCAGGTCGGGTAACCCCGCCGGCTCATGGTTCAGCTCTTAGAGCTTGATTTCGACGTCCACGCCGGCGGCCAGATCGAGCTTCATCAGCGCATCAACCGTCTGCGGGGTCGGGTCCACGATGTCGAGCAGGCGCTTGTGGGTGCGCATCTCGAACTGTTCGCGGCTCTTCTTGTCGACGTGCGGCGAACGGTTGACCGTGAACTTCTCAATGCGGGTCGGCAGCGGAATCGGGCCGCGGACGTTAGCGCCGGTGCGCTTGGCCGTGGAAACGATTTCCCGCGTCGAAGCATCGAGCACGCGGTGATCGAACGCTTTAAGTCGGATGCGGATATTCTGTCCGTTCATGCGTCTATTCCTTGTTCTGGCGCGGCGCGGGCGTATTCCCGCCCGCGACAGATCTCTTGTTCTTCTTACTCGACGATGGAAGCGACGATGCCGGCGCCGACGGTACGGCCGCCTTCGCGGATAGCGAAGCGCAGCTTCTCTTCCATGGCGATCGGCACGATCAGCTCGACGTCAACGGTGATGTTGTCGCCAGGCATCACCATCTCGGTGCCGGCCGGCAGCGAGACGATGCCCGTCACGTCCGTCGTGCGGAAGTAGAACTGCGGACGGTAGTTCGTAAAGAACGGCGTATGACGGCCACCCTCTTCCTTCGTCAGGATGTAGGCTTCAGCCTTGAACTTCTTGTGCGGCTTCACCGAACCCGGCTTGGCCAGAACCTGGCCGCGCTCGACGCCTTCACGGTCAACGCCACGCAGCAGCGCGCCGATGTTGTCGCCAGCCTGGCCCTGGTCCAGCAGCTTGCGGAACATCTCGACGCCCGTGCAGGTCGTCTTCGTGGTCGGACGGATGCCGACGATTTCCAGTTCCTCGCCGACCTTCACGATGCCGCGCTCGACGCGACCCGTCACAACCGTGCCGCGGCCCGAGATCGAGAACACGTCTTCGATCGGCATCAGGAACGGCTTGTCGATCGGACGCTCCGGCGTCGGGATGTAGGCGTCAACCTCTTCCATCAGCTTGCGGATCGCAGTCTCGCCGATCTCCTTGTTGGAGTCTTCCAGAGCAGCAAGCGCCGAGCCCTTGATGATCGGAATGTCGTCGCCTGGGAACTCGTACTTCGACAGAAGCTCGCGAACTTCCAGCTCGACCAGCTCGAGAAGCTCGGCGTCGTCGACCTGGTCGACCTTGTTCAGGAACACCACGATCGCAGGAACGCCAACCTGACGCGCAAGCAGGATGTGCTCGCGGGTCTGCGGCATCGGGCCGTCAGCGGCCGAAACAACCAGGATCGCGCCGTCCATCTGGGCGGCACCGGTGATCATGTTCTTCACATAGTCGGCGTGGCCGGGGCAGTCGACGTGCGCATAGTGACGGTTCGGCGTCTCGTACTCGACGTGCGCCGTCGAGATCGTGATGCCGCGCGCCTTCTCTTCAGGAGCCGCGTCGATCTGATCGTAAGGCTTGTATTCGCCAAAGTACTTCGTGATCGCTGCCGTCAGCGACGTCTTGCCATGGTCAACGTGACCAATCGTGCCAATGTTCACATGAGGCTTCGTACGCTCGAATTTACCTTTTGCCATGTGAGGTCTCCATTTCCTGCATGCCCGAAGGCGTTAAACCTGGTTACTGACGCAATTCCTCGGAATTACGCGTATTTCTTCTGGACTTCCTGAGCGACCGCAGTCGGAACCGGCTCGTAGTGGTCGAACTGCATCGTGTACTGGGCGCGGCCCTGCGACATCGAGCGCAGCGAGTCGACGTACTTGAACATGTTCGCCAGCGGCACCATTGCATTGACGACGACGGCGACACCGCGGGTCTCCTGACCCTGGATCTGGCCACGACGGCTGTTCAAGTCACCGATGACGTTGCCGACGTAATCCTCTGGCGTAACGACCTCGACCTTCATGATCGGCTCAAGCAGCTGGACGCCAAGCTTCGGGGCAGCTTCCCTGAAAGCAGCACGCGAAGCGATTTCGAAGGCCAGGACCGAGGAGTCGACGTCGTGGAAGGCGCCATCGATCAGCGTCGCCTTGACGCCGATCATCGGGAAGCCAGCGAACGGGCCGGAAGACATCACCGAACCGATGCCCTTTTCGACACCCGGGATGTATTCCTTCGGAACCGAACCGCCGACGATCTTGGACTCGAACACGTAGTCCTCGCCTTCCGGATTCGGCTCGAATACCAGCTTGACGCGGGCGAACTGGCCCGTACCGCCGGTCTGCTTCTTGTGGGTGTAGTCCTGCTCGTGGGTACGGGTGATCGTCTCACGGTAGGCAACCTGCGGCGCGCCGACATTCGCCTCGACCTTGAACTCGCGACGCATACGGTCGACGATGATATCGAGGTGAAGTTCGCCCATGCCGGCGATGATGGTCTGGCCCGATTCCTCGTCGGTCTTGACGCGGAAGGACGGATCTTCGGCAGCCAGGCGATGCAGCGCGAGGCCCATCTTTTCCTGGTCGCCCTTGGTCTTCGGCTCGATCGCGATCTGGATGACCGGATCCGGGAATTCCATGCGCTCCAGGATAACCGGATGCAGCGGATCGCACAGCGTGTCGCCGGTGGTGGTTTCCTTGAGGCCGGCCAGAGCGACGATGTCGCCGGCAAAAGCCTCTTCGATGTCGGCGCGCGAATTGGCGTGCATCTGCAGCATGCGGCCGATGCGTTCCTTCTTGCCCTTCACGGTGTTGTCGAGCGACGAACCCTTGGTGAGCTTGCCCGAATAGATGCGGGCGAATGTGAGCGAGCCGACGAACGGATCGTTCATGATCTTGAAAGCGAGCATGGACAGCGGCTCGTTGTCGTCCGCATGACGCTCGATCTCGGCATCGGTCTTGGCGTCAACGCCCTTGATGGCGGGAACGTCGATCGGCGACGGCAAGTATTCGACAACGGCGTCGAGCAGCGGCTGCACGCCCTTGTTCTTGAAGGCCGAGCCACAGAACATCGGGAAGAACTTCACTGCGATGGTGCCCTTGCGGATCAGCGCACGCAGCTGGTCGTTCGACGGCAGATTGCCTTCGAGATAGGCATTCATCGCATCGTCGTCCATTTCGACGGCGGCTTCGATGAGCTTCTCGCGGAACTCCTCGGCGCGAGCCTGGAGGTCGGCCGGGATCTCGACGACATCCCAGGCAGCGCCCAGCGATTCGTCACGCCAGACCAGTGCGTTCATCTCGATCAGGTCGACAACGCCCTTGAACTCGGACTCAGCGCCGATCGGCAGCTGCATGACGACAGCCTGCGCACCGAGACGCGAACCGATCATCTCCACCGAGCGGTAGAAATCGGCGCCGATCTTGTCCATCTTGTTGCAGAAGATCATGCGCGGAACGCGATACTTGTCGGCCTGACGCCAGACGGTCTCGGTCTGCGGCTCGACACCGGCGTTGGCGTCGAGCAGCGCAATGGCGCCATCGAGCACGCGCAGCGAACGCTCGACTTCGATGGTGAAGTCGACGTGGCCGGGGGTGTCGATGATGTTGAAGCGGCGCATCTTGCCGTCACGACCCTGCCAGAAGGTGGTGGTCGCAGCGGACGTGATGGTGATGCCGCGTTCCTGCTCCTGCTCCATCCAGTCCATGGTGGCAGCGCCGTCGTGGACTTCGCCGATCTTGTGCGACTTGCCCGTATAATACAGGACGCGCTCAGTCGTCGTCGTCTTGCCGGCGTCGATGTGCGCCATGATACCGAAATTGCGGTAGTCTTCGATTTTATATTCGCGGGCCATGGGAGGTGCCTCTCAAGTCTCGTTCGCGCTTACCAGCGGTAGTGCGCGAAAGCGCGGTTGGCTTCCGCCATCTTGTGGGTGTCTTCACGCTTCTTCACAGCGGTGCCGCGGTTGTTGGCCGCGTCCATCAGCTCGCCGGAGAGGCGGTCGACCATGGTGGTCTCGTTGCGGTTGCGTGCAGCCGTGATCAGCCAGCGGATGGCGAGAGCCTGACGACGCTCCGGGCGAACATCGACCGGAACCTGGTAGGTCGCACCACCGACGCGACGCGAACGCACTTCGACGTGCGGAGCGACGTTGTCGAGCGCCTGATGGAAAACCGACACCGGCTCCTGCTTGGTCTTGGATTGCACCTGATCGAGCGCACCATAGACGATCGTCTCGGCAACCGACTTCTTGCCATCATACATGACGGCATTCATGAACTTGGTGATCACCAGATCGCCGAACTTCGGATCCGGGTTGATCTCACGCTTATCTGCACTGTGACGACGGGACATGGTTCTTGTCTCTCAATCTCGCAGGCTTGGCGCACAAACAAAAAGCGCCGAAGCCGGAAAACCTTACTTCGGACGCTTGGCGCCGTACTTCGAACGGCGCTGCTTGCGGTTCTTGACGCCCTGGGTGTCGAGCACGCCACGGATGACGTGATAGCGCACACCCGGAAGGTCTTTCACGCGGCCGCCACGGATCATGACAACCGAGTGCTCCTGAAGGTTGTGGCCTTCACCCGGGATGTAGCCGATCACTTCGAAACCGTTGGTCAGACGAATCTTGGCCACCTTGCGCAGAGCCGAGTTCGGCTTCTTCGGCGTGGTCGTGTAAACGCGTGTGCAGACGCCCCGCTTCTGCGGGTTCTGCTGCATGGCCGGGACCTTGTTTCGCGTTGCCGGCACCTGGCGCGGCTTGCGGATCAGCTGGTTTACGGTAGGCATTAAACCTTCCTTCTAGTTCTCAATCTCGTGTCGCAAACCCGTTATGGGCCGTTTCAAGCGGCTTTCCATACGCAAATTCGGGCCGAAACCGCGCGTTTGCGGTCTTGCCCGAACAAAAAGCAGAGGAAGCGTTGCCGCTTCATGCGTGACGGAAATGTCATTCGCTCGTAAAACGAACCCTGTTTGAGGCAAACTCCAAGGCGCGACGCCTCGGAAAAGCTGACCTCACATCGGTTCAGACGTCGCGGCTTCTACTCGCAACATCGCAAACCGTCAAGCCCGCAAGCCTAGAAATTCCGCTTCGGCCGAGGCTTGGCTGCCATGCGCGCAACGCATGTAATATTCTTGCGCCTTTTTGCATATGCGAGGAAGAAAGTGACCGGGTTGCGGCTGTCCCCTGGCACGGCTTCATGCAAAAAGGGGCAAAACGTCCGTGTGGGCGGCCCATATGAAGGAATCAGTCTTTGCAGGACCCTCTCAACGACAATGACGAGCCCCGTCCGGTCATGATCATCACAGGTCGGGTCTGGAAGAAGAAAAACGGCAAGCCGGAAGGTGTCCATGTGATGCTGATGGCACCCGACGATGATTCTGCCGTGCGCCGCGCCCTGGAATCACTCGCGGCCGAGGGGTATGCCGAAGCCGAGCTCGACCAGATCGGCGAGATGCAGGAAGAACCCGACGAGGAACCACACCTTTCAGCCTATCAAGGCGCGCTCGAGGGTGAAGTCTCGATCGTCACCTTCGACGAGCCGATCTAGCGGAAGACGACGGTGGCTGGGGAGCAGGGCCAAACGGCAACATCGCGGGATTGGGCGGACCGCGCCGTCGCGGCCATCGAAGCCGACCAGCATCGATCAGCCGACACCCATCTGTGGAAGCTGGACGTGACGCCCCTCCCCGGCATCGACCTGTACCTGAAAGACGAATCCACGCATCCGACCGGCAGCCTGAAGCATCGGCTGGCGCGCTCGCTCTTTCTCTATGCCCTGTGCAATGGCCTGATCCGTGAAGGCACGGCAGTGATCGAAGCATCCTCCGGATCCACCGCTGTTTCGGAGGCCTATTTCGCACGCATGATCGGCTCGCCCTTTTATGCGGTGATGCCGCGTTCGACGTCGCGCGAAAAAATCGCCGCGATCGAGCACTATGGCGGCAAGTGTCATTTCATCGACGACGGCCGGCGAATCTACGCCGAATCCGCGGAGCTCGCCGAACGACTCGGCGGCTACTTCATGGATCAGTTCACTCACGCAGAACGTGCCACCGACTGGCGCGGCAACAACAACATCGCCGAATCCATCTTCCAGCAGATGCGGACGGAGCGCTTCCCGATTCCCTCATGGGTGGTGATGGGAGCCGGCACCGGCGGCACCTCGGCGACCATCGGCCGCTACATCCGCTACAAACGCCACGCGACGAGGCTCTCGGTCGCCGACGTCGAACATTCTGCGTTCTTCGAAGGCTATTCGACCCGCGATGCGGGCTGCTCCAGCGAACGGCCTTCCCGCATCGAGGGCATCGGCCGGCCGCGGGTCGAGCCGTCCTTCGTGCCCGGCGTCATCGACCACATGCTGCGCATACCGGACGCGCTGTCGATCGCAGCCAAGCGGGTGCTTTCACGCCGGCTTGGCCGCCGCGTCGGTGGTTCGACCGGCACCAATTTCGCAGCGATGTGCTTTCACGCCGCGCGCATGGTGGCAGCTGGACAAAGCGGCTCGCTGGTGACGCTGATCTGCGACTCAGGCGAGCGTTACGCCAACACCTACTATTCGGACGATTGGTTGCGCGCCAACGCCATCGATCCTTCACCTTTCGAACCGGTGCTGGAGAGCTTCCTGGCCGGTGGCCCATTCGAACTCAAACTTGAAGAAAGCTGGCGATGACTGCTGCACGCCCCATCAACATAGCCATTGTCGGTGTCGGCAAGATCGCCCGCGACCAACATCTGCCGGCACTTGCCCGGGACGAGGACTACAAACTTGTCGCAGCGGCCAGCCCACACGGAAAGGTGGATGGCGTCGCGAACTATCCCGCCATCGAAACGCTGCTGGCGGCCGCGCCGGAAATTGAGGCCGTATCGCTTTGCATGCCGCCGCAGTTCCGGCATGACGCGGCGCGCGCAGCGATCCTTGCCGGCAAGCATGTCTTCCTGGAAAAGCCACCCGGCGCAACGGTGAGCGAAGTCGAGCAGCTCAAGGCACTCGCCAACGGCAAAGGCGTGACACTGTTCGCCTCCTGGCACTCGCGCTACGCGCCCGCTGTAGAAGCAGCACGGGCTTTCCTTGCATCGGCGCGGATCAAGACTGCAGCCATCAACTGGAAGGAAGACGTCCGCCGGTGGCACCCGAACCAGGACTGGATCTGGCAGCCAGGCGGTTTCGGCGTCTTCGACCCCGGCATCAATGCGTTGTCGATTGCCACCCATATCCTGCCGCCGATGTTCATCACCGCGGCGACGCTCGACTTTCCCGAGAACCGCTGCGCACCGATCGCGGCTCAAGTGAGCTTCCGCACCGACACCGGCATCCCGGTCGCCGTCGACTTCGACTGGCGCCAGACCGGACCGCAAAGCTGGGACATCCTGGCCGAGACCGACAAGGGTTCGATGGTGCTTTCAGCCGGCGGCTCCAGGCTCGCCGTCGACGGCAAGGTGCTCCAGGAGGGCCCGGACACCGAATATCCGACACTGTACCGGCGCTTCTCCAAACTGGTGCGCAGCCATGAATCCGATGTCGATCTCGCGCCGCTCCAGCACGTGGCTGATGCCTTCATGCTCGGCAAGCGCAACGTCGTGGAGGCCTTCTTCGACTGACACATCGGGAAGATACAGCACACGAAAACGGCGGGCTTAGACACCCGCCGTTTTCAATCGAGCCTGTCGATCGCCTAGTTGACGGGACCGGGCATACCGCCCTCGCCTACCGTCGGCGCTTCCGGTTTGACACCCGTTGCACGATTGATGAAAACGGTGACCACCCACAACACCACGCCGATCGCCAGGAGCACACCGGCGATCTTGTACTGGTCGGGATTGCGGCCGGTCCATGGTCCCGTCAGGAAACCGCAGGCGATGGCACCGATCACTGGCAGGATGGTCGGCGCCGTGAAATGGTCATGGTCGACCTTGTCCTTGCGCAGCACCAGCACCGCTACGTTGACGACGGTGAAAACGCAGAGCAGCAGCAATGCCGTCGTGCCACCCAGTTGCGGCACCGAGCCGACGAAGGTGATCAGGCCGAAGGCGAGCAGTGTCGTGAAGATGATGGCGATATACGGTGTCTTGCGGCTCGCATGAACCTTGCCGAGCACTGGCGGCAGAACATGCTCACGGCTCATGCCATAGACCAGACGGCTGGCCATCAGCATGTTGATCAGTGCGGAGTTCGCCACCGCGAACATGGTGATGAAAGCGAATATCCAGATCGGGAAGCCCGGTGCGCCGGTAGAAACCACTTTCAGCAACGGCGCTTCGCCCTCACCGAGTTCGGCCGGCTCGACGAGCGTGACCGCCGAGACCGAGACCAGGACGTAGATCACGCCGGTGATCAGCAGGCCGGCAAGCAGGATCTTGGGAAAGATCTTGGTCGGCTCCTTGGTTTCCTCGGCCATGTTCACCGAATCCTCGAAACCGACCATGGCGAAGAAGGCCAGCGTGGTGGCGGCGATGACAGGCCAGAAGGCGTTGACGCCCTCAGGCGTATGGAACTCGGTGACCCGCGAAACGTCGCCCTGCCCCATGCCGATCGCCCAAAGGCCGATGGCGATGACGATGAGCAGGCCTGTAAGTTCGACGCAGGTCAGGACAACGTTCAGCTTCACGCTCTCGCCGACGCCGCGGAAATTCACCGCCGCCACGATCGCCATGAATGCAAGGCCGAGCAGGATGATCCCGGTGCCGCCTTCCAACCCGAGACCGAAAGCAGAAGAAAAGTTGACCGCGAAAGCGCGCGAAGCCGTCGAGGCCGACGTAATGCCGGAACACATCACCGCGAAGGCCACGATGAAGGTGACGAAGTGGATGCCGAAGGCCTTGTGGGTGTAGAGCGCGGCGCCGGCTGCACGAGGATATTTGGTGACCAGCTCCAGATAGCTGAAGGCGGTGATGACGGCGACGATAAAGGCGACCAGGAACGGCAGCCACACCACGCCGCCGACCTGTTTGGCCACCTGCCCGGTCAGCGCATAGATGCCGGTGCCCAGGATGTCGCCGACAATAAAAAGCAGCAGCAGCCATGGCCCCATGACGCGATGCAGGCTGGGCTCCGCCGCATCCGTTTGGCCTGATTTCAGGGTTGCATCGGTCATCGGTCCCTCCTCGCTGCGGCACCGCGACCATCAGGCCGGACAGGAGACCGCATCCTCGTTTCACGCATGAGCCGCTGCCGTGCCGGCCGCGGATCAAACTTCGGACCCACCCTTCATCCCCGGGGCGAGTATGAAGCAGCGGCAAGCGATGTCAAACTGCCGCACCCATGATGCACAGGCGACCAAAAATGCAGTGGAGGCAGCTCGCCCTGGATCGGAGACGCTGGCGATTCAGGCCCCGGCGCAACGCGCTTCATGATCAAGCAACCAGCGCTTGCGCTCCAGCCCGCCACCGTATTTGGTGAGTGCACCGTTGGCGCCGACCAGGCGATGACAGGGTACGACGATCGAAAGCGGATTGGTGCCGTTGGCATGGCCGACGGCACGCGCTGCATTCGGTCGCCCCAGCCTCTCGGCGAAAGCGCCATAGGCCAGTGTTTCGCCCGGTATCACCTCACGCAAGGTCGTCCACATCTCGTTCTGGAATGATGTCCCGTCGAGCCTGAGGGGCAAGGTGCGAAGGATGCCGACCACGCCGTCGAAATAGGCAGCGAACGTCTCTCTTGTCCTGGCCGAGATCGTCCCTGCGCGCAACCGATAGCGGCCGGAAGCAAGCCGATGCCGGAGCCAGCGGTCCATGCGGTGGTCGCAGTCAGCGAATTCGACCATGAAGAGCGCGTCGGCTTCGTCCTCGATCACGACAAGCGGGCCGATCGGCGTGGTCACCGTTCCGGACACCAGCCCGAACTGTTCCTTGCTTTTCCGTGTCATCGCTTCCTCTGCAGTTCTTCAGCGTCTTGTCGGCAACCAACACCAACCGAGATTAGCCGCGACGCGTCTCTTTTCCTGTC